>CAJXLA010000169.1 GCA_913055795.1 uncultured Alcanivorax sp. | reverse complement strand
CTCATAGAGCCCGCGCGCGAGGACGGCCTGAATACGGTGACCCATATAGCCCGGCGACAGGCTCAGTTCCTTCATCAGCTTTAGCTCGCGCGCGCCGTGACCCACTTCCTCCTTGAGTTCGCGGTTGGCCGCCTCGTGCCAGTCCTCGCCATGCTCGAAGGACCCCTTGGGCAGGGTGAGCACATAGTCCTCCACCCCGGCGCCGTATTCACGGATCATGAGCACGGTATCGCCGTCGTCCAGAACCGGCACCATCATGACCGCGGCGATGGGCGGTGTGCGCAGGCGCTCGAAGGTGCGCTCGACACCATTGCTGAAACGCAGGTGCATTTCCTCGATGCCGAACAGCTTGCTGGAGGTGACCAGCCGCGTATCCAGCACCCTGGGCTTGTCCTCCATGGGCGCGCTCCCGGGACTCGAACATGGAAAGCGGGTAACTTATCATAGAAGCATCCATCATCCCGAGCCACGCGAGCAGCCACGCCATGATCAACTGGGATCCCATCGAAACCGTGCTGCTGGACATGGATGGCGTGCTGCTGGATCTGTCCTTCGACAATTTCTTCTGGCAACGCTATGTGCCCCGCCGTTACGCCGACACCACCGGGCTGTCGCACGAGGAAGCCGTGCAGCACGTTCATGCCCGGCTGGACGCGCACCTGGGCACCCTGAACTGGTACTGCCTGGATTTCTGGTCGCGCGAGCTGAACCTGGACATGGCCGCGCTCAAACGGGAGGTGGCACACCATATTGCACTGCGGCCGGGGGCGGAGTCCTTTCTGCGTGGACTGCGCGACAGCGGCCGGCAACTCATCATGGTGACCAACTGCCATCCGGACGCGCTGGCGCTGAAAAGCGAATGCACGGGTATTGATCGCTGGTTCCATGGGCTGCACAGCAGTCACGACTTCGGCCTGGCGAAGGAGGATCCCGGATTCTGGGACGCCCTGCGTGGCGAGCGCGCCTTTGATCCGGATTCCGCGCTGCTGGTGGACGATTCGCTCAAGGTACTGCACGCGGCCCGGGACTACGGTATCGCGGAGAACTGGAGCATTCTGCATCCGGACTCCAGCCGGCCCCCGCGCGAGCACACCCGGCCCTTCCCCGCCATCGCCGATTTCACCGACGTGCTCCCGGAGTCCGCCCATGCCGGATAATGTACGACTCGACTCCTGGCTCTGGGCCGCGCGCTTTTTCAAGACGCGCTCACTGGCCAAGCATGCCGTCGAAGGCGGCAAGGTTCAGGTCGGCGGCCAGAAGGCCAAACCCGGCAAGACGGTGACGCCGGGCATGATGCTGGAGATCACCAAGGAATCGCAGAGCTTCGAGGTGGAAGTGCTCGATCTCGCGGCGAAGCGCGGTCCGGCCAGTCAGGCGGAGCAACTCTACCGCGAGACGGAACAATCCCGGAAGAAACGGGCCGAGGCCGCGGAACACCGGCGCGCCGCCGGCACCCGGCCCGCGCCGCCGCGCCGGCCCGACAAGCGTGACCGCCGGGCCCTGCGTCGGCTGCGTCAGGACGGCGAATGAACAGGGGCGGTTGCGTCCCTTCCGGACTTCCCAGCCACCAGCGGTTTGCGCACAATAGCGCCGCCCTTCGAGAGAGAGTCCATGCGCGAGAACAACGATTTCCGACAACGTTTTCTGTTTCCGGACTCGGACCTGCGCGGCGAGATCGTGCATCTGGAATCCAGTCTGGAGCCGGCGCTCGCCGGCCGCGACTATCCGCTTTTGCTGCGCGGCCTGCTGGCGGAAAGCCTGACCGCCTCGGCACTTTTGTCCAGCACGCTGAAATTCGAGGGCCGGCTCAGCCTGCAGGCTCAGGGCGACGGCCCCATACGGCTGCTCATGGCCGAATGCGACCATGAAGGCCATCTGCGCGGGCTGGCCCGCTACGACGAACTGTCGGAAAGCACGGAGCAGCCGCCGCTGAGTGACCTGCTGGGGCAGGGGCGCATGGCCATAACCATCATGCCGGACCAGGGACGCCAGTATCAGGGCCTGGTGCCGCTCGAACGCGCCACCCTGGCCCAATGCGTCGAGGACTATTTCGAGCGTTCGGAACAGCTGCCCACCCGGCTCTGGCTGGCAGCGGGCA
>CAJXLA010000168.1 GCA_913055795.1 uncultured Alcanivorax sp. | reverse complement strand
AGGACGGCGGCCAGGCCTTCTGGCACAGCTGTGATATCCGGGACGAGGACAAGGTGCGCGAGACCGTGAGCGCGATCTACGAAGAACAGGGTGTCGTGCACGGCCTGGTGAACAACGCCGGCGGTCAGTTCCCCTCGCCGCTGGCGGCCATCAGCCAGAAAGGCTGGGAAACCGTGGTGCGCACCAACCTCACCGGCGGTTTCATCATGGCGCGTGAAGTCTATACCCAGGGCATGAACCGCAACGGCGGCGCCATTGTGAACATTGTCGCCGATATGTGGGGCGGCATGCCCGGCATGGGGCACTCGGGGGCCGCGCGCGCGGGCATGGACAACCTCACCAAGACAGCCGCCGTCGAATGGGCCAGCTCGGGCGTACGCGTGAACGCGGTCGCGCCGGGCTGGGTCGCCTCCAGCGGCATGGACACCTACCCGGAAGGTTTCAAGCAGGTGGTCAAGACGCTCAAGGATGCCGTGCCCCTCAAGCGCATGGGCATGGAGGCGGAAGTCTCGGGCGCGATCTGTTTTCTGCTGAGCGAGGCGGCGGCCTTTATCAGCGGCGACACCTTGCGCATTGACGGCGCCGCCAGCCAGGGCAATCCGGCGATCTTTCCCCTGCCCGACCACAACAATTCCCGACCCTTCGAGGGCTTCCACCGGGCCGTCATCCCGGAAGCACTGAAGGACCTGTAGCGAACACCCGAGTCGAGAGGTCACCATGCCGGTCATCGAATCCCAGCTTGATCCCAACTCCGAGGAGTTCCAGCGCAATCATCAGGCGCTGCTGGACGCCGTGGAGGAATTCCGCGCTATCGAGCAGAAGGTTACCGAGCACGCGGAAAGCAAGCGTGAAAAATTCGAAAAGCGCGGCCAGCTCCTGCCCCATGAACGCGTCCAGCGTCTGCTCGATCCCGGCTCGCCCTGGCTGAGCCTGCTGGGTCTGGCCGGCTACAAGATGCATGACGACAAGGACGGCACCGAAGCCGGCGGCGGCAGCATCGCGGGCATCGGGTATGTCGCCGGGATTCGCTGTCTGGTATCCGCGTCCAATTCCGCCATCAAGGGCGGTACGGTTTCACCCGCTGGTCTGGAAAAGAGCCTCCGGCTGCAGGAAATCGCCGCGCAACAGAAACTGCCCGTTATCGCGCTCTCGGAATCCGGCGGCGCCAACCTGAACTATGCCTCCGAGATCTTCGTCAAGGGCGCGCGCACCTTTGCCAATCAGGCCCGCCTGTCCGCGCAGGGCGTACCCCAGGTCACCGTGGTGCACGGCAATGCCACCGCCGGCGGCGCCTACCAGCCCGGCCTGTCCGATTACTGCATTGTGGTGCGCAACAAGGCCAAGATGTTTCTCGCCGGTCCACCGTTGCTGAAAGCAGCCACCGGGGAAGAAGCCACCGACGAGGACCTGGGGGGCGCCGAGATGCATGCTGAAGTGGCGGGCACGGCCGAATACCTGGCCGAGGATGACGCCGACGGCATTCGCCAGGCGCGCGAGATCATGGACATGCTCCAGTGGGATCTCGCCAACCGGCAGGACACGGGTGCGGACAGCAAGCCACCGCGTTACGACGCCGAGGAATTGCTGGGTGTGGTCCCGGACGATCCGAAAAAACCCTATGACGTGCGCGAAATCATCGCGCGCATTGCCGACGATTCCGAATTCCTGGATTTCAAGAACGACTGGGACAGCGCCACCGTGTGCGGCTGGATGAAACTCCAGGGGCATCCCGTGGGCGTCATCGGCAACAACGGCCCCATCACCCCCAAGGGCGCGGCCAAGACGGCCCAGTTCATTCAGCTCTGTGATCAATCCGATCGTCCCCTGCTCTTCCTGCACAACACCACGGGCTTCATGGTCGGCACGGATGCCGAGCAGAACGGGGTCATCAAGCACGGTTCCAAGATGATTCAGGCGGTCGCCAATGCGCGGGTGCCGCGCATCAGCATTGTCATCGGCGGCTCCTACGGGGCCGGCAACTACGCCATGTGCGGGCGCGGGCTGGACCCGGAATTCATCTTCGCGTGGCCCAACAGCCGCACGGCCGTGATGGGCGGTGAACAGGCGGGCAAGGTGATGCGCATTGTCGCCGAGGAAAAACAACGGGCCCAGGGCATGGAACCGGATGAGAAAACCCTGGAAATGA
>CAJXLA010000167.1 GCA_913055795.1 uncultured Alcanivorax sp. | reverse complement strand
CTGAAGCGTGCAGCTGGTGTGCTTTGTTGCGACGGGAAGGGTGGTTCCCTTTCCGAGCGACAAAGTGCAGCAGATGGGCGCTTCAGGCCTCGCCCTGCGGGGCTTTCAGGCTGGCCCGCACTCATCGTTGCCATTTTTCGACGTGTAGACACACGCCTTCAAAATGGCGCCTCGATTGCGAACCAGCCTGAAAGCCTGAGTACGCAACGGGTTTTTCAACAGCCTGCCAGCACATCCCGGTCATTAAAGGCCAGGAACTGATCCAGTTTTTCCCGCCAGTCCTCCATGAAAACCTGGCGCCGCCGTCGGGCCTGATCCTCGGCGAAATCCAGCCACATCGTGACGATGCGGTTGAGTTCGGTGATCTCGCCCGCCGAGAGATAGTTCTTGGCCACGGTCACATCCCCGACCCGGACCTCGTCGCCCTTCCAGCTGGTCAGGCCCATGTTGGGTTCGGAATGGTCGGCGCGTTGGTGAATCAACTCCGGGGCCGTGTGCCCGGTGGCCGCATAGTGCAGCTTGTTCTGGATCTCCTGGAAAAACCGCTGGGTTTCCTCGGGACGGGGCTCGTAGTCAGCGGCCAGGGCAAAGATATCCCGCACCCGCAGATACATACGCCGCTCGCTGGCGCGGATATCGCGGATGCGCTCGAGCAGCTCGTCGAAGTAGTCCGGCACACCCGGCCCCGGCGGGTTTTTCAGCCGTTCGTCGTCCATGACGAAGCCCTTGGTCAGGTATTCGCGCAGCCGGTCCGTGGCCCAGCGGCGGAACCGGGTGCCGCGCTGGCTGCGTATGCGATAGCCCACCGGCAGAATGGCGTCCAGACTGTAGTGCTCAATGGTTCGGGTGACCTCCCGGGCGCCCTCCTGACGAACTATCCGGAATTTCCGGATAGTTGCCTCCGGCGCCAGCTCGCCCTCGCTGAAGATATTCTTGAGGTGCTCGTTGATGGTGCGCACGTCCTTGTCGTAGAGCTCCGCGACCATCGCCTGGCTCAGCCAGACCGTGTCCTCCTCGAATCGGCACTCCACCCGCGTTGTGCCGTCTCCTGTCTCATAGACCAGAAATTCGCCGCTGGCCGAGCTGATATCGTCTTCGGGGGCGGTGTCGTCCAGGTCGTCGTCCCGCTGGTCATTCACCCCTTTCTCCTCCCTGAAAGTTTATATGCCGGAAAGGGGAAGCATCTGGCTATATGGACCTCACAAATTCTGACTCAAATCCGCTCTCCTTCCAGCGCCTTCATAAGCTGATTCAGCGCCTTGCCCCGGTGGCTGATGCGGTTCTTGTGGTCCGGGTCCATCTCGGCGGCGCTCAGATCCCATTCCGGATCGAAGAAGTAGGGGTCATAGCCGAAACCGCCGCTGCCACGCGGTGCGTGCAGGATGCGTCCGGCCCAGCTTCCCTGGCAGATAATCGGCACCGGATCCTCGGCGTGGCGCAGCAGCACGATCAGGCACTGGTAGCGCGCGGTGCGCAGCTCGTCCGGCACATCGCGCAACTCTTCCAGGAGTTTGGCGTTGTTGGCGTCGTCGCCGGCGTCCGGGCCGGCGAAGCGCGCGGAATAGATCCCCGGCGCGCCGTCGAGCGCGTCCACCTCGATGCCGGAGTCGTCGGCCACGGCGGGCAGCCCGGTGTATTGTGCGGCGTTGCGCGCCTTGAGCAGGGCGTTTTCCACGAAGGTGAGGCCGGTCTCCGCCGCCTCGGGCACGTCGAACTCGCTCTGGCGCACCACGGTGCGGCCCAGGGGCTCGAGAATGGTCTGCATCTCGGCGGCTTTCTTGGCGTTGCCGGAAGCGAGCACGATACGGTCGCCGGGGATCTCCATAGCGCCTCCGTCAGCGGGTCACGCGGTAGATGGCGGTTTCGCCGAAGACATTGGGGAACAGACGCGCCAGCCAGCCGGATTTGTGGTGGCGGTTCATGATAATGCGCTCGGTAATGGTGACGTCGTTTTCCTGACAGAAGAGTTCAAAGTCGCGCACCGTGCACATGTGAATATTGGGCGTGTCGTACCACTGGTACGGCAGATTCTCCGACAACGGCATGCGTCCGATCAGCGCCAGATAGGCGCGCACCCGCCAGTGGCCGAAGTTCGGAAAAGTCACCACCGCCTCCCGTCCGGCGCGCAGCATGTCCGTGAGGACCTGGTCCGGCCGGTGCACGGCCTGCAGCGCCTGGGTCATGAGCACGAAGTCGAAGCGCTGGGTGGTGATGTTGTCCAGCCCCTCGTCGATGTCCTGCTTGATCACGTTCAGCCCGGAGCGGAAGCAGTGCGCCAGATTGTCCTCGTCGATTTCCAGCCCGTAGCCGCGCACGCCGCGCTTTTCCAGGTGCGCCAGCAGCGCGCCGTCGCCACAGCCCAGGTCCAGCACCGTGGATCCCTGCGGGATCCAGTCACTGATGATGGTGAGTTCCTGACGCGGTGTCATACGCCCGCCTCCGCGGCCACGCGCTGCATGTAGGCGCCGAACAGCCGCCGGTACTG
>CAJXLA010000166.1 GCA_913055795.1 uncultured Alcanivorax sp. | reverse complement strand
CGCGCGGCCACCTGAATCTCGCGGATCAGCTTGGTGAAGATCTTGCCACGCTTGGCGTCCTGCGCGGCCTTCTTGTGCTTGATGTTCGCCCACTTGCTGTGTCCGGCCATGCTCGAATCCCCGCCTTGTCCGAATCAGGATTGGTTGCCCTCGCTCTTGCGCACACTGATGTTGAGTTCGCGCAACGCCGCCGAATCCACGGGCGACGGTGCGGACGTCATCAGGCAAGCCGCGGTCTGGGTCTTGGGGAAGGCAATAACATCCCGTATGGACTCGCAATCGGCGAGCAGCATCACCAGCCGGTCCAGACCGAAGGCCAGCCCGCCATGGGGCGGTGCACCATAGCGCAGCGCTTCCAGCAGAAAGCCGAATTTCTCCCGTGCTTCGTCGTCACCGATGCCCAGTGCCTCGAACACCGCCGACTGGGTCTCCGGCTCGTGGATACGCAGGGAGCCGCCGCCCAGCTCGGTGCCGTTGAGCACCATGTCGTAGGCCCGCGAGAGCGCGTTCTCCGGATCCCTTTTCAACTCCTCCACATCGCCGGCCGGGCGCGTAAAGGGATGGTGCAGTGCCTGCCAGCTGCCGTCGTCTTCGCGCTCGAACATGGGAAAATCCACCACCCAGAGCGGCGCCCAGTCGCCTTCGACCATGTTCTGGTCATGCCCCAGGCGCACGCGCAACGCGCCCAGCGCTTCATTGACCACCGACGCCTTGTCCGCGCCGAAGAAGATCAGATCGCCGCTTTGCGCTTCGGTGCGCCGGAGCATGCCATCGATGGCGTCTTCGGTCAGGAACTTGAGAATCGGGGACTGCAGCCCCTCGGCGCCCGCGCCGGCGTCATTGACCTTGATATAGGCCAGCCCCTTGGCGCCATAGATCCCCACGAATTCGGTGTAATCATCGATCTCCTTGCGGGTAAGCTCGCAGCCGCCCGGCACTTTCAGGGCCGCCACGCGCCCGCGCGGATCCTGCGCCGGCCCGCTGAAGACCTTGAAGTCCACATCGGCGACCAGATCCGCGACATCCACGAACTCCAGCGGAATGCGCAGATCCGGTTTGTCGGAGCCGAAGCGCCGCATGGCCTCGGCCCAACCCATGCGCGGAAATTCGGGCAGCTCCACGTCCCGCACCGTCTTGAACAGATGCCGGATCAGGCCCTCGCTCACGGCCATGACGTCGTCCTCGGTGACAAAGGCCGCCTCCAGATCGATCTGGGTGAACTCGGGCTGACGGTCGGCGCGCAGATCCTCGTCGCGGAAACACTTGGCGATCTGGTAGTAGCGATCAAAGCCCGACACCATGAGCAGCTGCTTGAACAGCTGCGGCGACTGCGGCAGGGCGAAGAATTCACCCGCGTGGGTGCGGCTGGGCACCAGATAATCGCGGGCGCCCTCGGGCGTGGCCCGGGTGAGCACGGGGGTTTCCACATCCATGAACCCCTGCTCTTCCAGATAGCGGCGCGTCTCGGCGGTCACTCGCGAACGCACACGGAAGTTCTCCAGCACGTCCGGACGGCGCAGATCCAGGTAGCGGTACTTGAGACGCACTTCCTCGCCGGCATGGGTGTATTCGTCCAGCTCGAACGGCGGGGTTTCCGCCTCGTTGAGGATCTCCAGCTCCTGCCCCAGCACCTCGATATCGCCGGTGGCCATGCGCGGATTGCGCACGGCTTCGTCGCGCATGCGCACCCGGCCCGTCAAGCGCAGCACGTATTCGCCACGCACCCGGTCGGCGCGTTCAAAGGCTTCTTCCGTGTCCGGATCAAAGACCACCTGCACCAGGCCGGCGCGGTCGCGCATATCCAGAAAAATCACGCCGCCATGGTCCCGGCGGCGGTGGACCCAGCCACACAGGGTCACGGTTTCACCTTCGTGGGCCGCTGTGAGATCACCGCAATAGTGGCTTCGCATGCTCTATCCGTTTGTCCGCTCGAGTAAAGGCCGGGGCCGCGACCGGGGGTGCGCCCCGTTAAAGGCGGCCCAGTATAGCGATTCACCCCGGTTGCAGCCATGGCGGCGGCAGATGCAAAGACCGTGGCGTATAAAAAAACGGCGAAATCACCGGGAAAAACGGGACTCATCCTTGCTCAGACAAGCCCCGTGTCCTATAAAGGGCCGGTATTCCGGAACCCGGTTCGTGCGGGACCGGTACAAGCATCAGGGGGTTACGGCGGACCATTCCAGCCGCCGAATCCATCCAAGAGAACCATACCCAAGGGGGCATACCGATTATGGCTGCCAAGAAGAAAGCCGCGAAGAAAGCCGCCGCGAAAAAGACGACGGCAAAGAAGACCACCGCCAAGAAGGCCGTAGCGAAGAAGGCAACGGCCAAGAAGGCGGTCGCGAAGAAAGCCGCTGCCAGCAACGTCAAGGCCATCCGCGAGCCCATGACCAAGACCCAGGTCACCACCACGATCGCGGAGCGCACGGGCCTGACCAAAAAGGACGTCAACGCGGTTCTCGAAGAGTTGTCCAATATCATCGAGGGCCACATCAAAAAGCGTGGCGCGGGCCAGTTCACCCTGCCCGGATTGATGAAGATCACCACCCAGAAGAAGCCCGCCACCAAGGCGCGCAAGGGCATCAATCCGTTCACGGGCGAGGAAACCACTTTCAAGGCCAAGCCGGCCAAGAC
>CAJXLA010000165.1 GCA_913055795.1 uncultured Alcanivorax sp. | reverse complement strand
GCTAAGCATGGTCTGGTTCGCCGTCTTCGGCGGCTCCGGACTTTATTACGAGCTCTTCGAGGGCGCCGGCATTGCCGACGCCGTGGCCGACGAGATCAGCGCGGGCCTCTTCGCCACCCTGAATCAGCTGCCCCTGGCGCGGATCGTGACCATGGTGGCGCTGGTGCTGGTGGCGCTGTTCGTGGTGACCTCGGCGAACTCGGCCACCTTCGTGCTGGGCATGTTCACCGCGCGTGGCGTGCTCAATCCCGGGCGTTGGTTGCGCGTGAGCTGGGGCGTGGTGCAGTTGCTGGTGGCGGGCGTGCTCTTGCTCAGCGGCGGCCTCCAGGCGCTGCAGACCATCTCGGTGCTGGCCGCTTTTCCGTTCATGATTTTGATGGTGTTCATGGCCGGTTCGTTGTTCCGGGGGCTCAAGGCCGATCGGCGCCTGCGCGAGGAACGCGAACGCCAGTGGTACTGGCGCATCGAGCGGCTGCTGGCCGAGGCGGACGCCCGGGAAAACCGGAAAGCCGACTAAACCTTATTCCGTGGTTGCTGCCCGCTCGCGCTCGAGCATGGGGCCGAGAAAGCGCCCGGTATGGCTGCGTTCCACCCGGGCGACGTCCTCCGGGGTGCCCTCGGCGATGATCTCGCCGCCGCCGTCACCGCCTTCCGGGCCCAGGTCGATGATCCAGTCGGCGGTCTTGATGACATCCAGGTTGTGCTCAATCACCACAATGGTATTGCCGTGCTCGCGCAGCCGTGTGAGCACATCCAGCAGCAATCGGATATCATGAAAATGCAGCCCGGTGGTGGGTTCGTCCAGGATGTACAGGGTCCGGCCGGTATCGCGGCGCGAGAGTTCCCGGGCGAGCTTGACGCGCTGGGCCTCGCCGCCGGACAGGGTGGTGGCCGCCTGGCCCAGTTTGATGTAGCTCAGCCCCACCTCCGTCAGCGTCTGCAACTTGCGCCGCAGCGCCGGAACGGGATCGAAGAACTCCCGGGCCTCTTCCACCGTCATGTCCAGCACCTGATGAATATTCTTGCCCTTGTAGAGCACTTCCAGGGTCTCGCGGTTGTAGCGCGCGCCGCCGCATTCCTCGCAGGGGACGTGGAGATCCGGCAGGAAATGCATTGCCACGCGGATCACGCCGTCGCCCTGACAGGCCTCGCAGCGTCCGCCGCGCACATTGAAACTGAAGCGCCCGGCCTTGTAGCCGCGTGAACGTGCCTCCTGGGTGCCCGCGAAGAGTTCGCGGATGGGCGTGAAAAGACCCGCATAGGTGGCCGGATTGGAACGCGGTGTGCGGCCGATGGGGCTTTGATCAATGTCCACCACCTTGTCCAGCAGCGCCAGGTTGTCCACGGATCTATAGGGCGAGGGCCGTAACGTGGTAGCCCGGTTCAGTTCGGTGGCGGCCAGCGGATACAGGGTGTGATTGATCAGCGTGGATTTGCCCGAGCCGGACACGCCCGTGACACAGGTGAACAGCCCCGGTGGCAGGGACAGGTCCACGTTCTTCAGATTGTTGCCGCTGGCGCCATTCAGCGTGATCCGGTCCCGGCCCGGCGTCACACGCTGATCCGGTACCGGGATGCGCTTGCGGCCCGCGAGATAATCCCCCGTCAGCGAAGCCGTGTTGTCCGCCACCTCGCGGGCTGTTCCCCGGGCGATAATGCGACCTCCGTGAATGCCCGCGCCCGGGCCGATATCGATGACCTGATCGGCGCTGCGAATGGCTTCTTCGTCGTGCTCCACCACCAGCACGGTATTGCCCAGATCCTTGAGCCGGGTCAGGGTGTTCAGCAGACGCGCATTGTCGCGCTGGTGCAGCCCGATGGAGGGTTCGTCCAAAACATACATTACACCCACCAGCCCGGCCCCGATCTGGCTGGCGAGCCGGATACGCTGGGCCTCGCCACCGGACAGGGTGTCGGCGCTGCGCTCCAGGGTCAGATAATCCAGGCCCACATTGACCAGAAAGCGCAGCCGGTCGCGGATTTCCTTGAGAATCTTCTCTGCGATTTCGCCGCGCGCGCCGGGCAGCTCCAGTTGTTCGTAATACGCGCAGGCCCGGCCCACGGGTAGACGGGTAATGTCGGGCAGGTTGTGATTATCGATAAAGACGTGGCGCGCGGACGCGCGCAGGCGTGAGCCGCCGCAGCTGGCACAGCGGGATGTGGTCAGGTAACGGCCCAGTTCCTCGCGCACGGCGTCGGATTCCGTCTCCCGGTAGCGGCGTTCCATGTTGGGCAAAATACCCTCGAAGGGATGGGTGCGCCGGATCACGTCACCGCGGTCATTCTGGTAGCGGAATTCCACCTTCTCGTGCCCGGTGCCGTGCAGGATCTTGTGACGCACGGACGCCGGCAGCTGTTCGAAGGGCTGGTCCATGTCGAAATCCAGCGCCTCCGCCAGCGCCTGCAGCATCTGGAAGTAGTACGCGTTGCGCCGGTCCCAGCCGCGAATGGCGCCTTCGGCCAGGGACAGCTCCGGCGAGACAATGACCCGGTCTTCATCGAAGAATTCCCGTACCCCCAGACCGTCACAGTCCGGGCAGGCGCCGGCCGGGTTGTTGAACGAGAACAGCCGGGGTTCGAGGGCCGGGATGCTGTAGCCGCACCGGGGACAGGCGAAGCGCGCGGAAAAGGTAAGCGTGTCGCCATCGCCGTCCAGTGGCGCCAGTTCGGCGATGTCGTCCGCCAGGCCCAGCGCCGTCTCCACGGATTCCGCCAGTCGGTTGCGCAGATCGGGGCGCACTTTGAACCGGTCCACCACCACCTCGATGCTGTGTTTTCGGTTCTTGTCCAGCCCGGGAAGATCATCGAGTTCATGGAC
>CAJXLA010000164.1 GCA_913055795.1 uncultured Alcanivorax sp. | reverse complement strand
AAGTCCGGCAGGGTCTGGGCCTGGGGCTTGCAGCTGATCATCAGCAGCCCCAGCAGCAGTACCGTCAATCTCGGGTTATGCATGGCTTTTGGCATGAAGACCTCTATTGTGATTCCCGATTGATGAATGACTCGTCCGACTTCGGCAGGACCCGCAGAACACGGGGCTGATGCGTCTGGTCATCTTCGTGCCGGCGACTGTACCAGCGATTATAGACAAAGCCCGAGGCCAGCCCGAGCAGGCCCAGCGGAAGGGCTGTTTCCTCCCCGGACCCCAGGTATTGGCCCGCCAGGGCCCCGCCGAATAACAACACCAGCGGCAGCAAATAGACACGCAGCGTGCCGCGCAGCAACAGCTGTTCCGGTATGCCGATGGCGACCCGATCGCCCACCTCGGCGGCCACATCGGCGAGCGCACGAACACGAGCCAGACCATCGGACTGCAGACGCTCCAGCGTGCCCTGACCACAGCCCCGACCGGCATTGCAGGCCGCGCAGCTGCCACTGCGCACGGTCTCGACCCAGACCGCGTCCGCCTCCCGGGCCACCACACGCCCCTGTTGCTCAATCACCGCTGGCCTCCAGCGTCACATCCCGGAGTACGCGCCGGGCGGTGTCCGGCGGCACCTCACCCACCAGGGTTATAACAAAGCCCTGCCGGGCCTGACGTATGGGCCGGGCCAGCACCACGGTCGGGCCCTTGCGCCGCAGATTGCCGTCCGGCTTCGCAGAGGACGCCGGTTCCACAAAGAGCGTAAAGGTCGCCAGACCATCGCTGTAGGTGACGGAATGGAGCACCCCGGTACGCCCCCGGATGCGGTGATCATCCCGGGTAGCCATGGCGAAACCTTCGGGTAGCCAGCCGGGCTGGATTTCCGGGCCGGTGGCGCCGTCGCCGGTTTCCTCCGACCAGGCGCTGCCCGCGTCTTCCGGCAACGCGAAATCCGCGCGCTCCAGCCCGGGATCCAGCTTCAGCGACAAAAACTCCACGCGTTCCAGGGCCGCATTGCGGCCGTTCAGCACCTCGGATTTGAGTAACAGATGGCTTTGCTGATCCAGCCAGAGCCGATAACCGTAGCGATGACTATCCCGGGGCTCGATAAGCAGCCGCCAGGCGGCGCGCCCGGCAACCCGCCCCGGACCGGCCAGTTGTGCGCTGTATTGCTCGGGAATATCGTCGCGGCCCTTGAACCGGAAAGGGGCAAGCTCGTCACTCGAGGACAGGACCGTGCTGGAATCGTCCGGATGCACGGACACGGTCTGGCCATTGTTGCGGATGACTTCCCGGACCGGTCCCTGCAGACGGCTTACGCGTTCATAGACCTGCCCGTCGATGACGGACCGCTCCAGCGCCAGGGTGCTGACCTGACCCGCGCACATGTAGAGAAAACGGCCACTGAAGCTGTGCTGTTGATAGGCCGCAACCATATCCGCAAGGAGCTCGCGCGCCTCCGGCGGATCACCGTCAGCCGCCTGCGCGGCCGGCAGCGCCGCCAGCGCCGCGATGAGGACCAGCGCGATCCTAGTCATTCCGCGATTCCAGATTGACCAGACGCGCGTTGGCGGTAATGCCCTGCCCGACGTGCCGGGCCGTGAGATCACTGTGGCGAATCATGAGATTGTTCAGATGTTGCGCACGCTCGGGGGGCAGAGAAACGGACCGCTCGCGTTGGCTGCTGGCGGGCTCTTGCCGGTTTCCGGATACCAGGGCGGCTTCACCGGCGGACGCATTCAGGCGGGCGGCCCGTTCCAGATTGCTGGCCACCGGTTGGCCCGCCCCGCTGCCCGAACTTGCGGGCGCCTGCCAGAACTGCCAGCCCACAACCGTAGCCGCGGCCACGGATGCGGCCACCATCATGCGCGCCGCGCCGTTCATCCAGGCCGGTCGCCGCCGCGCACCCAGATTTTTACGCACGCCGGCGGCAAAATCGCGCGGCACGGCCACACTGTCCTGGCCGTGCATCAAATCGCGGGCCAGGTGGCGGCATCCTCATCGTCGAATTCACGGAGTATACGACGAAACTCCAGCTCACCGGCCTCGTCGTCCGCGAGGGCCGACAATGCTTCCTGTTGGGTGTATTCACTCATAACGCACCTGTTTTTGCCCCTACTGATCCGACAACAAGGGTTTCATGGCCTGATCAATGGCTTCCCGGGCCCGGAAAATCCGGGACCGGACGGTTCCCACGGGACACTCCATGATGGCGGCAATGTCCTCGTAGCTGAGCCCCTCGAACTCACGGAGCGTGACCGCGCGCCGCAATTCCTCGGGCAGACCCTCGATGGTCTGCTCGATCACGGATCTCAGCTCCTGTGACAACGCCTGGGACTCCGGGGTTCCGATATCCCGAAGCTGATCGCCGCCGGGATACTGTTCCGCCTCGGAGGCGTCGACATCCGAACCGGGCGGTCGCCGCCCCTTCGAAACCAGATGATTCTTGGCCGTATTGACCGCAATGCGATAGAGCCAGGTATAAAAGGCACTCTCGCCCCGAAAACGCGGCAGCGCATTCCAGGCTTTGACGAAGGTCTCCTGGGCGACATCCTGAACTTCATCCGGGTCACGTACATAGCGGCCGATGAGCGCGAAGATACGCTGCTGATACTTGAGCACCAGCAACTCGAAAGCGCGCTCATCCCCGCGTCCCGCCTGTTTGACCAGTTGCTTGTCGGTGGTCACCCGTGTCCCCCAACTGTCTGACGCCCCCGGAACCCGGTCCTGAGACCATGCAGCACGCGTTTTGTTCCGCGTGGACCAATCAGCCGGCAGTCTACAGGCCATGGCCCGGGCAGGCGACACCCGGGCGCTTGCGCGCCCACCGGTGCGCGCCGGTATACTGGCGGTTCCCCAGCCCGCCGGGAGTTTCCATGGCCATTCATCGACACGATGTGCTTATCATCGGCAGCGGCGCTGCCGGCCTCACCGTAGCTCTGCATCT
>CAJXLA010000163.1 GCA_913055795.1 uncultured Alcanivorax sp. | reverse complement strand
AACGTGGCGCCCGCGCCCGCGTCGAATGATGCGGTCCAGCAAGGGGTTGTCATTGGGCCTGTAGACCGCTCCGTAGGGGCTGATGGTGCTTAGCAGGTAACCGGCCACTTCCAGGCTGGTAAAGTGCATGCCCAGCAGGAGAACGCCGTTGCCTTGCCGCCGCGCTTGCTCGAAATGCTCCCGGCCTTCGATTTCCATCCGCGATGCCAGCGACAAACGGAAGCGGAAATAGATCCCGACCAGTTCCATCATCGCTATGCCGGCGCTGATCACGCTTTCCCGAGCCAGACGTCGTTGCTCGTCCGTATCCAGTTCGGGGAAACACAGGCGGATATTGGTTTCGGCAACATGGCGGCGTTGCCGGGCCAGGTGCCAGCTCAGCCGGCCGACGCCCCGGCCCAGGCCGAGCAGCCACCGCCACGGGAGCTGGGCCAGGGGCACCACCAGGGCGAGGCCCAGCCAGATGGGCAGATTGGCCGGGTGCGCAGGATGGCGATTCCGGGCTTTCTTGCGGGCCATAGGCGAGCTATCTCCGTAAAGGCGGGCAGTGTACCGGGCGCGCCGGGATGCATCCAGCTGTGGTAGCATTCCGACGTTTTCTTGTGGGGAACTCGCTATGTCCGATCTTGCCGTTCCCGCTTTTGGCGGTGCCCGCGTGCTGGTGGCGGGCGATGTCATGCTGGATCGCTACTGGCACGGGCCCACGGCGCGTGTTTCGCCCGAGGCGCCGGTGCCCGTGGTCCGGGTCTCGGAGACGGAAAACCGGCCGGGCGGCGCTGCCAATGTGGCGTTGAACATCGCGGCCCTGGGTGCCGGTGCGGAACTGGTCGGCGTGGTGGGCGCGGATGAAGCGGCCGGGGCATTGCGCACCCAACTGGAGTCCACGGGCATCGCCTGCAGCTTTCAGACGGCGGAGCATCAACCCACCATCACGAAGTTGCGCGTCATCAGCCGGCATCAACAGTTGCTGCGGCTTGATTTCGAGGAACCCTTTGACGCACTGGAATCAGCCCCTTTTACCGGGCTGGTGTCGGAAGGTCTGACCGGTGCCGGGGCCCTTGTCTTGTCGGACTACAAAAAGGGCGCGCTCCGGGATCCGCAAGCGCTTATTCACCGTGCGCGCGAAGCCGGCGTGCCGGTGCTCGTAGACCCCAAGGGCAGTGACTTCAAACCGTACCGGGGTGCTTCCGTGCTCACCCCCAACCTGGGCGAATTTGAAGCGGTCGTGGGCAAATGTACATCGGAACAGGACCTGGTGGAGCGGGGCGAAGCTCTAATGCAGGAGCTGGATATCGGGGCGTTGCTGATCACGCGCAGCGAACAGGGGATGACCCTGCTGCGTGCCGGCTGTTCCGAGCTGCATTTTCCGGCCCGGGCCCGGGAAGTCTATGATGTCACCGGAGCGGGTGACACCGTGATTTCCGTGCTGGCCTCGGTCGTTGCGGCCGGTGGCGAGCTGGACGGCGCCGTGGCCCTCGCCAATATTGCCGCCGGGTTGGTGGTGGGCAAGCTGGGCACGGCCGTGGTGAGCGCGCCGGAATTGCGGCGGGCGGTGAGCCAGGCCGGCGGAGCCGGCCGAGGTGTCATGACCGAGGAACAGCTGCTGATCGCCATCGAGGATGCCCGGGCCCATGGTGAACGTATTGTCTTCACCAATGGCTGTTTCGATTTGATCCATGCCGGCCATGTGGGGTATCTGGGGTCAGCGCGCGAGCAGGGCGATCGTTTGGTGGTAGCGGTGAATTCGGATGCATCGATTCGCCGGGTCAAGGGAGAGGGTCGACCCATCAATCCGTTGGAACGGCGAATGGCGGTGCTGGCCGGGCTGGAGGCAGTGGACTGGGTCGTGGCATTCGACACCGATACCCCGGAACCGCTGCTGGAAAAGATTCGACCCGATGTGCTGGTCAAGGGTGGCGATTACAGCGAGGATCAGGTGGTAGGGGCGCCCATCGTCAAGGCCTATGGCGGCGAGGTGAAAGTGCTGGAGTTTGTCGAGGACCTTTCCACGACTCATCTGGTCAATCGGATTCGTGGCGGTCATTGATAAAACCGTAATGATTGATAAGGAGTTGAGATGTCCGGTTCAGTAACCATTTGCATGCCGCACTGGCAGGTCAAGCAACTGCTGTTGCCCTGTCTGCGCTCGATCCGGAAGCATTCGCAAAATTATGATGTGCGGGTCGTGGTGGTGGATAATGGCTCCAACGATGAAAGCCTGGAGTGGTTGCGCGAGCTGGACTGGATCAGGCTGATCGAGCGCCCCGACGAGTCCCCCGAGAATTGGCCGCGTAATGTTTTTACGGCCTGGGATCGGGCCATTCGTGAATGTGATACCGATTACTTTATAACCATGCACACCGATGTTTTTATCAAGGATGACGACTGGCTGGATCCGTTCTTTGTCCGGATGGAGGAATCCGACAATGTGGCAGCCGTGGGTGGCTGGAAATTGAGTCTGGGCAATTCTCTGTACGAATGGCAGAAGCACTTCTTTGGACGTTTGTTCAGCAGGATGAAGGGCAAAGAGAATAATTCCGCGGAAGATCTCTATGGTTATTTTCCGCGGGATTATTGCGCCATGTACCGGGTCAGGCCAATCGTGGATAATGACCTGAAATTCAGCGCGGATGCGGAATTCGGGGGCGGTCTCCCGATCATGAAACAACTCTGGAATCTGGGTTACGAACATCGAATGATTCCGATTCCCGAACTCAGCGACCATATCGTGCATATTGCACACGGAAGCGCAGCCGTCGCGGCGGATCTTACATTGCGACGCAAGAGTGCCATGCGGAAAGTGGAAAAGCGCGTAGCGAAACTCTTCTCTGAACCCTGGGTGCAGGAGTTATATCAGCAGAACCGGTGGGACCGGACGGATCCGGCGGAAGGCGATTACTGATGATGAAGAAACGAGTCGCGGTTACGGGCGGGGCAGGTTTTT
>CAJXLA010000162.1 GCA_913055795.1 uncultured Alcanivorax sp. | reverse complement strand
GCATGGGCACCAGCAGGCTGGTCACCTGATCGGGTTGTTCTTCCTCGGCCATAGTGGGCACTCCCGAAAGGCTGATGGGAAATCGTCAATCCACGCCGGACACCGGCTCTTGCGATGCGTCCGGCGAGCTCTGATCCGCGATTTCGCGGCGTACATGCTCAACCAGTTCCCGCGCGAGTTCGTCCGGCGTACCGCTGAAGGATACACAACCCGTCTCGCGGGCGGAATCGGGTTGACTGCTGGCGGCGCAACTGCCCGCGCTTTGCGCCCAGACCCGGCCGCCCTGACTGCTGAGCGAGGGCCCCGCTATGGAACCGTCATTTCCCATGCCCGAGAACAGGATAGCGCCGCAGCGGGTCTGAAAGCGGCTCGCGGTATTATTGATGACCTGATCGATGGACGGGGCATAGGGGCCTTCCCAGTCCTGCTCGGTCGCGTGGACAAAGCCTTCAACGTCGAAATCGATTTCGTGTGTGACCGGCGCGATCATCACCGTGCCATGGGCAAGACGTTCCCCGTCATAGCCCACACGACACTGAAAATCGTTGTCCCGGACGAGCACCCGCGTCAGGGTCTCGAGGAAACCGGCGTCGATGTGTTGCGCAAGGACGAAGGCCACGGGCAGTTCCGACGGCAGACAATCGAGGAAGGACTTGACGGCGGCCGGCCCGCCCAGCGAGGCGCCCAGCACCCAGACGCGTTCGGGCGGCGCCTCGCCGCCCGGCAGGGCCTGAAACTCGGTAGGCGAGACCACGGCACCGGGCGGCGTATAGGTTTCCAGGTCCTCGAGGGGCTCGTCCATGCGGGGCCGGTCCACATAGTCGAGCATCTTGCCCAGCAGCCGACG
Organism: uncultured Alcanivorax sp.; assembly: GCA_913055795.1. Taxonomy (GTDB): domain Bacteria; phylum Pseudomonadota; class Gammaproteobacteria; order Pseudomonadales; family Alcanivoracaceae; genus SLJS01. Next base: position 2,114 of record CAJXLA010000162.1, on the reverse strand, counting down.
TTCCCAACGCGGGTATTCCGGTGCCGCGCGGTCGGGCGCCTGGCCATCGCAGAACAGAATGGGCGCGGCGGCATTCTCCAGGAGGTCGTCGAGAAAGTGCTGCCAGCGATCCTCGGAGGTGAGGTCCACCATCCAGAGATCCACTTCCTCGGCATCCAACCAGTCCTGTTCCAGATTTTCCGGGTCCGCGTTGACCGCCACCTCGAATCCCTGAACCCGGACTGCCTGGGCCAGCAAATGGCCCTGCAGTGAACTATCCGCGATAACGCCGATGCGCGGGCTGGCGGTGGTCATGAATCCTCGGCTTCCCGGGGGACACCGATCAGTTCACTGATGGTGTTCAGCAATTCGCTTTCCTGGAAGGGCTTGCCCATATAGGCGTTCACGCCGATATCAAAGGCGCGCTCGCGGTGTTTCTCGCCGGTGCGCGAAGTCACCATGATGATAGGCACTTCACTCAAACGGTCACTGTGGCGCATGTGCGAAGCCACCTCGAAACCGTCCATGCGCGGCATCTCGATATCCAGCACCACCAGCGAGGGCAGGTATTCCTCGAGCTTGCTCACGGCATCCACCCCGTCCTTGGCGGTAACCACTTCGTAGCCGCTGCGCTCCAGGGTCCGACCGGTGACCTTGCGCACGGTCACGGAGTCGTCCACCACCATGATCGTGGATGCTTCGGCCGGTTCCTCTTCCTCGGCGGCCGCTTCGTCGCCACCGCCTTGCGCTTCGGCCGGGATCTCCTCGACTTCCTCGGTCAGTCCGAAGCTCTGTTGCTCCACCGCCTCGTGCTGACGCTGCAGCTGGGACGCGCGGATGAGCGAATGGATATCCAGAATGATGACCACGGAGCCGTCGCCCAGAATGGTGGCGCCATTGATACCGGCCACCGTGGACAATTGCGGGCCCACGGACTTGACCACGACTTCACGCGAGCCGATCAGGCTGTCCACCAGCAACGCCACCGAGTGTTCCGCACCGCGGATCAGAAGCAACGGCAACGGCAGCGTCTGGTTGTCGAAACGATGCCCGGACGTGCCATGCACATAGGTGCCCAGGTACTCGAGATCATATTCCTGGCCGGCGTATTGATAGGGCGCGCCGTTTTCGCCCAGATACTCTTCCAGCTCATAGGGACTGATGCGCACCACACCCTCGATCTGGTTGAGCGGAATGGCATAGGCATCCTCGCCCACATGCACCATGAGCGCGCGGTTCATGGCCAGGGTGAAGGGCAGCCGAACTTCAAAGCGCGTTCCCTGGCCCTTGGTGGAGTCGATATTCACCGAGCCGCCCATCTGCTTGATCTCCGACGCGACCACATCCATGCCCACGCCCCGGCCGGAGAGCTGCGTGACCTGATTGGATGTGGAGAAACCGGCGTCAAAGATGAATTGCTGAATTTCCTGGTCGGTTAGCTGGGCATTCTGGTCCATGAGTCCGCGTTCGACAGCCTTCTTGCGCACCATCTCCGTATCAATGCCCTTGCCGTCATCCCGCAGCACCAGCATGACCTCGCCCGCCTCGCGGCTCAGTTCCAGCCAGACCTGACCGCTTTCGTCCTTGCCCGCCTCGCGGCGTTCCTCCGGCGTTTCAATACCATGGTCCACGGCGTTACGCAGCATGTGTTCCAGCGGCGCCACTACCCGTTCGAGCAGAGTACGGTCCAGCTCGCCTTCCGGATTGAGCACCTCGAAGCTCACGCGCTTGCCCACCTCACCGGAGGCCTGACGCACGATCCGGCGCAGGCGCGGCACGAGCCGGGAGAACGGCACCATCCGCGTCTGCATGAGCTTTTCCTGCAGCTCGGTATTAATGCGCGCCTGCTGCAGCAACAGGGTTTCCGTATCCCGGGTCTTGTCCAGCAATGTCTGCTTGAGATCCAGCAGGTCCGATGCGGATTCGGACAGCTGTTTGGTGATCTGGTTGAGCTCGGAATACTCGTCCATTTCCAGCGGATCGAAACCTTCTTCGCGTTCACCCGCTTCCACTTCCTGCTTGTGATTGGCCTTGATCTGGGCCTCGGTTTCGGCATCCAGCCGGCGCAATTGATCATAGAGCCGCTGAACCGTGCTGCCCATTTCCTCCACATGGAGGCTGAATTCACTGATGCC
>CAJXLA010000161.1 GCA_913055795.1 uncultured Alcanivorax sp. | reverse complement strand
GGAGCCGGGTGCCGGCTCCGGAAGCGTTCATGAACGGACAATTTCAGGAAGGTGATTCCGAATGCCTCAGGTGAAGGTCAAAGAAGGTGAGCCCTTCGACGTGGCGCTGCGCCGCTTCAAGCGTTCCTGCGAGAAGGCGGGCGTGCTGGCCGAAGTGCGCCGGCGCGAGTATTACGAAAAGCCCACCCAGGAGCGCAAGCGCAAGCGGGCCGCGGCCGTCAAACGCCACATGAAAAAGCTCCAGCGCGAGCAGAACCAGAAGCGGATGTACTGAGTCCCGATGACTTCCATCCGGGATTCACTGGAATCCGCGATCAAGGACGCCATGCGCGCCCGGGACAAGCATCGCCTGGGCGTTCTGCGCATGGCGTCTTCTGCGTTGAAGCAGATCGAGATCGACGAGCGCACCGAACTCGGCGAAGACCGTGTACTGGCGGTACTCGACAAACTGGTCAAACAGCGCAACGAATCCATCCAGCAGTACCGTGACGGCGGTCGTGACGACCTCGCCGAGCAGGAAGAAGCGGAAGTCGCCATCCTGCGGGAATTCCTGCCGCAGGCGCTGAGCGACGACGACATCGCCACCCTGATCGACGAAGCCATCGAGGAAACCGGTGCTTCGAGCATGCAGGACATGGGCAAGGTCATGGGCGTGCTCAAACCCAAGATGCAGGCCCGCGCGGACATGAGCGCGGTGAGCGCAAAGGTGAAGGCGAAGCTGGGCAGCTGACGCGACGCCCACACCCCATCTCTCGACACCCGCTGTGGGAGCGGCGTCCTCGCCGCGATCCGGTTCCAGAGACGCTGGAATACATCGAGGCAGGGATGCCTCTCCCACAATCCCTTGATCAACCCCGCTACAAGGCGGATTATCTTCCTCCATGGCCGGACGCATCCCCGAACACTTCATCCAGGATCTGCTGGAACGCACCGATATCGTCGCAATCATCGACGAACGCGTGCAGCTGAAAAAAGCCGGCCGGAATTACAGTGCGCGCTGTCCCTTCCATGACGAAAAGACGCCGTCCTTCACCGTGGCTCCGGACAAACAGTTCTACTACTGCTTCGGCTGCGGCGCCACGGGCACGGCCATCGGCTTTCTCATGGAATACGACCACCTCAATTTCCCCGAAGCGGTGGAACAGCTCGCGAGCCGCGCCGGACTGGAAGTCCCCCGCGAAGGTGGTGATGGCCGACGGGAACGCGAGGAAAAGGACCGCCTCAAGCCACTCTACGAGATCCTGGAACGCGCGGAGCGCTTCTATCGTCAGCAGCTGAAATCCGCCCCCGAGCGGGAAAAGGCGGTGAACTACCTGAAGGACCGGGGTCTGACCGGCGAAATCGCCGCGCGCTTTGGTCTGGGGCTGGCACCGCCGGGCTTCGACAACCTGATCACGGGTCTGTCGCTGGACGAGCCGGGCATTGAGCAGGCCCTGGCCGCCGGCCTGCTGGTCCGGCGCGAGGACACCGGGCGGGTCTATGACAAGTTCCGCGACCGCATCATCTTCCCCATCCGCGACGCGCGCGGACGCACCGTCGCCTTCGGCGGCCGGCTGCTGGGCGACGGCAAACCCAAGTACCTGAACTCGCCGGAAACCCCCGTCTATCACAAGGGCCGGGAACTCTATGGCCTGCACGAATGGCGTCAGAGCCGGGACCGAAGTGGCCGGCTCTTCGTAGTGGAGGGCTACATGGACGTGATCGCGCTACACCAGTTCGGCATGCCCAATGTGGTGGCCACCCTGGGCACCGCCACCACGGCGGAACACGCCCAGCTGCTGTTCCGCCAGGTGGATCAGGCGGTGTTCTGCTTCGACGGGGACGACGCCGGCCGCCGCGCTGCCTGGCGGGCGCTGGAATCCATTCTCGAGCGTCTGGAAGACGGCAAGGAGGCGCGCTTTCTGTTCCTGCCCGAGGGCTATGATCCGGACAACCTGGTACGCGAACGGGGTCCCGAGGCGCTGCAGGCGGCGGCCGAGGAAGCGCCCGGCCTGACAAGTTTTCTCTTCGAACGCCTGAGCGAGGGTCTGGATACGGACACCGTGGACGGCCGCGCCCGGCTGGCCCGGCGCGCCGCCCCGCTGATTCACCGTCCGCCCGGGGATTTCTATCGGGCGCTGCTGCGCCGCGAGCTGGCCGAGCGCACCCGGTTGAGCGAGGAAGAACTGGAACGGCTGCTGGAAAAGGGCCGAAGCGAACGGCCCGCGCAGCCCCAGGAACCGCCCGCGCCCGAACCGCCGCCGGAAACCGAGGAAGCCGCCACCCCGGCCCGGCCCCGGCGCGATGCGGGCCGGCGCATGCGCGTGGTGCTACTGGAACGGCTGTTGCTCACCCTGGTGCGTTATCCGCATCTGGTGACGGAAAAAAACCTGCCCGAAGCACTGGAAGAGCTGGATCATCCCCTGGCCGATGTGCTGATCCGCATGGCCGAGATTATCCGCCAGGCTGATGCCGAACCGCCCATGCCCGTGCTGCTGGGCCACCTCATGGCCCTGGACCAGGGGGAACTGCTCGCCGAGGTGATCCGTTCCTCCGAACAGGTGGAACAGAGCGCGGAAGCGGCCCGCCGGGAGTGGTTTGGCGGACTCAACCAACTCGATATCGAGCGGCTGGAAGCACAAATCAGCGCCGAGGAGCAGGCCGAGGCGCCGGATGTGGAGCGCATCGCGGCGTTAAGCCGGCAGCTGCACCAGGCCCGTGCCCGCCAGGATCCCCCCTTGCAATAGCTGGCTTGAGCCCCCATTTCCCGCTACAATACAAGGTTTTCCGGGCCCGCCCTTCGGGCCGGCCCGGTATCAGACGGCAACCACGGACCCCGGATACGCATGGCGACCAGTAAAGAGCAGCAACAATCCCAGCTCAAGCAGTTGATCGCGGTCGGCAAGGAACAGGGCTACCTGACCTATGCCGAGGTGAACGACCACCTGCCCGAGTCCATCACGGACACCGATCAGGTGGAAGACAT
>CAJXLA010000160.1 GCA_913055795.1 uncultured Alcanivorax sp. | reverse complement strand
CCCGCCTGAACCGCCAACCAGGTGAAGTTGGCCAGCGCGAGCAGCACCGCCACCACGACACCGACGTACATCGACAGCGTCAGGGGATTGGCGCTGACGCCTTCGCGCACCCTCGCAAGGACTTCTCCCGGATTGAACTTCATAACATGGCTCCTGGCCTGGTGTTCCGTGGGGAACCCGGTGTTCCCCGTTTCATTGTTGTTGCGCACCGCAATGCGGGGCGAGGCCGAACCGGCCGGGACCGGACGGCGCGCCGTCAGCCCGCGCGCGTGACCTGCAAGAACCGGGGGTCGTCGGCGAGACGGAAGAGACTGAACACCAGCCACTGCTCCCCGTCCCGCGTATACGCACCCTCGATGTAGGGCTGAACCGCTTCGTCGACTTTTTCCGGTTCCGCCACGAAACCGTCCATCTGGAAATGCTGCATGCCCAGCACTTCATCCACCACCATGCCGGTGTAGATCTCGCCTTCATCCAGCACCAGCAGGCGACGGTCCTTTTCCTTGAGCGCGGGCGTCTTGTCCAGAAACCCCATGAGGTCCATGACCGTCATCAAACGCCCGCGCACATTGGCCACGCCCCTCATCCAGTGCAGCACGCCCGGCACCCGGGTGTATTCGGGCACCGACAGGATCTCCGAAACCTGATCCAGGGGCGCTACATATTGCACTTCATCCAGCGTGAACCCGATGCCGCTCCAGTACTGGACCACGTCTTCCTGCAGCGGAAGATCCCGGGCATTCGCCCGACAGCGCTCCATGTAGTCCACGAGCCGGGCATAGGCGGCGGACGCAGTGCTCATCTTCGTCCCCCCGTCCTGCTCAACCCGACAGCATCCGGTTCACCAGATCCATCAACACATCGTCGTCCACGGGCTTGGTCAGATAATCACTCGCGCCCTGACGCTTGCCCCAGACCCGGTCCGTTTCCTGATCCTTGGTGGTAATGATGGCAATGGGAATATGGGCTGTATCTTCGCCCTTGCTGAGTTGCCGGGTGGCCTGAAAGCCGTTCAAACCGGGCATGACCACATCCATCAGCACCAGATCGGGTTGCTCGGAACGCGCCACGGCGACGCCGTCGGCGCCGTTGGCCGCCTCCAGGACTTCATGTCCGTGTCGCTCCAGCACCTCCCGGAACTTGTAGCATTCCGTGGGAGAATCATCCACTACCAGTATTCGAGCCATAACTACTCCCGGTTCGAAACCGTTCGTTCGTATCCTTCTAGTTCATGTGCTGACGAATCGCACCCAGCAACTCTTCCTTGGAAAAAGGCTTGGTGAGATACTCGTCCGAACCCACGATCCGGCCCTTGGCCTTGTCGAACAGGCCATCCTTGCTCGACAGCATGATAACCGGCGTTTGCTGAAACGCGCTGTTGTTCTTGATCAGCGCACAGGTCTGATAGCCATCGAGCCGCGGCATCATGATATCGACAAAAATCAGATTGGGCTTGGTATCCGCGATCTTGGCGAGCGCATCGAAGCCGTCCGTGGCGGTCGTTACCTCACAGCCCGCCTTCTTGAGCAAGGTCTCAGCGGTGCGACGAATCGTCTTCGAATCGTCGATCACCATGATCTTCATATCCTCGAAATTGTCTTCCGCCATGGAGAACTGCCTTATACTTTATAATCCGAACACAAGGCCTGGAGCGTCATGAATGCCCATGGGGACACGCCGCTCGGGGAACCCGTTTGCTCTCCCCCGGCTTACCGGAAGGCGCTGCTGGAGCGGCTCCGCCGGCCGGTACGCCCCCTTGTACCGGGCCAAATCCCGGCTCAAGGTTCTGTTTTTAACACAGTTTATCACCGCAATCTACGAAACCGGAATGAGGCGGCTTCCCGCACAACAGCGTCTGGCGGGTCCGCGGGGCCGCTGCTACCATGGGTGCAACCGTCAGCGGAGCGCCCATGAGTCTGGTTCTCGGGGTCGTGATGGACCCCATCGAGCACATCAAACCCTGGAAGGACACCACCCTGGCCCTGCTGCTCGAGGCCGAGCGCCGCGGCTGGACCCTGCTCTACATGGAGCCCGGCGACCTTTTCCTGCGCGACGGCCGGGTACGCGCCATGGTCCGCCCCCTGCGGGTGTTCGACAGCCACAGGGCCTGGTTCGAGCGCGACGAGCCCCGCGAGTACGACCCGGCGGAGATGGACATCATCCTGATGCGCCAGGATCCGCCCTTTAACCAGGAATACCTCTATACCACCTATCTGCTGGACAAGGTGGAGCGCGAGGGTGTGCTGGTCAGCAACCAGCCGGCCAGCGTGCGCGACCGCAACGAAAAGCTTTTCGCCACCGATTTTCCGCAGTGCTGCGCCCCCACCCTGGTGAGCGCGCGCAAGGATCAGCTGCGGGCGTTCGCGCGCGAACACGGCGACACCGTCATGAAACCGCTGGACGAGATGGGCGGTAACAACATCTTCCGGGTGGAGAAAGACAGCCCCAATATCAGCGTCATCATCGACCTGCTTACGCATCAGGGCCGCACCCCCATCATGGCCCAGCGCTACATCCCCCAGATCAGCGCCGGCGACAAGCGCATCCTGATGATCGGCGGCCGCCCCGTGGACCGGGGCCTGGCGCGGATTCCGGGACAGGGCGAGTTCCGGGGCAACCTGGCCGCGGGCGGCTCCGGCGAGGGCCGCGAACTGACCGACCGGGACTACTGGATCTGCGAACAGGTGGGCCCGACGCTGGAACGGGCTGGACTGCACTTTGTGGGCCTGGACGTGATCGGTGACTATCTCACCGAGATCAATGTCACCAGTCCCACCTGTGTGCGCGAGCTGGATCAGCTCTATGATCGCAACATCGCCGGCGAGCTGATGGACTATCTGCTGGATCTTCGCCGGGGTGCGGGCACGGCGTACGGAAGCTGAATGGCCGAGCAGCGCGCGCCCGTAACCCCCGCCGACCGCCTGAGTTTCACGCTCTTTCTGGCCGTGGCGCTGCACGCCACCCTGATTCTGGG
>CAJXLA010000159.1 GCA_913055795.1 uncultured Alcanivorax sp. | reverse complement strand
TTGGAGCTGTTGGGGCTGCCCACCACCAGCACGGCCTGGCATTCCAGCGCCAGCTGGCGCACGGCGTCCTGGCGGTTGGTGGTGGCGTAGCAGATGTCCTCGCGGCGCGGGCCCTCGATGGCGGGGAAACGCGCGCGCAGGGCATCAATCACCCGGGCGGTGTCGTCCACGGACAGTGTGGTCTGGGTCACGAAGGCGAGCTTGTCCGGGTTGTTCACCTCCAGTTGGGCCACGTCCTCCTCGTTTTCCACCAGATAGATGGCGCCGCCGTTGGACGTATCGTATTGGCCCATGGTGCCTTCCACTTCAGGGTGGCCGGCATGGCCGATGAGGATGCTCTCGCGGCCCTCGCGCGCATAGCGCATGACTTCCATGTGCACCTTGGTGACCAGGGGGCAGGTGGCGTCGAACACCTTGAGGCTGCGGCGTTCGGCCTCGTCCTGAACATGGCGCGGCACGCCATGGGCGGAGAAGATCAGGATGACGTCGTCCGGCACCTCGTCGAGTTCCTCGACGAAGACGGCGCCGCGCGCGCGCAGATCGTCCACCACATTGCGGTTGTGCACCACCTCGTGGCGTACATAGACGGGCGGACCAAAGACTTCCAGGGCCCGATGAACGATATCGATGGCGCGGTCCACGCCGGCACAGAAGCCGCGGGGATTGGCGAGACGGATTTCCATGACCACCTCCGGAGAACGGAGTTTCATTCTACAGATATGAACGGCGGTGTTCAGCCGTTGTCGTTGCGGCACGCCCCGGGTCAGCGGAAGGTAACCGGCTGCTCCGGTTGGTGAACGCTTACATCGAGAATCTCCACCTCGAAGGTGAGATCCCGGCCCGCCAGCGGGTGGTTGAAGTCCACGGTCACCCAGTCGGTATCCACTTCCGAAATGACACCCGGAAGCTCGGCCCCGGAGGCGTCCGAGAAGTTCATCACCATGCCCGGCTCCGGGGCGGCACCGGTATCGAAGGTGGACCGGCGGAAATACTGCACATTGTCCGGGTTGCGCGGGCCGAAGCCCTGTTCGGCGTCGATGTAGACGCTGCGCTGATCCCCGGGTTTCAGGCCGGCGATGGCGCGCTCGAAACCGGGCAGCAGGTTGCCGTCGCCCCAGACAAAGCTGGCCGGGGCCTTCTCGCGGGTGGAATCCATGACAGTACCGTCCATCAGGCGGACGGTGAAATGCAGGGTGATGCGCCGTTCCGGGCCCACGGTCAGAGGTTGCTCGGGTGCGTCAGTCATCACCACGCCTCGCGCCCAGGATCATGTCCAGTATCAGCAAAGCCGCACCCACGGTAATGGCGGAGTCGGCCACATTGAAGGCGGGAAAGTGCCACTGCTGCCAATGGACATCGATGAAATCCACCACATGGCCGTAGGCCAGGCGGTCCCAGAGATTGCCGATGGCGCCCCCCAGCACCAGGGCCAGGCCGGCACCCAGCAGCCGTTCCGTGACGGCCGCGCGCGCCAGCCAGATGACAATGGCCACCGAGATCACCATGGCCAGCCCGGCCAGGAACCAGCGCTGCCAGCCGCCCCCGTCCGCGAGAAAACTGAAGGCCGCGCCCTTGTTGTACGCCAGGGTCAGATTGAGCACCGGCAGCAGCTCCAGGCGCTGATAGAGCTCGAAGGCATTCAGGATCAGGGCCTTGGTCCACTGATCCAGCACCACTACCACGGCGGTGAGCCAGAGCCAGCCCAGCTGGCCGGGCAGGCGGCGTTCAGACATAACGGCGCTCCTCGCCCGGGCCGGTCACATTGGTCACGCAGCGTCCGCAGAGTTCCGGGTGGTCGCTGTTCGCGCCCACATCCGGGCGATGATGCCAGCAGCGCACGCACTTGGTGTGCTCCGAGGCGGTTATCGCCACCTTGAGCCCGTCCGCCCGCTCCGGTTCGTCCGCCGGAGCCTCGGCCAGCGGGGCCAGCCGCGCTTCCGAGGTAATGGTGACAAAGCGCAGCTCGTCGCCCAGTTTGTCCAGCTCGGCGCGCAAGTCGTCGCTCACATACAGGGTCGCCTCGGCGCTCAGATTGGCTTTCACCTCGCCGCGGTTGCGCGCCTCCTCGATGGCCTTGTTCACGCCCTGCTTGAGCGTCTGCACCCGGGCCCAGAAATCGCGGTCGGCGTCGTCATCCAGCGGGAACAGCCCGGTGTACCACTCCTCCAGGAAGACGGACTCGCCGCGTTCGCCCGGCAGGTGCTGCCAGATCTCGTCGGCGGTAAAGCTGAGCATGGGCGCCATCCAGCGCACCAGGGCCTCGGCGATGTGCCAGAGCGCGGTCTGGCAGGAGCGCCGGGCCACGGAGTCCGTGGGCGTGGTGTACTGGCGATCCTTGATGATGTCGAGATAGAAGCCGCCCAGATCCTCGCTGCAGAACAGGTGCAGGCGCTGATAGATCTGGTGGAACAGATACTGATCATAGAGCTCGCGGATTTCGCCCTGGAGCTGCCGGGCCCGGTCCACGGCCCAGCGGTCCAGCGCCAGCATCTGCTCCGGCTCCAGGGCATGCTCGGCCGGGTCGAAACCGTTGAGATTCGCCAGCAGAAAACGCGAAGTGTTGCGAATGCGCCGGTAACTATCCGCCATCTGCTTCAAAATGTTCTGCGAGACCGTCATCTCGCCGCGATAGTCCGTGGCCGCCACCCAGAGGCGCAGGATATCCGCCCCCAGCTCGTTCCAGACCTGCTGGGGCGCGATCACATTGCCCAGGGACTTGGACATCTTGCGGCCCTGCTCATCCACGGTGAAACCATGGGTGAGCACGCCCTTGTACGGGGGCGCGCCCCGGATGCCCAGGCTGGTGAGCAGCGAGGACTGGAACCAGCCCCGGTGCTGGTCCGAGCCTTCCAGATACAGATCGGCCGGCGCGCGCAGTTCCTCGCGGGTCTCCAGCACGGCGGCGTGAGTGACCCCGGAATCGAACCAGACGTCGAGGATGTCGCTCACGCGGTCATACGATCCGGCCTCGTCGCCCAGCAGTTCCGCCGGGTCGAGATCGAACCAGGCGTCGATACC
>CAJXLA010000158.1 GCA_913055795.1 uncultured Alcanivorax sp. | reverse complement strand
CAGCGGCACTGACCAGCAGCACCAGAACCAGCAAGAACCAGCGCAGTACCCGCTGGCTGACGTTGACCGCCATGCGAACCGAAAGGCGGACCCCCAGCACACTGCCTCCGGCGAGCACCAGCCCCGGCACCCAGAGCACCTGATCCCGGCTCATGAATACCAGCAGTGACACCGCACCGAAGACGGCGGTGCAGGTGAGCTTGAGTGCATTGGCGCGCACCAGGTCATAACGCAGCACGCCCGCCAGCACTGTGATCAGTACGAAGCCCACCCCGGCCTGGATGAAACCGCCATAGAGCCCGGCCGCAAAGAGTCCGGGGTAGCCCATGGGCGCTTGCCGCAGAGTCCGGGGCTGCTCATCCGGCCCTGGCGCCACAACCGCCGGACGCAACACCATGATCAGCGCCATCCCTACGAGCGTGCTCAACAACACAGGTTCAAGCAGGTCGGCGGGCAGATAGGAGGCCACCAGCGCACCCGCAAGTGAACCGGCCAGAGTCGGCGCCAGAATGGGCACAATGGCTTCCAGGGCCAGCTTGCCGTGGCCGTGAAAACCGCGCATCCCCTCCAGCGACTGCAAAAGCACCGCTACACGATTGGTGCCATTGGCGATATCAGCGGGCATGCCCAGCAGCATCAGTGCCGGCAAGGTCAGCAGCGAACCGCCCCCCGCCAGTGTATTGATAAAGCCGGCGAGCACGCCGGAGGCAATCAGCAAACTAAAGGTCAGCCCGGTAAACTCGTATTCCATCGCGCCCCTCCCCACGGGCGCGGCAGTGTATCAGCCCGGCTCGGGGGCGTCCGGTTCCGGCGGTTGCGGGGCCGCCTCCAGCGCCTTCCAGGACTGCTCGGCGGAAAAGCCACGCTGTTGCAGAAAACGCAGTTGCCGGGCTTTTTCCTTGCGATCACCGCCGGGCCCGAAGCTGAACCGGCGTTGCTGTACTTCACGCGCCAGCTCGAACCAGTCACACTCCGCCCCGGCCAGGGTTTCATCGATCAGCGCCTCGGGGAGGCCCCGTTGCTGTAGTTCATGGCGAATACGCAGCTCGCCCTGGCCACGACCAATGCGCGAGCGTACGAAAGCCTCGGCAAACCGTTGTTCGTTGAGGAAATTTTGCTCCTCCAGCCAGTCCAGCAAAGGAGCCACCGGCGCCTGATCGCCGAAGCGGCGGTACAGGCGGCCGGCGAGTTCGTGGCGGGAATAGTCGCGGCGCGCCAGCCAGTTCAGCGCGGCGCGCCGCAGTTCGGCGGCTAGTTCGGGTTCCTCATTCATCCGCTTCGTCGGGAGCTTCGGCTTCTTCCGCTTCCGGTTCTTCAGACGAAGAAGACGGCACGGTCAGCAGGCGACTGCGTATCTCGCGCTCGATTTCCTCGGCAATACCGGGATTGTTGGCCAGATAATCACAGGCGTTCTGCTTGCCCTGGCCGATCTTGTCGCCCTGATAGCTGTACCAGGCACCGGATTTCTCCACCAACCCTTCCTGAACGCCCAGATCCAGGATCTCGCCCAGGCGGTTGATCCCCGAGCCGTAGAGAATCTGGAACTCCGCCTGCTTGAACGGCGGCGCCACCTTGTTCTTGACCACTTTCACCCGGGTCTCGTTGCCGGTCACCTCGTCACCCTGCTTGACCGCACCCGTGCGGCGGATATCCAGGCGCACGGAGGAATAGAACTTCAGGGCATTGCCGCCCGTGGTGGTTTCCGGGCTGCCGAACATCACGCCAATCTTCATGCGAATCTGGTTGATAAAGCAGACCGTGGTCTGGGCGTTTTTCACCGAGCCGGTAATCTTGCGCAACGCCTGACTCATCAGCCGCGCCTGCAGCCCCACATGGGCGTCACCCATCTCGCCCTCGATTTCCGCCTTGGGCACGAGCGCGGCCACAGAGTCAATGATGACCACATCCACGGCACCGGAGCGGATCAGCATGTCGCAGATTTCCAGCGCCTGTTCGCCCGTATCCGGCTGGGAAACAATCAGGTCATTCACATTCACGCCCAGCTTTTCCGCGTAATCCGGATCCAGGGCATGCTCGGCGTCGATGAAGGCGCAGGTGGAACCCTGATGCTGGGCCTGAGCGATTACCGACAGCGTAAGCGTGGTCTTGCCCGAGGCTTCCGGACCAAAGATTTCCACGACCCGGCCCTGGGGCAAACCGCCCACGCCCAGGGCGATGTCCAGCCCCAGCGAGCCCGTGGGAATGGCCGGCACACGCTCGCGCTTCTGATCGCCCATGCGCATGGCCGCGCCCTTGCCGAACTGCCGCTCGATCTGCGACAGCGCGGCCGTCAGTGCCTTGCTCTTGTCCTCGTCCATTGTCTTCCCCTTTTTCGCCATCTCGATCTCCGTCAGCGCCCCGGCGCCGGTACTGTCAATTTGGACAGTATTATGCGTCAGTCTGTGTCTGAGTCAATACCCCGTCATTCCGGAACGGCCGGGCGGGCATCCAGTCGTTCGACCACGCCCTGCAGCGCAGCCGTAACGGTTTGCTCGCGCACGGCGAATCGGTTCCCGTCAAAACGAAAACAGCAGGCCTCGGCATAACCCAGTTTCTGACCCCAGGCCACCCAGACGGTGCCCACGGGCTTGTCCACCGTGCCACCGCCGGGCCCGGCAATGCCGCTGACGGCCACGGTGAGATGGGCCGGTGAATGCTCGATGGCGCCCCGGGCCATTTCCAGCACCACCGCTTCGCTCACGGCGCCGTGCTCGTTGAGCGTCCGGGGCGAAACGCCCAGCATCTGCTCTTTCGCGCCGTTCGAATAGGTCACGAATCCCCGATCAAACCATTCCGAACTACCGGGCACCGAGGTGAGCGCGCCGGCGAGGGTACCGCCCGTGCAGGACTCGGCCGTGGCCATTACGAGCTGATGACCATGCAGTAGATTCCCCACCTGCTCCGCCAGAATATCGATTTTCGACTGCACAGCGCGCCTCTATGGATGCACGGAAAGGTGGGCTATATGATGGCGGCCTGACCGGCCCATGGCAACGCGAGGGAGGAGAATCCGTGAGCGGGGATCTGAGCCAGCATACCCCCATGATGCAGAGGTGTGTTGTCCCTGATTTTGAAGGATTTTCTAGAACTACGAAGGAAATGCTATACCAAAACCTATACCACCAGAGTGGATGGTGACGGCCGGGAAAGG
>CAJXLA010000157.1 GCA_913055795.1 uncultured Alcanivorax sp. | reverse complement strand
CAAGGCGGAGGATCTCGAGCTGCCGGCCGACGAGCAGCGCCGCCGCGCCGAAGCCGGCATGCCCTGGGTAATCCGCCTGCGGGTGCCGGACAGTGGACCCTGCGAAATCCGGGACCGGTTGCGTGGCACCATTGAACTGCACTGGGAGCAGGTGGACGCTCAGGTTCTGCTGAAGTCCGACGGTATGCCCACCTACCACATGGCCAATGTGGTGGATGATCATGAAATGGCGATCACCCATGTGATCCGCGGCGAGGAGTGGATCGACTCGGCCCCCAAGCATCGCCTGCTCTACGAATACCTGGGCTGGTCCATGCCCGAGCTCACGCATATGCCGCTGTTGCGCAACCCGGACAAGTCCAAGTTGTCCAAGCGCAAGAATCCCACCGGCATCAACTATTACCGCGAGGCCGGCTATCTGCCCGAGGCCCTGGTCAATTATCTGGGCCGCATGGGCTGGTCCATGCCGGATGAACGCGAACGGTTTTCCCTGTCGCAAATGCTGGAACATTTCGATCTGGACCGGATTTCACTGGGCGGGCCGGTCTTTGATGTGGAAAAACTGGCGTGGTTGAACGGGCAGTGGCTGCGCGGACTGGGCGATGAGGATTTTCTTCAGCGCCTGGTGGAGTGGAAATACAACCGCGAACGCGCGCTGGCGATCATTCCGCATGTCCGCGACCGGGTAGAAACGCTCGGCCAGGTGGTGGACAAGGCCGGTTTCTGTTTTTCCGAGCAACCCGCGATCAACGCGGACAGTTTCGCCCACAAGCAGCTTGACCCGGAAGATATGAAAGTATGGCTGCAGTATTTCCTCTGGTCGCTGGAGGAAGTGGATAACTGGAACCGGGATGTCATCTTCGCCCGGGCCAAGTCCCTGTCTGGAGCGCTGGAGCTCAAGGTGAAGGATTTCCTGTTTCCGGTGTTTATCGCCATTGCCGGCACGGCGTCGAGCTTTTCCGTGGTGGACAGCATGGAGCTGCTGGGGCCGGATCTCGCGCGCATGCGGTTGCGCCGTGCCATTGAAGTGCTGGGCGGTGTATCCAAGAAACAGGCCAAGAAGCTGGAAAAGGACTGGCGCGCGCTCCAGGGCGGAGCCTGACAGCATGCTTGACACCCCGGGGGTGGTTGCTAAAATGCGCAGCCTCCGGACGCACCGGAGCTGATTTCGACGGGGCCATAGCTCAGTTGGGAGAGCGCAACACTGGCAGTGTTGAGGTCGGCGGTTCGAACCCGCCTGGCTCCACCAGATTTTCCCGGAACGGTTCAGGTCCCCTTCGTCTAGTGGCCCAGGACACTGCCCTTTCACGGCAGTAACAGGGGTTCGACTCCCCTAGGGGACACCAAAAATGAAGGCGCTTCAGGCGCCGCAGCAGTGACTCACTGCGCGAATCAAGCCGACCCGGAGTCGGCTTTTTTGTTTAACGGCTCCTGACAAAAGGACGCCGTCATCCTGAAAGGAGGCCGCCATGAGTGCTGCCCCGGTTGCCATTATCATGGGCTCGCGTTCGGACTGGGACACCATGCAGAATGCCTGCACCCTGCTGGAGCACTTCGGGGTGGGCTGGCATGCCGAAGTGGTGTCCGCCCACCGTACGCCCGAGCGTCTGTTCGAGTTCGGCCGCAACGCGCATCACGAGGGTTTCCGGGTCATTATCGCCGGCGCCGGCGGTGCGGCGCATCTGCCCGGCATGCTGGCCTCGTTGACGCCGCTGCCGGTGCTGGGCGTTCCGGTGAAAAGCAGCAGCTTTAATGGTGTGGATTCCATGCTCTCCATTGTGCAGATGCCGCGGGGCGTGGCCGTGGGCACCCTCGCGGTGGGAGATGCCGGTGCGCATAATGCCGGTTTGCTGGCCGCCCAGACACTGGCGGCGTCCGATGAAGATCTGCGCGAGCGCATTGCCCGCTGGAAAGCGGAGCAGGCCGAGCAGGTTCTGGCCCACCCCGATCCGCGCCAGCCACAGTCATGAAAAAACCCGTTCTGGTACTCGGCAATGGCCAGCTGGGCCTGATGCTGGCCGAGGCGGGTGCCCGGCTGGGCATCCCCGTGGACTGCATGAGTCCGGAAAACGACACCCTGCATCCGGGCGCTTCGGATTATGCGCTGCCGCTGGACACGCCCGCCTGCCGGCAGCGTTATCCGGTGATTACCGTCGAGCGCGAACACCTGCCGGACTCCGCCACGGTTTGGAATCTGCTGGACAGTCCGGCCATGTGTGGCCGCCGTGCCATGGAGCTGTTGCCGGACCGGCTGCACCAGAAGCGTTTCCTGGATGAAATCGGCGTGGCCACGGCCCCCTGGTTGCCCTATGCGGAGGCCGGGGATCTGGATAACGCCCTGCAGCGTTTCGGGGGTGAGGCCGTGGTAAAAAGCCGCCGGGGCGGCTATGACGGCAAGGGCCTGTGGGTCATCGATTCCGGCGATCCCGAGGCACTGCCGGTGCCGGCCGGGGATGCCATTATCGAGCAACGGATGCCTTTCCGGCGGGAATTGTCCGTGATCGGCGCCCGGGGCCGGGACGGGCAGGTGGTGTGTTACCCGTTGACCGAGAATCACCACCGCGACGGGGTTCTGCGCCTGAGCCTGGTCCCCGCGGAAAACGCCGATCCCCTGCAGGAAGCCGCGGAGTCCATGTTCCGCGCCATTGTGGATGGGCTGGATTATTGCGGCGTGCTGGCCGTGGAGCTGTTCGAGGTAGCCGGTGAGCTCCACGTCAACGAAATCGCGCCCCGGGTGCACAATTCAGGCCACTGGAGTCAGGAAGGCGCGGATATCAGCCAGTTTGACCTGCATCTGCGCGCCTTGTGCGGACTGCCCCTTGCCGTGCCACAGGTGCCGGCGCCGGCGGCCATGGTCAATATTCTGGGCCATGCCTTCGACGAGCGCTGGCTGTCGCTACCGGGGCGTCTGCACTGGTATGGCAAGGAGCCCCGGCCGGGGCGTAAGCTCGGGCACATCAACGTAACCGCATCAGACCGGAACGAACTCTTCCGGCAGCTGTACGAGGTTCAACAAGGGCTCGGCGAAACGGAGCTCAAGACGGATCTGGATAGTTTAACAGGCTGTTGAAAAACCCCTTGCGCACTCAGCGTGGCCTGAAGCGTGCAGCTGGTGTGCTTTGTTGCGACGGGAAGGGTGGTTCCCTTTCCGAGCGACAAAGTGCAGCAGATGG
>CAJXLA010000156.1 GCA_913055795.1 uncultured Alcanivorax sp. | reverse complement strand
AGAGCCGCCCAGGGAACGGGCCAGCCCACGATCGGCGCGCCGAGACAACCACGATCAGCCAGCCAGTGCAGCTGCTGGCGCAGCACGGCATCGCCGGGCTCGGCCAGGGGCATGGCCCGGACCGCGAACGGCAAAAGGACTGTGAGGATCAGAATCAGTCGATACAGCAAGACTTCCCGGTCGCGGGAGCGGTGTCCCGTCCTCGGCGTATGGAAGCCGTTGATTCTAGCGTTTCATTCACGATTTGTAAGGGACAAAACAAGTGAGAGGCGGAAGCCTTCCGGCGTAGCTGGCCCGCGCCATGGACTTGTGGTTCCGGAGAAGGGGTGCCCCGGCGCGATCTCCCAGACCCCGTGCAAGATCGCAACCGGGAGAAGTGTTTCTACAGGCGATCGTCTAGCTATTCCAGGCGGATGCGATCCCGGTTGTCCCGGAAAGTGACATCGCCCACGCCATTCACCGCCTTGAGCTGCTTCGCGGATTCAAAGGCGCCGTTCTTTTCGCGGTACTCGATGATGGCTTTCGCTTTGCTGTCGCCGACGCCGTCCAATGCTTCGGCCAGTTCCTGCGGACCGGCCCGGTTGATGTTGACCCGGGGTTCGGCGTCGATATCCGGTTCACCTTCGGCCGCACCGGCGGCAGACGCCAGGATCAGGGAAAACAGCAGTACCAGCAGGTTCGGGATCTCCTTGCGAAGTTGCATTACGGACCTCCTTGGTGGTTGAACGAGCTGATTACTCTAAGGCGGAACCGGAATGCTGCCTGTAAGAGATCTCGGTAAACACTTGCCCGAAAAATATTGCGGGTATGTCGGACGTCGCTGTAGCGCGGGGTGCGCTGAAGCGCAAGGCGCAAGGGGCAAGGGGCAAGGGGCAAGGGGCAAGAGGCAAGGAGCTAGGAGCTAGGGTGGACTGACCCCGAAAAAGTGGACACCTCCACAACCCTGAGGGAGGTGTTATGCAATACAATCGTCGTCGCCGCTACAGCGCGAAGTTCAACTCGGCGAGGATGGCATCAACCGCGCCGGCCGGATCCGCGGCTTGCGTGACGGGGCGGCCGATGACGAGATCATCAACGCCGGCGGCGCGGGCGACGCTCGGCGTCTGGACGCGGCTCTGATCATCCGCCCCGCTGCCCGCGGGCCGAATACCGGGGCAAACCAGGCGAAAGTCGGCGCCCAGGTCGGCGCGCAGGGCTTCGGCTTCCCGGGCCGAGCAGACCACGCCGTCCAGACCGGCTTGCTGCGCCAGCCGGGCAAGACGATGCACCTGCACCTCGGCCGGATCGGTAATACCTGTCTCGTGCAGTTCGGTCGCATCCAGATGGGTCAACACCGTTACGGCCGTGACCAGAGGCCGAGCGGTACCCGCCTCGGCCGCCGCCTCGCGGGCCGCTGTCATCATGCGTGAGCCGCCGCCGGCGTGGACATTGACCATCCAGACGCCGCGCGCGGCGGCCGCGCGGACCGCCCCGGCCACGGTATTGGGAATATCATGGAACTTGAGGTCCAGAAAGACCTGAAAACCCAGCGCATGCAATTCGTCGAGCACGGCCGGGCCGGTTGCGGTGAACAGCTCTTTGCCCACCTTGACCCGTACCAGGGCCGGGTCCAGACGGCGCGCCATGGCCAGCGCCGCGTCCGCATCCGGGTAATCCAGGGCAATGATTAGCGGCGACGAGCTGGACACAGACGGGCTCTCCTCTCGGGTACAGCCATTCGGTTCCACTACCGGGGAAGCACCGGCGTGTTATTCGGGACCCGCAATGGGTCCGTGCGCCGGGCTGTCGGCCTGGGCTTCGGCGGGGCGCACGGTGCCCCACTGCTTGCAGCCCGGACACTGCCAGTGCAGCGAACGGGCCTCGAAACCACAGGCATGGCACTGGTAACTGCTCTGCTCCGCCAGCAGCCGATCGGTAAGCCGCTGGAGGATGTCCAGATGCTCACGCGTCTGCCCCTCGGTGTCATCGAGGTTCATCTCCACGATGCGCTGCAGCCCACGCACCGAGGGGTGCGCCTTCATGTACTGCGCGATAAATAGCGAGGCCTGACGCTCACCGTAGCGCGCGCGCAGCCGTTCGGCGAGTTTGAGGATTACGCCCGTCGACGGTCGCTCGACGCTGCAGCGGGTCAGGAACTCCACCAGGTCGGACTCGCGATCCAGCTCGTCGTAGCAGGCAGCCACGTCATCCAGCGCCTCGTCGAAAAGGACGGCGTCCTGTTCGTACAGGCGCTCGAACGCCCGCAGGGCGTTTTCCGGATTCCCGGCATTCAGCTCCAGCCGTCCCTGCAGAAAGCTGGCGCGGGCGCATTGCGGATCAAAGGTTAGCGCACGGCGCAGGGTGCGCCGCGCGGCATTGCGCTCGTCATCCCGGGTCATGCCCGCAGCCAGTTCGCAGCAGTAATGCGCCAGAACCGGCGCGACGGAATCATCCCGCCGAACCAGCTTCTCGCCGATGGCCAGGGCATTGTTCCAGTCCCGTTCCTGCTCGAACAGGCTCAGCAGCTTGTGCATGGCGGTGACGCTGTGCCTGGAATCCCGCTCGACCATGCGCTGGAAGATCATTTCGGCCCGATCAAAAAGGCCGCCGGCCATGTAATCACAGGCCAGTTCCAGCTCCACGTCCTCGCGCGCATCCACGGGCAGACTTCCCGCGGCCAGCAAATGCTGGTGTACCCGGGTCGCCCGGTCGAGTTCGCCCCGCTTGCGGAAAAGGCGGCCCAGCGCCAGATGGGTTTCCAGGGTATGTTCACCCACTTCCAGGCTGTTCACCAGGGTTTCCACCGCCTGATCCGGCTGTTCGTTCAGCAGGAAGTTCAGCCCCCGGACATAGTCGCGGCTGAGTCCGGTCATGCGCTTGCGCTGACGCCGCCGGCCCTCGTAGCGGCCCAGGGCATAACCTGTGGCGATGGCTACAAAGAACAGGGGCCAGAGCCAGACGTCGGGGGTCATGATTTCCGCCCCCCGAGACGCAGCAGCCCCTTGAGGCCCAGACCGGCCAGGAGCCCCAGCAAGAGGCCCAGCACCAGCACGCTCAACACGAGCACACCGGTGCTGACCGACCATTGCCAGCCGGGCCAGAGCAGATCCAGGGTTACAGGAACATCATTGAGGGAAACAAAGGCAAAGCCCAGCGCGAAGCCGGCCAGGGCGATGACCAGAGCCAGGACTCCGCGCAGCACTCGCATGGACACCTCCGGTCAGGATCCGCCGCCGGCGGAAAGGCGCGGTTGCTCTTCCTCGCCGCCGGCATCGGTCTCCCCGGATGCATCCCGGGTCTGTTGTTCACGCCACATGGCGTTATTGACCCGTTCGCGCAGTTCCTTGCCCGGTTTGAAGTGCGGCACATACTTGCCGTGCAGCTCCACGGAAGCACCGGTCTTGGGGTTGCGGCCCACGCGGGGCGCGCGGAAATGCAGCGAAAAGCTGCCGAATCCGCGAATCTCGATACGCCCCCCGTCCGCCAGGGTGTCGGCCATTTCCTCGATCATGGTCTTGACCGCGAGTTCCACGTCCCGGGGCGAGAGCTGACTCTGCCG
>CAJXLA010000155.1 GCA_913055795.1 uncultured Alcanivorax sp. | reverse complement strand
GCATAGCTGATATCGAAAATATTGAAGCTCAACGACTTCGTCAGGTTGTTGAAGCCGTGGGGCGTAATCTTGGGATTGGGATCTTTCTCCACCGGCATCTACCCCGCTTCACCCATGAGGTTCGACATCATTCGCCGTCGGCACGCGACGATTCGATGGCATAGCTGTGTGTAATCTCGACGCCGCCGCGCGCGAGCATGATGGACGCCGAGCAGT
This sequence comes from uncultured Alcanivorax sp., assembly GCA_913055795.1. GTDB lineage: Bacteria > Pseudomonadota > Gammaproteobacteria > Pseudomonadales > Alcanivoracaceae > SLJS01. Next base: position 3,365 of record CAJXLA010000155.1, on the reverse strand, counting down.
ATTTTTCCGCGGACAGCGATACCGCCCGCTCCACCTGCCCCTCCTTGAGGTTGTCGCCGACCACCACGAAGTGCAGATGGATGCGGGTAAACACCGCCGGCACCTCGTCGGCCCGCTCGGCGGTCATCTCGCAGCGGCAGTCCTGCACGGGCTGTCGCGCTTTTTGCAGGATATGGACGACGTCAAAGGCGGAGCAGCCCCCCAGGCCCATGAGCAGCGTTTCCATGGGCCGAGCGCCCTGGTTGCGTCCGCCGTGATCCGGCGGTCCGTCCATGACCAGCGTATGACCGCTGCCGGAGCTCGCTTCGAAACAGGCGTCGCCACGCCAACGAATGTCCGCCTTCATTACTTGCCTCGAATCTTGGGGGAAGCGAAGCCTATCACAACCCCGGAAAGCGCCATAGACCGCCCTGATCCGGGGGTGGCTGTGAACTGCTACCTTGGCAATAAAGCCGAAAACGTGCAGTATCGTTGACGTTTACGGATTGTTCACGGAAAACCTGCTGGCCATGACGCAATCAGGCAACAAGATCATCACCAATCTGGATCACTTCCTGGCCCACTGCCACCGCCGCAAGTATCCGGCGAAGAGCACCATCATCTATGCCGGGGATGAATCGGACGCCCTCTATTACATCCTCAAGGGCTCGGTCACGGTCATGATCGAGGACGATGAGGGCCGCGAGATGATCATGGCCTATCTCAACGAGGGGGACTTCTTCGGCGAGATGGGCCTGTTCGAGGACGACCCCTCGCGCTCCGCCTGGGTCAAGGCCAAGACCGAATGCGAGGTCGCCGAGATCAGCTACGCCAAGTTCCGCCAGCTCGCCCGCGAGGACGCCGACATCCTCTTTGCCGTGTCCGCCCAGATCGCCGGGCGCTTGCGCGCCACCACCCGCAAGGTGGGCGATCTCGCCTTTCTCGACGTCACCGGCCGCGTGGCGGGCACCCTGCTGGATCTGTGCAAGCAGCCCGACGCCATGACCCACCCGGACGGCATGCAGATCAAGGTCACCCGCCAGGAGATCGGCCGCATCGTGGGCTGTTCGCGCGAGATGGTGGGCCGGGTGCTCAAGAACCTCGAGGATCAGGGCCTGGTCTCGGTCAAGGGCAAGACCATGGTGGTCTACGGCACCCGCTGAGTTCCCGTCCGCTCACGCCGGACGGTCGTCCGGAAACAGCTCCGCCAGCGCGGCGCCGGGATCAGCGGCGCGCATCAGGGTCTCGCCCACCAGAAAGGCGTGGACCCCTTGCGAACGCATCCGCTCCACGTCCGCGGGCGTGTGAATGCCGCTCTCGGTAACCAGCAGACGATCACGCGGCACCCGGGATTGCAGTTCCAGCGTGGTCTCCAGACGCGTTTCGAAGTTGCGCAGGTCCCGGTTGTTGATCCCGATCAGGTTCGCGTCCGTCTGCAGCGCCCGCTCGAGTTCATCGGCCGTATGCACCTCGGTCAGCACATCCAGGCCGGCCTCGCGGGCCACGCCCGCCAGCTCCACCAGCTGGTCGTCTTCCAGCGCCGCCACGATCAGCAGGATCGCGTCGGCGCCCATGGCGCGGGCCTCCCAGATCTGCCAGGGGTCCAGGGTGAAGTCCTTGCGCAGCACGGGCAGGGAGCAGGCGGCGCGAGCCGACTGCAGGTCGGCTTCCCCGCCCTGGAAGAATGCGCGATCAGTGAGCACCGACAGGCAGGCGGCACCGCCCGCCTCGTAGCGGCGGGCGATCCAGGCGGGATCGAAATCCGCGCGGATCGCCCCCTTGCTGGGGGAGGCCTTTTTCACTTCCGCGATCACGGCGGCTCGTTTCGCCGTACGACGCGCGGTCAGTGCCTCGAAGAAACCGCGCGCCGGGCCCTGATCGCGTGCACGGGCCCGAATCGCGCCCAGCGGCTCGACAGCGCTACGCTCCGCGATCTCCGTGTGCTTGTGCGCCAGGATCCGGTCGAGGACGGTGCCGGTGGTCTTCAAACCTCCTCCTTCATCGCCCAGGTGAAACGCGCCAGCTCCTTCAACCGTTCGCCCGCCTCCCCGTTGTGCACCAGATCCTCGGCCATGCGCACCCCGTTGGCCAGGCTGTCCGTGATGCCGGAGACAAAGATGGCCGCGCCGGCGTTCAGCGTGATCATGTCCGCCGCCTTGCGGCCGGCCTCGGTCTTTTTCTTGCCCAGGGCATCCCGGATCAGCTCCAGCGAGGCTTCGGGTTCGGTCACGTCCAGGCCCACCCGCGAGGCGGAGGTCACGCCCAGATCCTCCGGGCTGATCTGGTATTCATGGACGGCACCGTCACGCAGTTCGGCGACACTGGTGCTGGTCGACAGGCTGATTTCGTCCAGGCCGTCGTTGCCGTGCACGACCAGCGCCCGCCTGGCCCCAAGCCGACCCAGCACCTCGGCCATGGGCCGGCACAGTTGCGGCGAGAACACACCCATCATCAGATGGGTCACCCCGGCCGGATTGGTCAGCGGGCCCAGGATATTGAAGATGGTGCGCAAGCCCAGTTCCTTGCGCGGGCCAATGGCATGTTTCATGGCGCCGTGATGGGCGGGCGCGAACATGAAGCCCACGCCCACCTCGCGGATGCAGCGTTCCACTTCCTCCGGGCTCAGCTCCAGACTCACGCCCGCGGCCTGGAGCAGGTCGGCGGCACCACTTCTGGAGCTGACGGAACGGTTACCGTGCTTGGCCACATGACAACCGGCCGCCGCGGCCACAAAGGCCGAAGCCGTGGACACATTGAACAGATTGGCGCCGTCGCCGCCGGTGCCGACAATATCCACCAGATACTTGCAGTCGCTGACGTCGACCCTGGTCACCAGTTCGCGCATAACCAGCGCCGCACCCGTGATCTCGTCCAGGGACTCGCTTTTCATGCGCAGCGCCGTGAGAAAACCGCCGATCTGCGCGTCCGTGGCACCACCGGTCATGATGGTGCGCATGACCGCCTGCATCTCTTCGGTGGACAGATCGATATGATCCACCACCCGTGCGAGTGCCGTCTGCATGTCCATGTCAGTTCTCCCGCTTGCCGCCGCGATACTCGAGAAAGGTCTTGAGCATGGCATGGCCATGTTGGGTCAGAATGGATTCGGGATGAAACTGCACGCCTTCCAGCACATAGTCGCGATGACGCATGCCCATGAGTTCATCGCGCTGCCCGTCTTCGGTTTCCGTCCAGGCGCTCACCTCGAAGCACGCGGGCAGCGACTCCCGCTCCACCACCAGCGAATGATAGCGCGTGGCGGTGAAGGGCGAAGGCAGCCCGGCGAACACGCCCACGCCCGTATGGACAATGGACGAGGTCTTGCCGTGCATGACCTGACGCGCGCGTACCACCCGCCCGCCGAAGGCCTGCCCCAGGGCCTGATA
>CAJXLA010000154.1 GCA_913055795.1 uncultured Alcanivorax sp. | reverse complement strand
TAGGCGAGTACGCGGTCGTCGCTGCGCAGATCCTGAAGGACGTCGAAAAAGGCGCGCAGATCCGCCGGCTTATCCAGATCCGGCGCATCATTGCCCACCTTGTTGTACACCTGGGCCAGGGCCGAGCCGCCCAGGCGGTTCCGCCCCCGGCCCAGGTCCACCAGCATGAGCGCCGAGTCCGTGTCGGCCCGTAACTGGGGCGTCAGGGTCCGGCGAATATCGGACACGGGCGCAAACCCGGAGATGATCAGCGATACCGGCGCGGTAACGCTTTTCTCGGCGCCGCGCTCCTTCCAGACCGTGCGCATGGACAGCGAGTCCTTGCCCACCGGGATGGCAATACCCAGCTCCGGGCAGAGTTCCATGCCCACCGCTTGCACCGTGTCATACAGGTTCTGATCCTCGCCCGGATGATCGGCGGCGGCCATCCAGTTCGCCGACAGGTGAATGTCCGAAATCTTTTCCACATCGGCGGCGGCGATATTGGTGACGGCTTCGGCCACGGCCATGCGTCCGGCCGCGGGCGCGTCCACGAGCGCGGCCGGGGTGCGCTCGCCCAGGCTCATGGCCTCGCCGTGGTAGCTGTTGTACCCCGAGGCGGTGACGGCGCAGTCCGCCACCGGCACCTGCCAGGGGCCCACCATCTGATCCCGGGCCACCAGCCCCGTGACCGAGCGATCGCCGATGGTGATCAGAAAGGTCTTCGCCGCCACGGCGGGCAGTTGCAGCACGCGTTCGGCCGCCTTGCGCAGTTCCAGCCCGGCCAGGCGGAAGTTCTGGCGCTGGAAGTCCGCGCGGTCGAATTCGCGCGTCATCTTCGGCGGCTTGCCGAAGAGCACATCCATGGGCAGATCCACCACATTGTTGTCGAAGTGGCTGTCCGTGACCTTGAGATGTTCGTCTTCGGTGGCCTTGCCCAGTACGGCGAAGGGCGCGCGTTCGCGATCACAGAGCGCGCGGAAGCGCTCCAGCTGGTCTTCGCCCACGGCCAGCACATAGCGTTCCTGGGCCTCGTTGCACCAGATCTCCACCGGCGACATGCCGGGCTCGTCATTGGGCACCTGGCGCAGCTCCAGGTGCGCGCCCCGGCCGGCGTCGTGGACCAGCTCCGGCAGGGCGTTGGACAGCCCGCCCGCGCCCACATCATGGATGGCAGCAATGGGGTTCTCGGCGCCCAGGGCACGGCAGTGATCGATCACTTCCTGGCAGCGGCGCTGGATTTCCGGGTTGTCGCGCTGCACCGAGGCGAAATCCAGGGCCTCGTCGGACTGGCCCGAGGCCATGGACGAGGCCGCCCCGCCACCGAAGCCAATCAGCAGCGCGGGGCCGCCCAGCACAATGATCTTCGCTCCGGCGGGGATAGGGTCCTTGTGCACATGCGGGCCGCGGATATTGCCCAGGCCGCCGGCGATCATGATGGGCTTGTGGTAGCCGCGCACTTCCTCGCCGTTCACGCCCGGCGCACGCAGCTCCAGGGTGCGGAAATAGCCGGCCAGGTTGGGCCGGCCGAATTCATTGTTGAACGACGCCGCGCCAATGGGCCCGTCGCGCATGACCTCCCGCGCCGAGGCAATACGCCCGGGCCGGCCGTGATCGATCTCCCAGGGCTGTTCAAAGCCGGGGATGCGCAAGTTGGAAGTGGAAAAGCCGGTCAGGCCCGCCTTGGGGAACCCGCCCCGGCCGGTGGCGCCCTCGTCGCGGATTTCGCCGCCCGAGCCGGTGGCCGCGCCCGGGTGCGGGGCAATGGCGGTGGGGTGGTTGTGGGTTTCCACCTTGATAAGGATGTTCACGTCTTCCGGGTGATAGGCGTAGCGCCCGCTGTCCGGATGGGCCATGAAAGTTTCGGCCCGGGGGCCGTCCAGGACCGCGGCATTGTCCTTGTAGGCGGAGAGCACGCCCGACGGGCTGTGTTCATGGGTGTTGCGAATCATGGCGAACAGGCTCTGGTCCTGTTCTTCGCCGTCAATCACCCAGTCGGCGTTGAAGATCTTGTGGCGGCAGTGCTCGGAGTTCGCCTGGGCGAACATCATGAGTTCCGCGTCCGTGGGGTTGCGCCCGAGGTTGGTGAATTGCGCCACCAGATAGTCGATCTCGTCGCCCGCCAGGGCCAGACCCAGCTCCCGGTTGGCCTCGGTCAGCGCCTTGCGGCCGCCGCCCAGCACATCCACGGTCGCCAGTGCCTCGGGCTCGCGGGTGCTGAAGAGCACGCCCGCGTCCGCTTCGTCATGGAGCACCGCTTCGGTCATGCGGTCGTGCAGGGCCCGGGCCACGGTGTCGTGGTCGGCGCCGGTGTCCCCGTCGGCGAAACGCACCTGCCAGGCCACGCCGCGCTCCACCCGGCGCACCGGGTCCAGACCGCAGTTGTGACAGATATCGGTGGCCTTGGTGGACCAGGGCGAGACCGTGCCCGGACGCGGGACCACCAGGAACTTTTCCCCCTCGACCGGCTCGTCCGTGTCCGCCGGACCGTATTCCAGCAGCCGTTCCAGCACCCGGTGCTGGTCGTCGTCCAGGTCGCCGGCGAGATCCACGAAATGCACATAGCGGGCGCTGAGATCCTCGACGCCCCTGAGTTCGCGCAGCAGTTTTTCCTTGCGGAACAGCGACAGGGCGGCGTTTCCGGGCAGAGTCAGCATGGCACGGCTTCCGTTTCATTGAGGGACTGGGAGAGGCGCCATGATACGGGATTTCGGAACACGCGGGCACCCGAGGGAAGGGGCATGACACGGCTTGCGGATGCAGCGATCAGAAGGACATCCGATTTTTGTTACAGCCCCCCTTGAGCGACATATTGTCCAACACAATCTTGCGTGGCCGGCGGAAAAAACGTGATAGAGTCCGCGCTGTTTTCGTGACGCCTGTCACGAAAACAAATTCCAGGCATCGAACCACGGAACCGGCCGGAGTCAGCAGTCCCGGCCTGTCGAACACGACAGAAGGACACGAGTCGGTCATGACGCGGATCAAGATGCAGATTCTGCGCCCTGTCGCCCTGGTCGCGGCCCTGTTGGCCGTGGCCTCGCTGGCGCTGGCGTTCAAGCCTCGCCCCTCGGGCATGGAGCTGGTGCGCGAGCGTGGCGAGTTGATTGTGGTGACCCGGCATGCCCCCACCACCTTTTACCGCAACCAGCACGGACCCACCGGTTTCGAATATGAACTGGCCGAGGCATTCGCCCGGGATCTGGGCGTGGAGCTGCGTGTCATCACGCGCGCGAGCATCGGCGGCGTACTGGCCGCGGTGCGCTCCGGCGAGGCGGATCTTGCCGCGGCCGGGCTCACGGTGACCGACAATCGGCGCGAGCGGGTGACCTTTTCCACGCCTTATCAACAGATTCGCGAAAAGATCGTCTACCGCATGGACGAGACACGCCCGGAATCGCCCGCCGATCTACAGGGCAAAGACGTGGTGGTGCTGGCCGAAAGCAGCCACGCGGAGCGCCTGCGCCCGCTGGAACACGAGCACAACTTTGACCTCACCGAGGTACGCGGCGCCAGCGCCGAAAAGCTCATGACGCTGGTGGACCAGGACAAGTTCGACTACACCGTGGTGGATTCCAACGCCTTCAAGATGAACCGGGCGCTGTT
>CAJXLA010000153.1 GCA_913055795.1 uncultured Alcanivorax sp. | reverse complement strand
GTCCGTCGCAACAAAGCACACCAGCTGCACGCTTCAGGCCGCGCTGAGCACGCAAAGGGTTTTTCAACAGCCTGCTAGGACAACGACCCGGGACGAAATCGCATGATGGCCCGGATCGCCCGGTGATCAATCACCGGGTCCAATCCCGCGGGCGAGACCGGGAGGGCGGACGAGTTCCGTGCTCAGGCCTGCTGGCGCGCCGAGGGCCGGACCCGGGGCATACGCATCCTCGGCAGGTCCAGGCCCCCGGATTGGCCACAGTTTGACAGCAGCACTGAATCGCCCACCAGGTGGTCTGGAATACGGTCCCGGATCTGTTCGTGCAGCTCGGGCAGCCGGCTCCAGTGGACACTGGGATACAGATGGTGGGCGGTGTGATACCCCAGATTCCATGAAATCAGGTTGTAGAGACGGTTGGTGGTGTTGCGCGAGGCGGTGTAGTCGCTGCGTGTCTCCAGGTCCTGGTGCTGCTGAAAGGTGTTGTCCAGCAGCCCTACCAGCATGATGGGCATGGGGAGCACAAAAATGATGAGCGCGGGCAACGGCCGCAGGGCAATCAAGGCGCCCAGCACGGTCAGGCTCACCGCTGTCCCGGTGAGAAAACGGCGCAGCAGCCGCGGGCGACTGCGGCCGATCCGGATGATCTCGGGATAGACCCGGGCGGCGTTGTACAGGTCATACTTGATCCGGTTCATGGTGGACCCGTCCGGGTTCTGCCAGCCCGAGGGGTCGTCGGGTGGATGCAGGTAATGCTTGTGGTGGCCCAGGTTGTGGTGAAGGGTCCAGCCGAAGGGCGGAATTCCGGTCTCCAGAAAGAGGATGACCTCGTAGACGCGGTTCATCCAGCGGGGCCGGAACGTGTTGCAGTGATGATGGTTATGGCTGATGGCGCCGGGACAGGCGGAAAACAGCAACAAAATGCCGGCGACGGTGAACACTGCGGTCAGCGATTCCAGCGAGAACACCGCCCACAGCTGCACCCCCAGTACCCCGAGCACGATCAGTGTAGGCGGAATGTCAGCTTGATAACGCCATATAGATGTCATAAGCGGTCCATTGCCATTGTTTTTCTCTGATTATTGACTTTAGCAAGGGAACCCCTGTCGCCATATCCGTATTAACACGTAATTCGTGCGATCGTGACTAGGATAAAAAGCTGTGGGCGTCGATGAGGAAACAATTCGCGCTTTGACCATGCTTGTCCCGGACGAAGGTACTGCACGCCGCGCTTCGACCGTCCGGCCCGTTGGTTGACCGCCGATAATGGCGCTTTAATGGCTCTGGCGTAGAACCGCTGAGGGCCCTTACCGAAACGGTCAAAATGTGAACCGGTCGACAGCATCAGTTATGAGGTGGGGTCCACCCTGTGCAAATTTAGTACTAAAGCATTAGTTTTTAGGTAATAAAAATCTTTGAGACGTTTCCGTGAACTTCCAGGGAGCCTTATGAGCCCGCGTGCTGAGCCCACCACCGACCGACGTGCGTCCGTGGATCGGCTCTATGTGCTGTTGTTTCCCGAGCCGGACGAAGTGTTGACGGATGAGCAGGCGCGTGCCCGGGTACTGAACCAAGAGGCCGTTCATGCGGACGCCGAACCGGAGGCCTTGCGCGCGGCGGGCTTTTCCAGCCTGCAACAGGGCCGCTTTCGGGTGGCCCAACGAGTGGTTCGGGACTACCTCGCTCAACCCGCCTTTCATCCGCAGCTGGCCGGAGCCCTGAGTGCGCATCGCGAGGGTCTGCTGGCGGCGGCGCTGGACGCGCCCGGGTGGATTGAACAACGTGGTCATCCGGTCAATGATCTGCTTCAGGCCCTGGGGGAGCTGGCCCCGGGCTGGTGTCCCGAACATCCCCAGGCAGATGACTTGCGTCAGCGCATGGTGAGCTGGTTACAGGCCCTGGGAGATGGGTCGGCGGCGAAGGAGCTCGCCGAGGAAGCATGGAGCTGGCTGGAGCGCTTTCACCAGCGTGTGGACAAGCTGGGCGAGCGGCTGCGTCAGGCGGAAGAAGGTGCCATGCGCCTGGAATATGCCCGGCGCCAGGCCGCCGCCGTCATCCAGCGCCAGCTGGCGGGCCGTCTGCTGCCCGATTTCCTCGCCCGGGATCTGGTGGATCACTGGTGGCCCGCCCTCGAGTGGGTTCTGCTCAATCGGGGCGAGGACAGCGTGCTCTGGGATCAGGCTGTCCGGGTGCTCACCCTGTTGTTCTGGAGCCTGCAGCCCGAACAGGCCCAGGAACAGAACCAGCGTAAACTCAAGCGCGTCTCCGGAGACCTGCACGGCCAGCTGCGCGCACTGCTCGAGGAGGTGGTGGCCGATGAAGCGGCGCGCTCGCGCATGCTCGATGATATCCAGGTGGCGCATACGGCGTTGCTCAATGGCCGCGAACTGAATTTTGTCGAGGTAACCGAGCCCGCCAGTGGCTCGGTTGTGGAGGATGCCGGTACGGCGATCAGCGAGGATCTGTTGCGGGAAATGCAGGGGTTGTCTACCCGGGACTGGTTCGAGGTGCGCGCCACCGGTGAGCGTATGCGGTTGCTGATTCGCCGGGATGATTATCAGCAGCTGCTGTTCGTGAATCAGGCCGGACTCAAGACGCGAACCACCAGTTTCGAGGATTTCGCCTGGCGGCTGACCAACCGCGAAGTGGTGCAGGTGCCCCGGGCGGCAGCCCCGCGCGAACTGGTGGTGGAGCACCTGGAGGAGTTGGCCCGATATTACCGGCAACAGCAACAGCAACAGCAACAGCAACAGCAACAGCAACAGCAACAAAAGGAAAAAGCCGGGGCGCAGGCAACCGACAGTGGCGTGGAACCGGACACCACCCCGGCGGAAGAGCCCGGCGAAGCCCCTGCCGCGCATCCGCAGCCTGATGAGCAAGCCTCGCCCGGGGCACACGCTGACGCCGAGGCGTCGGCTCCGTCCGGGACACCGGACACGGAGGCGCCTGCGGCCGAAGAACCTCTGCCCGAGGCGGACACTTCGGACGGGCAGGGCGAGCGCAAGCGCGCTCGGCTGCTGGTCAGCGGACTGCCGCTGGGTACCTGGATGCAATTCCGCGAGGATGACGGTAGCTGGACCCGACTCAAATTGATTCTGGTCATGTCCTCCAGCGACAAATATGTTTTCGTCAGCCGTAACGGCCTGGATCGGCGTGAAATCCGGCGTCGTGACTTGATTGACGGGATTGCCAACGGCGCGATTTCCGTATTCAGTAGTGACAGCCGCTACGACGACACCCTCAGTCGTGTGGTGGGAGGACTCCAACAAAACAACAAGGCGGGATAACCGCATGACGCAGGAAGAAGACGACCGAAGAGCGGAAGAACGTGCGGATGCCCACGCCGCGGTGTTTATCGAGGTGGACAGCCCGGAACCGGGCAGCGGCGAACGGGCTACCGTGATTCTGTGCCGGATTCTGGATGTTTCATCCAGCGGCATGCGCATCCGCGTCGACCGGGAACTGCCGGAAACGGCCATACTGCGCCTGTGCGCCGATTTCGGCCGGGACCGCGCGCCGCTGGAAGTAGTGGGGGAAGTGCGCTGGTGCCGGGAGGCAAATGAGTACTTCGAAGCGGGTTTCGTGTTGTATGAATCCGCCTAT
>CAJXLA010000152.1 GCA_913055795.1 uncultured Alcanivorax sp. | reverse complement strand
CCGCGTTCAATGGCGAAGTCGATGCCCTGGTAGTAGCACAGTTCGAAGTGCAGGGCATCGTATTCACGCAGGCAGCCCCAGTAACGACCATAGAGCCGCTCCGCGTCGAAAAAATAGAGCGCGGCGGCCGCCGGCTCGCCGCCATCGAAGGCCATGACCATCATGAGCTGGTCGGCAAGATCCCGCGCGATCTGCCGGAAAAAGGCCGGCGGCAGATAGGGGCGCTGCCCGTGCTTGTAGTAGGTGTCGGCATAGAAGCGCTCGAACGCGTCCCACCATTCGGCGTCAATGGCCTCACCGGTACGACGCTCGACGGTCAGCCCCTGTTCGCCGACCCGGCGGCGCTCGCGCCTCAGGCTCTTGCGCTTGCGCGAGACCAGCGCCCCCAGGAAATCATCAAAGCTTTCGTAGCCATAGTTAAACCAGCGGAAATGACAGGCCTCGCGCTGGATGAGCCCGAGTTCCGCCAGCGCCGACCGGGTGGCTTCGTCCGGAAAGAGCAGATGCCAGCTGGACGCGCCCTGCACAGCCATGCTCTGTTCAATACGGGACCACAACTCCTGCGGCTCCGGCGCGATACCGCGCCAGCGTGGCCCGGTCACGGGGGTGAAGGGGATAGCCGTGACCAGTTTGGGATAATAGGACAGTCCGCTTCGATGCCAGGCGTCGGCCCAGGCGAAATCGAAGACATATTCGCCCCGCGAGTGCTCCTTGCGGTAGAGCGGCATCCAGAAGTCCTGGTCTTCCAGATGCTCCGGCGCCCAGCCCGTGGCGGCGCTGACCGCGCCGCTATCCTCCAGAGCCCGATGAAAGGAGGGCAAAAGAAAAGGATAACGGACGCCGGATTCGGGGCGGGATGGCATGTGTTTCTCTCAAGGCTTCGTTACAATGGCCGCTTCGCTTCGGGGCCCTTCAGGTCACACAGCCCCGGCGCGCGCTTTGTCATAGTAACCGTGTTCCAACAAGGTAGTGTCAAGATGCAAGCTTCTCGATGGCTGATCGTGTTTTATGTGCTGGCGGCACTGTTTCTGCTCGTGGCCGGCGCCGTTTTTCTGGTCGACCCGCTGGGCGTGCTGGCACATCTGCATCCGCAAATGGGCGTGGAAGCACCGTCCGCCCTGCTCGTCCGCCAGGCCGGCATGGGCCTGAGTCTCGCCGCCCTGGTGTCACTGGTGTGCATTCTCACGCCCAAGCGCGTTCTGCTGCATCTGGCCGTGGGGCTCTATCTCGCCGGCTGGGTGGCGAGCCTGGGCGATACCGCATTCGGCACCGCGGCCTGGCTCTGGCTGGTCCCGGTGATCTATCTGCTGCCACTGGTGTTGCCGCTGATTACGCCCCTGTTCAAGCGCATGCCTCTGCCCCTGCCGGGCGGCAACCGCGAGGCGGGCAAGGTGAAGTGGTTCAACCCCAACAAGGGTTTCGGTTTCATCATTACCGAGGACGGTCGCGAGGTGTTCGTGCATTTCAAGGCCGTGCGCAATGGCGGCCGCCGCAGTCTGCGTAACGGCGCCAATGTGACCTTCACCACGGTGCAGACCGAGCGCGGCGAACAGGCGGACGAGGTTTATATCGAACGCGATAACTGACCGCCAGACCGGGGGATAGCGAGCACCATGACGCTGCAAACGGCGGATATCGTCACATTGCTGGTGTATCTGGTCCTGCTGCTCGCCATGGGCCTGTGGTTCGCGCGCAAGAACACCAGTACCGAGGAATACTTCGTGGGCGGGCGCCGTTTTCGCGGCTGGGTGATCGGGCTTTCGCTGGTCGGCACCTCCATCAGCTCCATCACCTTTCTCGCCTACCCCGCGGATGCGTTCAAGACCGCCTGGCTGCGCTATCTGCCCAATCTGTCGCTGCCCCTGGCGGTGCTGATCGCCGCCTTTGTTTTTCTGCCCTTTTTCCGCCGGGGTGGGCTGATCTCCGCCTACGAATATCTGGAGGGCCGGTACGGGCCCTCGATCCGGGTCTATGGCGCCATCGCCTTCATGGTCGCCCAGCTGGCGCGCCTGGCCATGATCCTGTGGCTGCTGTCCCTGTTGATCCAGCAGGTCACGGGCCTGGAACCGGCCACGGCCATTGTGCTGGGCGGTGTTTTCGTGGGCCTGTATACCGTGCTGGGCGGTATCGACGCGGTGATCTGGACCGATGTGCTCCAGACCCTGATCCTGCTGGTGGGCGGGCTCATCTGTATCGGCATCATCATCCAGATGCTGCCCGGCGGGCTGGAACAGATCCTGGCCGTCGCCGACCGGCACGACAAGCTCGCCTTCGCCGCGAAACGCAACGGTGAACTCGACCCCGTGGGCTGGAATCTCTCGCTGAGCGCCAAGACCGGGACCATGATGCTGCTGATCGGCATGACCAACTGGCTCACCGAGTATTCCAGCAACCAGAACACGGTCCAGCGCTATTGCGCCGCCGCGTCCATACGCGAGGCGCGGCGCGGCATGCTGGTGGTGGTACTGGCCAGCCTGCCCATCTGGGCCTTCTATATGTTTCTGGGTACGGCCCTGTTCGTCTTTTTCACGGAATTCCCCGTGCCCGAAGTGACGGCCATGCTCAGCGGCGAGAGAAAGGCCGAGCATGTACTGCCCTGGTTCATCACCCATCATCTGCCGCCGGGTGTCGCCGGGCTGGTGATCGCCGCCGCCCTGGCCGCGGCCATGTCCTCGCTGGACTCCAGCCTCAACTCGGTGACCACGGTCTCCATTGTGGATATCTACCGGCGGCACCTGCGTCCGGGCCGCGACGACCGTCACTATCTGCGCGCCGCGCGCGCCATGGCTGTGGTGGTGACGGCGCTCATGATCGGCGGCGCCTTCTGGCTGGAAAACGCCGACACGCGCACGCTTCAGGATACGTCCACCATCCTGGTGTCGCTGCTCAGTGGCGGCCTGCTGGGGCTCTACCTGCTGGGTTTCTTCACCCGGCGTGGCGACGCCCGGGCAGCCTGGTGCGGCATCGCGCTGACCATGGCCTTCACGGCCTGGACGGTGCTGGCGGACAAGGGGCTGGTGCCCGAGGCCCTGTCGGTCCCCTTCGACCTTTACTACACGGGCCTGATCGGCAATCTGGTGATGTTCGGGGTGGGTTATGCCGCCGGCCTGCTCTGGCCCCGCCGGCGGCCGCTGGAACAAGGCTATTCGCTGGCCTGAACGCCGGGGCGGTGCTGCCAGGCGTCGCGGAGCAACCAGCCGGCCGCCCAAAACACCAGCCAGACATCCAGCAGATAGTCCCAGAGATTATCCGAGGCGAGCAGCTCCAGCGCCAGACCAAATTGCGCGAGCACGAGCATCGCCAGCACATACCAGGCCCGCAGCAGCCAGGCCGCCAGACCCAGCGCCAGCAGGGCGGAACTGAACCCATAGCTGCCAAAGCCCCACTCATAAGGGTTCAGTGGCGCCGCCCCCAGCGCCAGCGGATAAAAGACGGCGGCGGCGCCCACGACCAGCAAACACAGCCCGCGCAACTCCGAGCGGGCCAGCCCCGGCGACCAGCCCAGACGATACGCCAGCGCCGTGCAGGCCAGCAGTACCGTGGTCACACTGAACTCGCCGGTATAGCTGGCCAGCCAGGCCACCGGCCCCCAGGGATAGGGTACCCAGGCGAGGGCCAGCACAAGCCCCAAAAGACCCAGATGCAGGCGACGATCACGCATGGGCAGCAGGCGCGTCAGCACCGCCGCATAAACCAGGGCAGCCAGCTGCAAGCCGGGCGTCATGGGCGCTCCTGTGCGTCCGGCGCGCGCCACCAGGCATGACCAATCAGGGTCTTGTTCCAGGTGTAGACCACGTGGATATCGCCGTTATCGGCGCGCAGCATA
>CAJXLA010000151.1 GCA_913055795.1 uncultured Alcanivorax sp. | reverse complement strand
CCTAGAATTGCGCGCCTATGTCGACAGGGCCTTTGCCGCGGTTTCTGGATCCGCGAAAACTGGCGGATCAGGGCGGCACCATCCGCGGTGATATAAGCGTGGGTGAGCTGCCCCGTTTGCGTGAGTTCCGGGAAAGTCAGCAAGAGAATGTAGCCGTCGATCTTGCCTTCTGCCGGGACGAAGAGGGCCATCACTGCGTGCATGGCTCCGTAGCGACACGTCTGGTGGTTCAGTGCCAGCGTTGTCTCGAACCGCTCACGCTGGATCTGGATGCCCGGGTGACACTGGCGCTGGCCTGGGGCGATGACCAGATGAAGGCGTTGCCGTCCGAGTATGATCCCTGGCTGATCAATGCGGACCAGATGCCTTTGGCGGATCTGCTGGAAGAGGAAATCCTGCTGGCCCTGCCGGCAGTGGCCGTCCATGAGCACTGTCCTCATGGACTGATGGAAGAAAATGCCGAGGACCCGTCCGAAGACGAGACGGAAACCGAAAAAGAGAACCCCTTCGCGGTTCTGGCCCAGTTGAAAAAGGGTGATCGCGAAGAGTAGCTGGAGAAAGCAATGGCCGTTCAACAGAATCGCAAGACCCGGTCGAAGCGGGGCATGCGTCGTTCTCACGATGCACTCAGCAAGCCCACGCTCACCGAGGATGCCAACACCGGTGAAGTCCATCGGCGTCATCATATCTCGCCGGACGGCGTTTACCGGGGCCGTCAGGTCCTCAAGCAGGAAGACGACCTGGACGACGACGAGTAACCTTGCCTCTCCACGGGCGGGGGAGCCGGCCCCGCCCCGCTTTTCAGGGAAGGGCTGGCGATGCCTGAGGTCATCCTGGCGGTCGACGCCATGGGCGGGGATCACGGACCCGAGGTGACGGTCCCCGCGGTGGCGCGCATCCTCCAGCGTCACATCCAACTGCGGGTACTGCTCATCGGTGACTCCGCTACCCTGAAGGCGCAGCTGGAACGCGATTCCCCAAAGGGTTCCGAACGGATCACGGTGGTGCACGCCTCCCAAGTGGTGGCCATGGACGATCCGGTGAATGTAGCCCTGCGTAACCGGCGGGATTCGTCCATGCGCGTGGCCATCAACCAGGTACGCGAGGGCCGGGCGCATGCGGCCATCAGTGCCGGCAACACCGGCGCGCTCATGGCCGTCAGCCGTTTCGTGCTCAAGACCCTGCCGGGCATAGACCGGCCCGCCATCTGTACCGCCATTCCCCATGAACAGGGCCAGTGCCACATGCTGGACCTCGGGGCCAATGTGGATGTGGAACCGGAACACCTGCTGCAGTTCGCCCTCATGGGGGCCGCGTTGTCGCGCGCGGTGGAGGGGCTGGAGTACCCCCGGGTGAGCCTGCTCAATATCGGCGAAGAAGCCATCAAGGGCAGCGAAACCGTCAAACAGGCCGCCGAAAAGCTCCAGACCCATCCCGTGCTGCACTACCAGGGCTTCGTGGAAGGCGACGGCGTCTTCAAGGGCGAAGCCGATGTTGTCGTCTGCGACGGTTTTACCGGCA
The DNA here is from genome assembly GCA_913055795.1 of uncultured Alcanivorax sp. GTDB lineage: Bacteria > Pseudomonadota > Gammaproteobacteria > Pseudomonadales > Alcanivoracaceae > SLJS01. The sequence continues at coordinate 2,420 of CAJXLA010000151.1, read as the reverse complement.
ATGTGGCGCTCAAGACCATGGAGGGCGTGGCGTCCATGCTGGGGACCATGATCCGGGAGGAAATCAACCGGAATTTGTTCACTCGTCTGGCCGGGCTCTTTTCGCTGCCCTGGCTGCGTAATCTCAAGCAGCGCATGAATCCACAACGCTACAATGGCGCCAGCCTGCTGGGGCTGGACGGCATTGTGGTGAAAAGCCATGGCGGCGCCGATGTCGAAGGCTTTACCAGTGCTCTGGAAGTGGCCGCACGTGAAGCCGAACGCAATGTGCCCGCGTTGATCCGGAATCATCTGGGTGCCGGCGACGCTTCATAAAATGTTGCAAGGCAAGCGCGCAGCCTGGAAAGCACTGCGCCATAATGGCGCCGCCATCAAGCAAGCTTCGGGGGAAGGTCTTTCATGAGCCAAACCGCATTCCTGTTTCCCGGCCAGGGGTCCCAGGCCGTGGGCATGCTCGCCGATCTCGGCGACGAGCCCGCCGTGCGTCAGACGTTTCGGGAAGCCGCCGACACCCTGGGCTTTGACCTCTGGGGCCTGATCCACAACGGCCCGGAAGAGGAGCTCAATCGCACGGATCGCACACAGCCGGCGCTGCTGGCGTCCAGCGTGGCCCTGTGGCGCCTCTGGGAAGAGCGCGGCGGCACCCGCCCGGACTGGTTTGCCGGCCACAGCCTGGGCGAGTATTCCGCGCTCGTGTGTGCCGATGCCCTGTCCCTGGCCGACGGGGTGCGCCTGGTGGAAACAAGGGGGCGTTTCATGCAGGAAGCCGTGCCCGCCGGGCAGGGCGGCATGGCGGCGATTCTGGGCCTCGACGACGATGAAGTCGTGCGCCTGTGCGGCGAAGCCGCCGGTGATCAGGTGGTCCAGGCGGTGAATTTCAACGCCCCCGGGCAGGTGGTGATCGCCGGCGACAGTGAGGCCGTGGACCGGGCTATCGAGGCCTGCAAGGAAGCCGGTGCCAAGCGCGCCATGGCGCTGCCGGTGAGCGCGCCGTCGCACTGCGAACTGATGAAACCGGCGGCGGAACATCTGCAGGACGTGCTGGACGAGCTGAGCCTGGCAACACCCCGGATTCCGGTGGTCAATAATGTAGACGTAGCGGTGCAAACCGAACCGGAAGCTATCCGGGATGCCCTGGTGCGGCAACTCTATTCGCCCGTGCGCTGGTCCGAAACCGTGCGCCGGTTGCTGGACGAAGGTGTGGAACAGAGTTATGAATGCGGCCCGGGCAAGGTGCTCGCCGGGCTGGTCAAACGCGTGGAGCGCCGGGCCCCGGTAACACCACTGGGTGAACGCGACGCCCTGGACGGGGCCCTGGCCTGAATCAGGAGGGGGACTGCATGACGGATAACACCATTGCGCTGGTGACCGGCGCCAGCCGCGGTATCGGCCAGGCCATTGCCGAGGAGCTTGCGCAGGCCGGCTACATCGTGGTGGGCACGGCCACCTCGCAATCCGGCGCGGACCGGATCAGCGAACGTCTGGCCGCACTGGACAATGCCGGTGGCGGTGAAGTGCTGGACATTGCTGATGGCGATGCGGTGAATGCCGCACTCAAGCGCATCAACGAGCAATACGGCGCGCCCCTGGTACTGGTGAACAATGCCGGTATTACCCGGGACAACATCATGCTGCGCATGAAGGAAGACGAGTGGGACAGTGTCATCGACACCAACCTCAGCGGCGTCTACCGCGTGTGCAAGGGCTGCCTCAAGGGCATGACCAAAGCCCGTCAGGGTCGGATCATCAATATCAGCTCCGTGGTGGGTTCCATGGGCAATGCGGGTCAGGCAAACTACGCGGCAGCCAAGGCGGGCGTGGAAGGTTTTACCCGCTCGCTGGCCCAGGAACTGGGCCAGCGCAATATTACCGTCAACGCCGTGGCGCCGGGCTTCATTCAGACGGACATGACGGACGCGCTGACTGATGAACAGCGCGAGGCCATGCTGGCCCGGATTCCACTGGGCCGTCTGGGGCAGCCGGAGGAAGTCGCCCGGGCCGTGGTCTGGCTGGCCGGGGTGGACGCCGGTTATGTCACCGGCACCACGCTCCATGTCAACGGTGGTTTGTTGATGGAGTAGGAAGATACGGAACGGAAACGGCTTCCGTTTCCGCGGGCAGAAGCTGAGTTTCGGGGAAGAAAATCCCGCGAAACAGTGACATAACTTGCAATACAGTCCCGTCCGGATTCCGGGTAGCGTTGCTTGCAACCGCAAACAGCGTTCACCTAGAATAGCGCCGACAGGTGGAGGGACACCGACCACAGGAGAAACTGAGCATCATGAGCAGCACTGAAGAAAGGGTTACGAAAATCGTCGTCGAGCAGCTGGGCGTGAAGGCCGATGAAGTCAAGCCGGAAGCGTCCTTTGTCGAGGATTTGGGGGCGGACTCGCTCGATACCGTGGAACTGGTTATGGCGCT
>CAJXLA010000150.1 GCA_913055795.1 uncultured Alcanivorax sp. | reverse complement strand
TTTCTTCTGTTGAGCCTGATGGAAGAACCGGAAAAGATCCCGGTAGCGGGCAAGGTGATCTGGATCACGCCCAAAGGGGCTCAGGGCAACCGTTCGGCCGGTATCGGCGTGCAGTTTTCCGATCAGGACGACACACCCCGCACCACCATCGAGAAATACCTGGCGGGCTCGCTGGAGTCGGATCGACCCACCCATACCATGTAGAATCCGGTTGGTTCTGAAACGCTGACCGGAGGTCCTGGCGCATGCCCGACAACGACATGCAGTTTGTTGATTCCCACTGCCACCTGAACCTGCTGGATCTGGACGCCTGGAACGGCGATTTCGAGCGCATGATGGCGGCCACCGCTGATGCCGGCGTGTCCCATGTGCTTTGTATCGGTACCGAACTGGAAACCTTCGATCAGGTTCGCCAGCTCGCCGAGGACTGGTCCTGGGTGCATGCCACCGTGGGCGTACATCCGCTTTATGGCGACGCGCGCGAACCCTCGCAACAGGAGCTGGTGCAACTGGCTGACCACCCCCGTGTCGTGGCCATCGGCGAAACCGGCCTGGATTACCATTACGCCGCCGAGGACGCGGACTGGCAACGTGAGCGCTTCCGCGTGCATGTGCGCGCCGCCCGCGAGACGGGATTGCCGCTGGTGATTCACACCCGCAAGGCGCGCGAGGACACGCTGCGCATCATCGAGGAAGAAGGCGAAGGCGAGGTGACCGGGGTTCTGCACTGCTACACCGAGAACCGCACCATGGCGGAACGGGCCCTGGAACTGGGCTTTTACATCTCCGTCTCCGGCATTGCCACCTTCCAGAACGCGTCCAAGGTACGCAAGGTCGTGGAAAAACTTCCGCTGGATCGTCTGTTGATCGAAACCGATGCGCCCTGGCTGGCACCGGTGCCGCATCGCGGCCAGCCCAACGAGCCGCGTTTCGTTCCCCATGTGGCCGAGACTGTAGCGCAGCTGCATGAGGTCCCGGTTGCCGAAGTAGCGCAGGTGACCCGGGACAACTTTTTCCGGCTCTTCAACCAGGCCGCGCCGGCGACGCCGGGCGTCGCTGAAGCGCACTGACACCCGGGCGCGGTCCGGGTGTCGCCGCTGCCAAGCCGGCGCCCCCGGGCGGGTGCTAGGCTTGCGCCGTCCGGAAGCAAGGTGACTTGTTATGTCCCAGGAAGCATTCCAGAACCTGTCCCGCGCCCTCCACCAGGCGGAACCGCCAGCGGAACTGGCGCAACTGCACGATGAGCAGCTGAACGAGCTGGCCGCCATTGTCGAGCAAGTGCATCAGCACCAGGAACAGGCCCTGCAACAGGCCATGGAAGACGCGCTCAGTCACATACCCGGCATGTTGCGCAAGTCCGTTCGACGCATGCTGTTTTCCTGAGGGGGGATTGATGAGCCGACTGGTGGTACGCGCGGAACGACTCAAGCTCGAAACCCTGCTGGAAAGGGGAGACGGCGAACTGGCGTATCTGGAGTCCATGTCGCTGGACACCCTGGCCACCCTCCGGGATCAGATCACCACGGTGCTGTTCGAGGGCCATGCGTCCCTGTTCGAACGGCTGGCCGGGGCCGGCGGCATCATGCCCATGAAGATCCGGGTCATCATTGCCGAAAAAGCACTGGGGGCGACCCTTTGCGCCCGGGTGGCCGGTTACACGCCCGTGGACCGGGCCGTGGCCATGGCGGAGAAACTCCATGTGCCCTTCATGGCGGATGTAGCCATCCGCATGGACCCGCACCGGGCCAAGCCTTTGCTGGAGCGGTTTAGCGTGAGCCATATCAAGGCCGTGGCCCATGAGCTCGCCCGCCGCGAGGCCGTGATCACCCTGGGGCCGGTTCGTGGACGCGTTGCCCGTGTCCGTTACCGAAACCGTCATGAACGAGATGGACGACGCTGCCGTGCTGCGCAGTGCGTTTTTCGTCAATGACCGCGCCCACCTGGATGCCGTTACCCGCTTGCTGCCCGAACAGCGCCTGCGCCAGATCATCGCCACGGCCCGAGCGCAGGGTTTGTATCAGGAAGCACTTCTGCTGATGCAGTCCGTGGCCCCGGACCTGGAGCGCAGCCTGTCCCAGCTGGCCGCGGACGAACCGGGTTTTCTCGAAGGGCTGATCGAGGAAGTCCACCGGGAAAGCCTCTGGCCGGACACGCTGCCGCTGGCCCATGCCATGGCGCCCGAGAGCCGCTCCCGGTTGCTGCAGCTGCCACGGCTTGCCGACGAGGACGTTCAACGCGGTCTGCTGGAAGCCTGTGAGACGGACGCGCTGTGGGCGGAGCTGGAACCCCTGGGCGATGAGCTTACGGCGGAAGCACGCGCGGCACTCACACGCGTGGCCGTGGACATGAAGCTGAACCTGCCGGAAGCGCTGCGCGGCTGAGCAACCCGTAAAAATAACCACAGAGATCTCAGAGAGCACAGAGGAAAAAAAGGAAATGGCGTTGGCAGCCGGTTCGCTGTTAAGGCGTCCAGCGTTCTGGAAGAACCCGTTCTCGGAGCTTCCTCCGGGCAGCGGGCGTTTGAAGAGGTCGAGAAAACTGATCTTGCAGGGACCCCTCCTTTGTTTTTCCTCCCCTTGCCAGGGGAGGAAAGGCCGGGACTACCCGCCATGGCTTTTCGCTGCTTCTCCCCCTTGTATCTCGGCAGGCGCGGTAGAGTAGGTGGAGAGAGCCGGCTCCGGCAGGCCGAATCCCCTTGGGCCTTGAAGGCCGTTGGTAAGCATGGACCGCCGGAGCCGTGCTCTCGCCCTCAGCTCGAACAGTTGCCAGAGCCTGAAGCTCGTATCCACAAGGCAGAAGCCGGGCGAGAGCGCGCTCTCTCCATGTTCGCCAGTATGAAGCGGGAGGCAGCGATGGCCAAGGCAGTCGGCATTGATGTCAGCAAGGCGGTGCTCGATGTTGCATTCGAGGATGAGCCCACGACCGTGCGCTTCGCCAACGAGCCGCAGGGTTGGTCGCGGTTGATTGAGCGCATCCATCCCGATGAAGCCAGCCAGGTGGTGCTTGAGGCCTCCGGCGGTTATGAACAGGGCGTGTTGGCAGCGCTCGCGCAAGCGGGGCTGCCGGTGTGTCACATCAATGCTCGCCAGGCGCGTGATTTTGCCCGCGCCAGCGGCGCACTGGCGAAAACGGATGCCATTGATGCGCGTGTGCTCGCGCAGATGGGGGCGACGCTGACGCTGCGCCGCTACACCGCGCCGACGCCGGCGCAGCAGGAGCTGCGGGCGCTGGTGGCCCGGCGGGCGGCATTGGTGGATATGCGCGCCGCCGAACGCAATCGCCTGCACCAAGCCTCGGCAAGCATTCGCGCTTCCGTCGAAGCGCTGCTGGACACGTTGACCGAGCAGATCCGGTGCCTGGAAGCGCGAATCGGCCGGCTGCTGCAACACGAAATCGGGCTAGCCGAACGCGCCGCCCGGCTCGAGCAGGTACGCGGGATCAGCCAGACCAACGCGGCGAGCCTGCTGGCCCATGTGCCCGAACTCGGTCAGCTGGACCGCAAATCCATTGCCAAACTGGTGGGTGTGGCTCCGTTGAACCGGGACAGTGGCACCCAGCGAGGCAAGCGCACCAGCTGGGGCGGACGCGCCCAGGCGCGCAAGGCCCTGTACATGGCGACGCGTGTCGCCGTGCAACATGAACCAGCGCTCAAGGAGCGGTATCAACGCCTGCTCGAACAGGGCAAGCCGAAAAAGGTGGCCACCGTCGCCTGCATGCGCAGCCTGCTGACCCGACTCAATGCGATGCTGCGCGACGCCACCGACTGGCAACCCGAGCTCGCAGCAACTGGGTGAGTCGACACAGTTGCTTGCCAGGGGAGGAAAGATTGGTGCTCTCCCTGGTAAGGGGGAGTTAGAGGGGGCGCACTTGGATTATGCGCCAAGGCTCTGGAAACCCCCTCCTCGGTCCTCCCCTTGAGAAGGGGAGGAAGAGCATGGATTACCGCCGATGCCTTTTCCTTG
>CAJXLA010000149.1 GCA_913055795.1 uncultured Alcanivorax sp. | reverse complement strand
CTGGGCGATGAAGCAGCACGTCTGGCGCGGGTGTTCGTCCGCGCGGCCCAGATAGCTCATGACCGGCAGGTTCGAGTCGCCCCATTGTTCTTCCATGACGGAGAAATCCACCGTCTTGCCGTCCACGCGCGGGGGCGTGCCGGTCTTGAGGCGCTCCACGCGGAAAGGCAGATCGCGCAGCTTGGCCGCGAGGCCGTTGGAAGGCGCGTCGCCGGCGCGGCCGCCGAAGGTGTTCTCCAGGCCCACATGGATAACGCCGCCCAGGAAGGTGCCGGTGCACAGGACGACGTTCGCCGCGCGGAATTTCAGGCCCAGGCCGGTCACCGCGCCCACGCAGCGCCCCTGCTCGACAATCAGGTCCTCCACGCTCTGCTGGAAGATGGTCAGATTGGGCTGATTCTCCAGGGTCTCGCGGATGGCCGCCTTGTAGAGGACGCGGTCCGCCTGGGCGCGGGTGGCGCGCACGGCCGGGCCCTTGCGCGAGTTGAGCACGCGGAACTGGATGCCGCCGCGGTCGGTGGCGCGGCCCATGGCGCCGTCCAGCGCGTCGATTTCCTTGACCAGATGGCTCTTGCCGATGCCGCCGATGGCCGGGTTGCACGACATCTGGCCCAGGGTCTCGATGTTGTGGGTAAGCAGCAGCGTGCGCGCACCGGTACGCGCGGCCGCCAGGGCCGCCTCGGTGCCGGCGTGGCCGCCGCCGATGACGATAACGTCGTACTGATCCGGATATTCCATAGCCGCGCCTGGGTATCGTTCGTTCAGGGATCGAACAGTATAGACCCAAAAAGGCAGAAATAAAGGGGGCGCGGGGCTGCAAGGCCCGGTTGGCGGGGTTTTCGGATGGGCTGCATTCGGGCCCCAGGGCGGACATGACCCCTCCTTTCTTTTTCATCGCCTTGCCCGGGGCGCAAAACTCGGTTCTCCCCCTGGCAAGGGGGAGTTAGAGCGGGTCTTTTGGTTTTACCAGAAGCACTGGAATGGCCTCCTTCTTTCCTTTTCCTGCCCTTCCAGGGGGAGGAAAGGTGGGTTCTCCCCCTGGTAAGGGGGAGTCAGAGGGGGGGTCCGAACCGGCCACATGGGTAACAGTTTGGACCGGGCACATGGGTAACAGTTACATGGACGGCATAGCAGACGAGAGGTGGCTATGCCCTGGCATGAGACTGGACCCATGGATCAACGCATGCAGTTTGTGCTCGCTTGCGAGCGAGAACCGAGCAGCATGGCCGAGCAGTGCCGTCGTTTCGGCATTAGCCGCAAGACCGGCTACAAGTGGCTTGAGCGCTTTCATAACGAAGGGGTGAACGGGCTGGAAGAGCGCTCGCGGGCACGCCATACCCAGCCTGAGCAGCTGGACCCGGAGCGGGCCCGGTATTTTCTCGAACTCAAGGCGGCGCACCCGGACTGGGGCCCGCGCAAGATCCGCGGCTGGTGCGCACTGCACGCGCCTGAACTGGCGCCGTTGCCGGCGCCGAGTACGCTGGGGGAGCTGTTTCGCGCGCACGGACTGACGCGTCCACGCCGCCGTCGCCACCGTACGCCGCCGTACAACCAGCCCTTCCAGCACTGCGATGCGCCCAACCGCGCGTGGAGCGCGGATTTCAAGGGCCAGTTCCGGCTGGGCAATGGCCGCTGGTGTTATCCATTGACCGTCAGCGACAACTACAGCCGTTTCCTGCTGGACTGCCGGGGCCGCTACGGGACCGATCATGGCGGCGTTTACAGCTGCCTGGACCGTTTGTTCCGCGAGTACGGGCTGCCCGAGGCGCTACGCACCGACAACGGCGTACCCTTTGCCGGCACAGGCCTGGCCGGGCTGAGTCGATTGAGTGTGTGGTTGATTCGCCTGGGCGTGCTGCCCGAACGGATCGACGCGGGCAAGCCGCAACAGAACGGGCGCCACGAGCGCATGCACGGCTCGCTCAAGACCGGGCTGAAGGAAAACGGCTACAAGCGCGATCTCGCCGCCCAGCAGCGCTGGTTCAACCGCTTTCGCGAGCAGTTCAACCACCAGCGCCCGCATGAGGCGCTCGGCGACGAGCCGCCCGCGTGGCATTATCGTAGCTCGCCGCGTGCTTATGACGGGCACGTGCCCGAGCCGGCGTATCCACCAGAGGCGCTGGTGCGCCGGGTACGCTCGAACGGTGAGATCAAATGGCAGGGAGAGTTGGTCTTTGTCAGCGCCGCGCTGACTGGTGAACATGTGGCGCTAACACAGACCGATAATCACCTGTGGCAACTACGCTTCGGGCCGGTGCTGCTGGCCTTCTGGGATGACATCCGCCGGCAACTGATCCGGCCCGAGAAGCGCTAAAGGTGTTACCGATGTGCCCGGTACAATCTGTAACCCATGTGGCCGGCCCTGCACTTCTGGCTTCTCCTTCAAAAGGGGAAGGACCTCGCCGCTCGCCTGCCGGCCAACGGCAACCCCGTTTGATTTCCCTTTGAATATGGGAAGGACCTTCCCGGACCCGGGAAGACAGGAAACACAAAGGAGGGGGCATTCCAGACCACCGTGACCAAATCACCAAGCTTTTTTATAATCACTGGGACCGATCACGCAGTCGCTTAAGCGCTTCGGCAGTCACACGGATCATGGCTTCCACGAGGGTTTCCTCGATTTCTATGATGCCCTCGTATTCCGCGTTGTTACGCCGGCGATGGGCGTCATCGAGTACGCGCCATTGTTCCACCGGCAATCCCAGCGTTGCTTCCAGACACTGGAACACAAGATATCGGTTTTCGGGGCGGTAACCCTGCCGTCTCAAGGCCGCCAGACTGACGGCATGGGCAGCGTTGTAGGCAAGATCAAAACGGCTATCCAGGCTCAGTTCGGCATTTCCGGCGTCCGCAAGGCGGACCTCCCCGGATTGAATCAAGCCCGCGATTTCCGACTCGTCAGCAGATTCCTGCTTGAGATAACCAATCCGAACCAGATTATCCAGTCTCGAGTGATCCATCAGCGTCATCCTTGAGCACTATGTAGTCATCTCCCAGAACTTTCTCAAGAAACGCATTCCCTTCCTGTCGGCGTCGACGGTATTCGGCCATTGTATAAAGGGTCGGGTTCACTCGGCGCTCCAGACCCTTTTCAACGGGCTGAAAAAGCCGGAAGACATCCTCCAGAGCCAATTCATCCGAGACAAGCAGTACATCGACATCGCTGTCCGCCCTTTCCGTTCCCCGCGCTAGAGAGCCATACAGAATCGCCAACGCTATAGAATCCTTGCAAGGGGCGATAGCCTTTCTTAGCTGTTCTGCCGGACCCAGCAATTTACGCGCCAGTGCGCGAAGCTCATCGAATACGGGCGAATCCGGGTTGGCCTGATACTCCTTTTGCCTTCCTCGTGCGCTGCTCAGGATCAAGCCCACGCGGCCAAGGCGTGCAACTTCGCGTTGCACGGCCCCGGAACCGGCCCGTGCCCGCTCAATCACTTCGCTGATCGTAAAGCTGCGGTCCGGTTGACCGAAGAACAGCGCCAGGACCTTCTGACGCACGGCCGGGAAAAGCGCATCCGCCAGGCCGTGGCGATGAGAAGACGCAGGCTGTTCGTATTCCGGCGCGACCTTATCGTCGATACCCATATAGGGTATCTTATTACCCATTATGGGTATAATCAATGAGTGATAGCCATAGCTGATGGGTGGAAACGGCGATAGCCAGGAGGCAACAAAAGGATTCCGGGGACCGGGCAAAAAAAACCGGCCGGAAGCGCGAGGGCTCCGCGGCCGGCAGCACGGGGTCGCAGGGGACCGGCGGGGTGGACGATCGCCTGCGATTTGTCCCCCGAAAAGGGGGCCGCCCCAGGTCCGGGGCGGCAAAACCGGGATTTCCCAATCCCGGGCACACGAATCAACGCAATGATGTGTGAACTGATTCAAATACTAGAGGTCGCTTGCCTGCGGAGAAAGTGGCTTCACTCTGAACGCTGCACCCGGAGGGATGGCTGGACAGACGGTGCTTCAAGCGGGATGAGCGGTATGCGCGTGTGCCGCCGATTGCAGGAACAAACCGGTTGTCTGGCCGCGCGAAGACCTTTTGTACCGGACCCCGGACACCCGCGTTGCGCTCATGAACCCGGCAATCGGCGAGCACGCGGTAGTGCGGATCGAGTGGGCAAGTTTCTTCCTGCCCCTGGAGGATCATCCATTTTCGGCCAGGGGCCACAAACCGAAGCCGTTTTTGCGCTTATCCCGAGTGCAGCCTTCAAGGCGGAAGGGAAGCCAAAGCAGGCTGGCCCTCAGTGATAGGATGGCTCCTCTCGTT
>CAJXLA010000148.1 GCA_913055795.1 uncultured Alcanivorax sp. | reverse complement strand
TGTTCGAGGCCTATTTCGTGCAATATCTGCCTTCGCAGCTGCAGTGGGGCGATGTCATTACCATTGCCGTGATCGCCATGCTGATCAGTTTTTCCGCGACCCTGTATCCGTCCTGGCGGGCCAGTCGCGTGCGGCCCGCGGAGGCGCTGCGTTATGAGTGAAAACGTTATCGAAGCCCGGGGTCTGGTCAAGCGTTATAATGAGGGCCTGGATAGCCTGGAAATCCTAAGCGGCATCGATCTGGCCCTGGCCCCCGGGGATACCGTCGCTGTAGTGGGCGCGTCCGGTTCGGGCAAGTCGACTCTGCTCAATCTGCTGGGCGGGCTGGATGAGCCCAGCGAGGGCACGGTGGAGCTTGCCGGCCGGGCACTGGAGCAACTTTCGGAAAAGGCGCGTGGCCGGCTGCGCAACGAGTGGCTGGGCTTTGTCTATCAGTTTCATCACCTGTTGCCCGAGTTTACCGCGCTGGAAAACGTGGCCATGCCGTTATTGATCGGCGACGGCTCCACGGCCCGGGCGCGCCGGGAGGCAGCCCGGGTGCTGGAGTTGACCGGGCTGGGGGATCGGCTGGAGCACAAGCCGTCGGCCCTGAGTGGCGGGGAACGCCAGCGCGTGGCCATTGCCCGGGCGCTGGTCACGCGGCCGCATCTGGTCATGGTGGACGAACCCACGGGCAATCTGGACGAGCGCACCGCGGAACAGGTGCAGTCGCTGATTCTGGAGTTGAATCGCGAAATCGGCACGGCCCTGCTCGCGGTCACCCATGATCAGGCCTTCGCGGGGCGCTGCCAGCGCCAGCTGGGGCTGCACGATGGCCGGCTGACACCGCTGTAGGTCCAGCGGGTCACGACGGGTTGCGAGTGGAGCGGCGCAAGCGCCAGTGGCGGCTGACAATGAGCCTCCAACCCACGCGTACCACCACCCAGGCCAGAGCACCGGCTATGAGCCCCGCCAGCAGGGATCCGAACCACAAGGGCAGAAGGAATTGCCACAGGCCCAGCAGGTTGTCCGCCATCCAGTCGAAATCCGTAAGGCGCGCCAGGCTGATGCCGGCCTGTCCCGGAGGTGGCATGGAGATGTTCAGCAGTGTGCTGCCCAGCCAGTGGTTGAAATAGAAAATGGGGACATAGGTGAAGGGGTTGCTGAACCAGACCAGGATGACCGAAAAGGGCAGGTTACAGCGAAACTGCAGCGCCAGCAGTGCGGCCAGCAACATCTGAAAGGGAATGGGCATAAAGCCGCAGAAGATGCCGATAAAGGCGGCGCCCGCGAGGGAACGGCGGTTGATATGCCAGAGGTTGGGCTCGGTCAGCAAATCCCCGAGAAACCGCAATGACTTGTGCTGGCGCAGCCGTTCCGGATCGGGTAGATATTTGCGGAAGAACTGGCGGGGCATGATGGTTCCGATTACTGCGAACGCCGCCTATTATGCCCGTTCACCGCAGGGATATGCACGGAGGTACAGGGATGTGGTTCTTCGCCGCGGCCGTGGTGGCGGGGTGCTGGTTCGGGGTTCCGGGCGAGATGCGGGCGCTCTGGCCGGTGCCGCTTCTGGTGGCGGCCGCTTTGGTCGTGCGCGGCCGGATTACGGCCGGCCTGGTGCTGGTGTTCGCCGGTTATCTGTATGGCAACGCGGCGCTGCAGCAGGGGCTGGAGGGCCGGCTGCCCGCGGCGGTCAGCGGCCAGACGTTCCACTTCAGTGCCACCGTCACCGGTCTGCCCGAACACGAGCGTTTGTCCGAGGGGCGCCGCGCCGGCGAGTGCCGGCGACGGTTCCGGGTGGAACCGGATCCGGACGCCCAGCTGCCGTTGTCCGGCCGGGTGGACCTCAGCCTTTATGAGCACTGTATCCAGCTGCGCCCCGGCGACCGCATACAAGTAAACGCGCGGCTTTATACGCCCCGAGCGCGGGTCAATCAGGCCGGTTTCGACAGCGCGCGGCATGCGCTGAGCGAAAACGTGGCCGCTCGGGGCTATGTGCGCGACTGGTTGGAGCACAGCACGCGGCCGGGCGGCGTGGACGGATTGCGGTGGCATCTCAGTGATCGGGTGCGGACAATACTGGCGGATCACCCGCGCGCGGCGCGCTGGGTGCCGGCGCTGGTGACCGGTGATCGCCGTCACCTCAAGCAAGAAGACTGGCGCCTGCTCCGCCAGACCGGTACGGCCCATCTGGTGGCCATTTCGGGGCTTCATATTACCCTGGTTACAGGGCTGGTCTGGGGGTTGTTCCGCTTTGTGCCGCCCTGGCTCTGGCGTCGCTGGTCCACGCTGTCGGCCCAGCAACTCGCCGTGGTGCCGGCTCTGGCCGCGGCGATCAGCTATGCGGCGCTGGCGGGCTTTTCCCTGCCCACCCAGCGCGCGCTGGTCATGACGGCGGTGGTATTGCTGGCATTGTCCCTGCGCCGGGCGGTCCCGCGCGGCCGTTTGCTCGGGCTGGCGCTGCTGGTGGTGTTGTTGTGGCGGCCCTTGTCGGCCTTGTCCGTGGGGTTCTGGCTGTCCTTCGGGGCCGTGGCCGTGCTGGGTTTGATGAGTGGCCGGGGTGTGCTCCCGCTGGTGCGGGCCCAGTGTCTGCTCTCGCTGGGCCTGGGCGCGGTCGCCGGCTGGTTGTTCGGCGGCTGGGGGCTGGCGGCGCCATTGGCGAACCTGGTGTTGATCCCGCTGTTCTCCGCGGCCGTGGTGCCGCTGGCCTTGCTGGGGACTCTGGTGGACCGGAGTGGCTGGCTGCTCTCGGGTGCCGCCGCGCTGCTGGACACGGCCATGACGGTTGTGCAGGCGCTGGCCCGGGCAACGCCGGAGCTGCCCGTGGCGGCCAGTTTGTCCGCGGCATTGCTGGCCGCACTGGCAGTGGCCGTGCTGCTGGCGCCGGGGCCTTTATTGCCCCGCTGGTCGGCTCCGTTGCTCTTGCTGCCCTGGCTCTGGCCGGATGTGCCGGAACCGGGGCCGGGTGGTTTTCATCTCACCGTCTTCGAGGTGGGCCAGGGGCAGGCGGTGGCCGTGCGCACACACGAGCATATGGTGCTTTATGATCTGGGGCCGCAATGGCCCGGTGGCAACGCCGGGCGCAACCTGTTGAGTCCCTGGCTGGAAAAACAGCGCGCGCCCGTTGAACTGGCCTTTGCGAGCCACGGGGACGACGATCATGCCGGTGGCTGGCCCGGCGTGCGCCAGCATCTGCCTGAAGGCTCGCTTTACAGCGGCGAAGCCCATCGGGTGGACGGTGCCCGGCCCTGTCGTCGGGGCCAATCCTGGCGTCTGGACGATGTCACCTTTGAAGTGCTGTGGCCTGCGCCGGAGATCGATATCCGCAAGAGCAACAACCGTAGCTGTGTCGTGCGTATCCGTGGACGCCACGGCACGGCACTGCTGACCGGCGATATCCTGAAACCCGTGGAGTACTGGCTGGCTGAACAGGGCGGCCTGGACAGCGATATCGTGCAGGTACCGCATCACGGCAGCCATTCCAGTTCCAGCTACACCTTTTTGCGTGCCGTGGATGCGGAACAGGCTTTCGTCAGCGCGGGCCATGGCAACGCCTTTGGCCATCCGGCCGAATCGGTGCAACGGCGGTATCGTCAGCTGGACACCGCCGTCTACAACAATGCCCGTACCGGCATGATTGTGTTTCGACGAGACGAACAACATAATGCCGCGCCGGTATTATGGCGCGCCCAAGCCCGACGCCCCTGGCGTGCTCCCCTGGAGACGGGGCATGAAGGGGCAACGGATATGATAGAGTAACGAGCCGGTTGGAGCGGCGTTTCCGCAAGGGGAGTTGACTGGTGCTGGAGTTGGTGAAATCCGGGGGCTGGCTCATGCTCCCGATTCTGTTGTGTTCCGCGGTGGCGCTGGCCATTGTCGCGGAGCGGTTCTGGACGCTGCGGCCGGCGCGTCTGGCCCCACCCAATCTCATGCCCGAAGTGCGCAAGTGGCTCAAGCGCGGCGGCCCCGAGCGGCAGCAGCTCAATACGCTGCGCGAGCATTCGCCGTTGGGCCGGATTCTGGCCGCGGGTCTGGCCAATGCCGGCCATGGCCGCGACATCATGAAGGAAAGCATCCAGGAAACCGCTACGCAGGTGGTGCATGAACTGGAGCGCTTTCTCAACACCCTGGGCACCATTGCCGCCATCACGCCCTTGCTGGGGTTGCTGGGTACGGTGATCGGCATGATTGATGTGTTCAGTGCCATCATGATTCATGGTACGGGGGACGCGAGTCGGCTCGCCGGCGGTATCTCCCAGGCACTGATTACCACCGCCTCGGGGCTTACCGTGGCCATTCCCGCCATCTTTTTCCACCGGTTCTTCATGCGCCGGGTGGACGAAATTACCATCAGCCTGGAGCAGCAGGCGGTGCATCTGGTGGACCTCATGCATGGCGATCGTGAAGACGCGCCGGAGCAGGGCTGATGCAGTTCCGGCGTCAGAACCGCGAGGACGTA
>CAJXLA010000147.1 GCA_913055795.1 uncultured Alcanivorax sp. | reverse complement strand
GTGCCCATCGACATGGCCATGAATGTGGTGGAGCAACTCAAGGAGCACGGCAAGGTGACGCGCGGCTGGCTGGGCGTAATGATTCAGGAAGTGGACCGCGAGCTGGCCGAATCCTTCGATATGGACCGTCCCCGAGGCGCGCTGGTGGCGCAGGTGATGTCCGACTCCCCGGCACAAAAGGCCGGGTTCAAGCCGGGTGATATTGTCATCGCGTTCAACGGCCGGTCCATCGAGACCTCGTCCAAGCTGCCGCATATCGTGGGGCGCCTGGAGCCGGGCAGCGAGGCCGAGGCGGTGATCCTGCGCGAAGGCAATCGCAAGAGCCTGGATGTGACCGTGGGCGAGTTGCCCGAGGATATGGCTCAGCGCCAGCCCGGCGCCGGTGGCGGCGGCGGGGGTGAGTCTTCCGCGCGCTCGAGCCTGGGACTGACCGTGGAGCCGCTGTCCGATGCCGAATTGCAGCAACTGGAAGTACCCCAGGGCGTCAAGGTAACCGGGATCGACGAGGGTTCCGCCGCGCGCGCCGGGATACGCCCGGGCGACGTAATCGTGACCCTGGCCAGCCAGCCGGTCACGGATCCGGAGCGCTTCCACGAACTGGCCGGCTCGCTGGAGCCGGGTGTATCCGCGCCGGTACTGGTGTCGCGCAACGGCAATCCGCGTTTCCTGGCCCTGCGCAAGCCGGAAAAAGAGTGAAATCCCCTCCGGGCCCGGCTTCAGCCGGGCCCGGCCTGCCCCACGGCGCCGAGCTTCGTGCATTCAGCGGGTCATTTCCAGTAAAATCCCCGCTCACCCTTTCCGGCGATGGCCCGTTTTGTGACTGATATCAACCAGATCCGCAACTTTTCCATCATTGCTCATATCGATCACGGCAAGTCCACGCTCTCGGATCGCATCATCCAGATCTGCGGCGGGCTGACCGAGCGTCAGCTCAAGGAACAGGTGCTGGATTCCATGGATCTGGAGCGCGAGCGCGGCATCACCATCAAGGCCCAGAGCGTGACCCTGGATTACAAGGCCCGGGACGGCGAAACCTATCAACTCAACTTTATCGACACACCCGGCCATGTGGATTTTTCCTACGAGGTCTCGCGTTCGCTGTTCGCCTGCGAGGGCGCTCTGCTGGTCGTGGATGCCGCTCAGGGGGTGGAGGCGCAGTCCGTGGGCAATTGTTATACCGCTATCGCCCAGGATCTGGAAGTGCTGCCGGTGCTGAACAAGGTGGATCTGCCCCAGGCCGAGCCGGAGCAGGTGATCGAGGATATCGAGGAAATCATCGGCCTGGAAGCGGAAGATGCCTGCCAGGTGAGCGCCAAGACGGGCCAGGGTGTCGAGGAATTGCTGGAACGCATCGTGCGCGATATTCCGCCGCCGACGGGCGAACGCGAAGGCGATCTTCAGGCGCTGATCATCGACTCCTGGTTCGACCAGTATCTGGGCGTGGTTTCTCTGGTGCGCGTGCGCCAGGGCACGCTCAAAAAGGGCGACCGGATTCTGGTGAAATCCACCGGCCAGGTGCATGTGGTGGGGGATCTGGGCATTTTTACGCCCAGGCGGCGCCAGCAGGACCAGCTGCGGGCCGGCGAAGTGGGCTGGGTCACCGCCAGCATCAAGGACATACTGGGCGCGCCCGTGGGGGACACGCTCACCCATGCGAACTCGCCCGATGTGCCCATGATTCCGGGCTTCCAGCGCGTGCATCCCCAGGTCTACGCGGGCCTCTTCCCGGTTAACGCTGATGATTACGAGCACTTCCGGGATGCGTTGTCCAAGCTCACGCTCAACGACGCCTCCCTGGATTTCGAGCCGGAAAGCTCCGATGCGCTGGGCTTTGGTTTTCGCATCGGTTTTCTGGGCATGCTGCACATGGAAATCGTGCGCGAGCGATTGTCGCGGGAATACGGGCTGGAGCTCATCACCACAGCTCCGACCGTGATCCATGAGCTGGTGCTCAACGACGGCCAAACCCTCTATGTGGACAACCCGGCGAATCTGCCCGAGGTGGCGCTGATCGATGAATTCCGCGAGCCCATTGCGGTGGTCAATATCCTGGTGCCCCAGGAGTTTCTGGGCAATGTCATTTCGCTCAGTGAACAGCGCCGGGGACGGCAGAAGAACATGCAGTTCATGGGCAAGCAGGTGGCGTTGACCTATGAGCTGCCCATGGCCGAAGTGGTACTGGATTTCTTCGACCGCCTGAAATCCGCCAGCCGCGGCTATGCCTCGCTGGAATATGCCTTTGACCGGTACGAGACCAATGATCTGGTGAAGGTGGATGTGCTGGTCAATGGTGACCGCGTGGATGCGCTGTCGATCATTGCTCATCGTGACCAGTCGGAGCAGCGTGGCCGGGCGCTGATCGAGAAGATGAAGGAGCTTATGCCCCGGCAGATGTTCGATATAGCCCTGCAGGCGACCAT
The DNA here is from genome assembly GCA_913055795.1 of uncultured Alcanivorax sp. GTDB lineage: Bacteria > Pseudomonadota > Gammaproteobacteria > Pseudomonadales > Alcanivoracaceae > SLJS01. The sequence continues at coordinate 2,214 of CAJXLA010000147.1, read as the reverse complement.
TGGCGGCAAGGTGATCGCGCGCGAGACGGTCAAGGCGTTGCGCAAGAATGTCACGGCCAAGTGTTACGGCGGTGACGTCACGCGCAAGCGCAAACTGCTGGAAAAGCAGAAGGAAGGCAAGAAACGCATGAAGTCGGTAGGCAAGGTGGATATTCCCCAGGAAGCCTTCCTGGCGGTATTGCAAGTGGATAAGGACAAGGACTGATCGTGGATATCAATATCGGCTTCTGGTTGACCCTGGCGGTTGTGCTTTGTGGCGCGCTCTGGCTCGTCGACCGGTTCACGGGCTTGCGCGACAAGGGCGAAAAGGTCCGCGAGACCGTGGAATTCTTCAATTCCCTGTTGCCGGTATTCGTGGTGGTGCTGGTGATCCGGTCCTTCATCGTCGAGCCGTTCACCATTCCCTCCGGGTCCATGATCCCCACTCTGAAAGTCCACGACTTCGTACTGGTCAACCGCTTCGCCTATGGTCTGCGGCTGCCCGTGACCAATACCAAGGTGATCCCCGTGGGCGAGCCCGAGCGCGGTGATGTGATGGTGTTCCGCTTTCCCCGTGACCCGTCCATGAATTACATCAAGCGGGTGGTGGGACTGCCCGGCGACAAGGTGGCGTTGCGCGACGGACGCCTCTATATTAACGGGGAGGAAGTAGCGCGGGATCTGGTGCGCGAACATCGGGGGCGGACGATGGTGGGGTCCGTCTATGTGGAAGACCTGGGCGAACAATCTCATCTGATGCGTCGCGAGACCCGGCTCAATCCCTATACGGGCGAGCCGGTTCATACCGGCAAGGAAGGCAGCTGGACGGTGCCCGAGGACGAGTATTTCGTGCTGGGCGATAACCGCAACAACAGCCGCGACAGCCGCTTCTGGGGCACGGTTCCGGACCAGCTGGTCAAGGGCAAGGCGTTTTTGATCTGGATGCACTGGGATCCGATCTTCTCCTGGCCGGATTTTTCACGTAACGGTGCGATTGATCAGCCATCATCGTGGGAGGCACAACAATGACAACGATCCCTTCTCGCCAGCGTGGCGTTTCCTTTCCCATACTGCTTATGGTGTTGGTCGTGGTGGTGGCCGCGGGCACCTTCGCCGTCAAAACGGTACCGGCTTATCTGGATTTCAATACTATCGACGGGGCCATTGAGTCAGTATTGTCCGATAACAAGCTGGGTCTCAAGTCCACCAGCGAGATTCGTGACGGCATCAGCAAACGCCTGAATATCAACAATGTGGATGTCATCGATGCCAACCAGATCCGGATCGAAAAAAGCGGCGGACGCTTCTATGTGGCCGTGGATTACAAGGTGCGCAATGATCTGGTGGCCAACATTGATATCGTCATGCACTTCAACAAAGAATACGAGCAAAGCCTTCGCTAGTGGACGATCTGGATCGGTTACAACGGCGTCTGGGGTATCGGTTTGCGGATCCTTCCCTGCTGGAGCGCGCGCTGACCCACCGCAGTGCCCATCGTCGCCGCAATAACGAGCGGCTGGAATTTCTGGGAGACGCGCACCTGGGCCAGGTTATTGCCGGACGCCTTTTTCATGCCTTCCCCGACGCCTCGGAAGGTCAGCTCACCCGCATGCGTGCGCGTCTGGTGCGTGGTCAGACTCTGGCCGAAGTGGCCCGGGAAATGGAGCTGGGCGCGCATCTGGTGCTCGGTGGCGGCGAGCTGAAAAGCGGTGGTCATCGACGCGAATCCATTCTGGCCGATGCGCTGGAGGCGATCATTGGCGCCATGGTGCTCGACGGCGGCGCGGATGCCTGTGAAGCTGTGGTGGCCGAGTGGTTTGAACAGCGCCTGGCCCGGATCTCGCCCGAGGCGGTCGACAAGGATGCCAAGACCCGGTTGCAGGAATGGCTCCAGGCGCGCCAGCACCGCCTGCCCGATTATGAAGTGCGTGATATCCGTGGACAGGCCCCGAAACAGAGCTTTGATGTGGTGTGCCGATTGAGTGATCTGAGCGTGGAATTCCCGGCCTCCGGTGACAGCCGGCGCAAGGCTGAGCAGAATGCCGCCGCCGAGGCGCTGGCCTGGCTTGAAGGCCGGGGAGAGTCGTCATGAGCCGGTGCGGTCTGGTGGCACTGGTGGGTCGGCCCAATGTGGGCAAATCCACCCTCATGAACCATTTGGTGGGCGAGAAGGTCAGCATTACCTCGCGCAAGCCCCAGACTACGCGCCACCGCATTCACGGCATACTGTCGCGC
>CAJXLA010000146.1 GCA_913055795.1 uncultured Alcanivorax sp. | reverse complement strand
GAGGTTTGCGGCGGCGACGATGATGAATGCGAGCGGCGCAAGCGGGAAAACCGGGGCGATCCGGCTCGCCTGGGCCGGAATGTGCTGGATACCTGATCCGTCTTCCGAACCGCTTTCGGGGCACAAGGTTCGGGGCTTGTGGTCTTCGTGAACCCCTTCTACGGCAATACCGCTTGTTGATGGCTTTGTGAGTGGGCCGGGCCCTGCTAGTCTGGTCCGCATCTTCATCAACCGGGAGTGTGGCGCTTGACGCAAGGTGATCACCAGACCGGGCTGATTCTTTCCGGCGGCGGTGCCCGGGCGGCTTATCAGGTGGGCGTCTTGCGTGCCATCGGAGACCTGGTACCGCCACGCACGCGCAACCCCTTTCCCATTATCTGTGGCACATCGGCGGGCGCCATCAATGCCGCCGGGCTGGCCGCCAACAGCCACAATTACCGCATGGCCGCGCGGGGCCTGGAACGGGTCTGGGCCAATCTGACCGTTGAGCAGGTGTATCGTACGGACCTGTTTTCCTTTTTGCGTTCGGTGATGCGCTGGCTGTTCTCCAGTCTGACCACCGGCATTACGCCGGTGCACAGTGCCTTGCTGGACAATACACCCTTGCGCCGCCTGCTTTCGCTGCTGATCAACTTCCAGCGCATCCAGCAGGCCCTGGAGATCGGCGACCTGCGGGCTTTGTCCGTGTCGGCGTCGAGCTATTCCACCGGCGAGTCCATGGCCTTTTTCCAGGGCCAGGACGACCTGCCGGAGTGGGATCGGGTGCGGCGCAACGGGCGCCGGGTCAACCTGGATGTGGATCACTTGCTGGCGTCGTCGGCTCTGCCCATTCTGTTCCCCGCGGAACGGCTGGGCAATCAGTATTTTGGTGACGGCGCCGTGCGTCAGCTGTCGCCGTTGAGTCCCGCTCTGCATCTGGGCGCGGATCGGGTGCTGGTGATCGGTGTGTCCGCGAACACGGAGGAGCACCGCGAGATTCACAGCTATCCGTCCATGGCCCAGGTGCTGGGTCATGTGCTGAACTCGGTGTTCGTGGATACCCTGGAAGCGGACGTAGAGCGTCTGGAGCGGATCAATCAGACCGTGGCCGCCATTCCCCCGGGGCAGCGGCGCAAGCATGATGTCCAGCTGCGCGAGGTGGATGCGCTCAAGATTTATCCGTCCCGGCCCCTGGATGCGATCGCGGCGGAACATATTGGTGAACTGCCGCGTACGCTGCGGCTTTTTCTCCGCGCGTCCGGTGGTACTCAGTCGCCGGGTGCCAGTGCGGTCAGTTACCTGCTGTTCGAGCCTGGATTTACGCGTAGCCTGATGTCGCTGGGCTATCGCGACGCCATGTCGCGCTCGTCCGAAATCCGGTCCTTTCTGGCACTGGGCTGACCCGATTCGCCACCGGCGAGCGCCAGCATGCGAGTGGGGTAGTCCGTGATCAGCGAATCCACGCCCAGCCCGGCCATGCGTTGTGCCTGCTTGGTGTCATTGACCGTCCATACCGAGAGGCGCATCTTGCGTTTGTGTACCGCCCGCACGAATCGCCGGGAGACCAGGTTCCGGTGTGCGATGAGCCAGCTGCAGTCCAGCGCCCGCGCCCGGCGTAGCGGTTGCTCATAGCGGTATTGCGCGATCAGGCCCAGCTCCACATGGGGTTGGGTCAGGCGCACCTTGCGCAGCAGGCGCTGATCACTGGATGTAACCACAATACGTGAATACAACTGGTAGTGATCGATCAGGAGCTTGAGGCTGTGGGCGAGGCCGGCCTGGTGCACGCGGTTCAGCGTCTTGATTTCAAACTGAAATCGGGTATCCGGGGGACAGAGCTCCACGACTTCACTGAGTGCGGGAATGGCCAGGGGGCTGTGCCAGCCGGGCGTGTTGCGTCGGGCATCCATGTCGCCGAGTTGCGCCCGGGAATGATGATGGACCGGGCCGGCATGCCAGGTGGTGCGATCCACTTCGGCATCGTGAAACACGATCAGATGACCGTCGGCGGACAGGCGTACATCCAGCTCGATGTCGCGCACACCGGCCCGGAGCGCGTGTTCGAAACCCGCCAGGGTATTCTCCGGCGCTTCACCCCGGGCGCCGCGGTGGCCGACGATATCCACGAATAAGTCCCTGCCGTTGCTAGGGGGTGTCATTATGAAATCAGCTACATAGACCGTCCAGCGGGAAAGGGCCGAGGCCCGAGGGGCGAGGCGCGAGGCAACCCCTCCTCGGTCCTCCCCTTGGGAAAGGGGAGGAAGAACCATAATCAGCCGCCAGGATTGGTTAGAACTTATCCCCTTTAAAGAGGGTGTCGCAAAAGGCAAAGCGCAGGGTGCGCCGTGCGCACCATCAGAGCTCTGCGCTTGTAGGAAATCCAGTGTATAAAGCGTCCAGCATAAAGGAGCTCGGCTCCAGGGCCGAGGAGCCAGGAAGTGACTCCTCGCGCCTCGCTCCTCGCCCCTCGCTCCTGATCCCTCAATCCCTATACCGCTTCAACAGATCCCCGTAGGCGTCAATACGCCGATCCCGGAACCAGGGCCAGATGCGGCGCAGGGTCTCCGTGCGCCCGGGATCAAGATCAGCGGTCAATACGGCTTCGCTGTGCTCTTCAGCCCGGCCAAGGATTTCCCCCTGGGCGCCGCTGATAAAGCTGTTGCCCCAGAAGTCGACGCCGCCGTCATTACCCGGGGCGGGTTCGAAACCGACGCGATTGGCGACCAGCACGGGCAGGCCATTGGCAATGCCATGGGCGCGCTGGACCGTCATCCAGGCCTCCAGCTGGCGCTGTTGTTCGTCCGGATCGTCTTCGCGGTCCCAGCCGATGGCGGTGGGGTAGAGCAGCATCCCGGCGCCGGCCAGTGCCATCAGGCGCGCCGCTTCCGGATACCACTGATCCCAGCATACCAGTACGCCCAGTCGGCCCACGGCGGTATCCACGGGGGTGAAACCGGAATGGCCGTTGGCGTCCGTGGCGTCGCCCGGGGTGAAATAGAATTTTTCGTAGAAGCCGGGATCATCCGGAATATGCATCTTGCGGTAGCGCCCCGCCAGGCGGCCGTCCGCGTCCAGCACCACGGCGGTGTTGTGATAGAGACCCGCCGCGCGTCGTTCGAACAGCGAACCCACGATGACCACGCCCAGTTCGGCGGCGAGCGTGCCCAGGCGTTCGGTGCTCGGCCCGGGCACGGATTCGGCCAGGTCAAAATGCGCCACGGATTCTTCCTGGCAGAAATAGGGCGTGCGGTGCAGTTCCTGGAGCAGTACAAGCCGGGCACCCTGGTCGGCGGCTGCCCGAATGCCGGTTTCGGAGCGCGCCATGTTGGTTTCCGGGTCCGCTCCCGTCTGTTGTTGAACGACGGCGACACGCATAGTCAGATTACGCCTTCCGGTAGTTGCAGGGTGGCGCAGTGCAGGCTGCCACCCTGACGCAGCAGGGGACGACAGTATACCGTCTCCACGACTCGGTCGGGAAAGGCGGATTGCAGTTGTAGTCGGGCGGCTTCGTCCGTGTTCTCGCCATAAACCGGCATGAGCACGGCCTCGTTCAGAATCAGGAAGTTGGCATAGGTAGCAGGCAGGCGCCGGCGTTGTTCGTCGTGGATCGCCGGTGGCAGGGGCAGGGGCGTCAGGTGCCAGCCCCGGGCCTGTGCCAACACCTCCAGTTCCGCCTCCAGAGCACGGAGCTCGCCATAATGGGCATCCGCCTCATCGCTGCACTGGACATAGGCCAGGCTTGCCGGGGCGCAAAAGCGCGCCAGCGTATCCACATGGCCGTCCGTATCGTCGCCTTCCAGAATGCCGTGCTCCAGCTCGATAATGTCGTCGATACCCAGGAGATCCCGGAGGCGCGAATCGAGTTCGGGGCCCTCGATATCGGGGTTGCGGCCCGGATGGCGCATGCAAGAACGGGTGGTGAGCAACGTCCCCTGGCCGTCGGTGTCCACGGCACCGCCTTCCAGTACCAGGGCGCGGGCATGCAGGGGAACCTGCCAGGGGAGGTGCTGGTTGACCTCGTTGTCCCGGCGGGCGTCATACTTGCCGCCCCAGCCGTTGAAGATGAAATCGGCCAGTTCCGTCCCCGCCGGGCCGCCCAGGGCGAGCGGGCCATAATCGCGGGTCCAGGTATCATCAAAGGCAAGTTCGTGAAAATGCAGGCGCTGCATATCCGCGCCCGCGTTCTCCAGCTGGTGGCGAATGTGCTCGCGGTGGTCACCGTTCCGGCAGAGGACCAGCAGTTCTTCCCGGACGGCGATGGCTCCCGCGAGCTGCCGGTAGACGGCTTCGGCGTCGTCCAGCAGAGGCGCCCAGTCCGTATCCGTGTGGGGCCAGGCGATGAGAACCCCCCATTGCCGGGCCCATTCGGGCAGTAAGCGCATGCCGGGCGGCTTGTCGGAGCGCTTCATTCAGTCCTTGGGAACAATGCGTCCCGTAGCCGGATCGAACTCGAAATCCCGGCCGCTGCCACCCCCGGTTCCTTCATCCTCGCCATCCTTTTCGCTGTCGGGCCGGGTGGCGCGCACCGGGCCATCGGATTCCGGGGTGTCGTTGGTGGCGCCTTCATCCGAGCCACTTTCCGGGCCGGTGTCCTGCTGCTCCGGCGCCGGCTCGGGCTCGGGTTCCGGCTCGGGTTCCGGCTCGGGTTCCGGCTCGGGTTCCGGCTTGGGTTCCTGCTCGGGCTCCGGCTCGGGCTCCGGCTCGGGTTCCTGCTCGGGTTCCTGCTCGGGTTCCTGCTCG
>CAJXLA010000145.1 GCA_913055795.1 uncultured Alcanivorax sp. | reverse complement strand
TCCAGCGTCGGCCATGTGCGCGATCTGCCGGTCAGTGGCGGTGGATCCCGAACCACGCCCCAGGAACGCGCCAAGGAGGCGGCCTATACCCGCTCGCTGCCGCCGGAAGAACGGCAAAAGCACAAGGCCGACAAGGCGCAACGCAAGCTGATCGAGCGCATGGGCGTGGATCCGGACCAGGGTTGGCAGCCGCGCTACGAGATCCTCCCGGGCAAGGAAAAGGTCATCGAGGAACTGCGGCGCCTGGCGGCAAAAGCCGACCGCGTTTATCTGGCCACGGACCTGGACCGCGAAGGCGAGGCCATCGCGTGGCATCTGCGCGAGGTGATTGGCGGGGAAGACGAGCAGTTCGCGCGGGTGGTTTTCAACGAGATAACCAAGCGCGCCATCCAGCAGGCCTTTCAGGAGCCGGGCGAGCTCAACATGGACTTCGTGGCCGCCCAGCAGGCCCGGCGCTTTCTCGACCGCGTGGTGGGCTTCATGCTCTCGCCGCTGCTGTGGGAGAAGATCGCGCGCGGACTGTCCGCCGGCCGGGTGCAGTCGGTGGCCGTGGAACTGGTGGTGGAGCGCGAGCGCGAAATCCGCGCCTTCAAGCCCGAGGAATACTGGGAAATTCACGCCGCTACCCGGCGCGGCAATGACCCGGTGCGCCTGCAGTTGCATCGGTATCAGGGCGCCCATGTCCGGCCGGACAACGAGACCGACGCGCGCTGGCATCAGCAGGCGCTCAGGGACGCGGGCAGCCTGAAAGTGGCCAGCCGCGAAGACAAGCCCACCAGCTCGAAACCCCCGGCGCCGCTGATCACCTCGACGCTGCAGCAGGCGGCCAGTACCCGGCTGAGTTTTACGGTCAAGAAGACCATGACCATGGCGCAGCGGCTCTACGAGGCCGGCCACATTACCTACATGCGGACCGACTCGACCAATCTCAGCGAGGATGCCCTGACGGCCTGCCGGGCGTGGATCGGCGCGGAGCTGGGTGATGCCTATCTGCCTGATCAGCCCAAACGCTATGCCAGTCAGGAAGGCGCCCAGGAAGCGCACGAGGCCATCCGCCCCTCGGACGTGCACCGGGGGCCGGAAGAACTATCGGATATGGAGCCGGATGCGGTACGGCTCTATGAACTGATCCGCAACCAGTTCATCGCCTGTCAGATGCCGCCGGCCCGTTATCTCAGCACCACCATCACCGCACGCGCCGGGGAGCATGAACTCCGGGCCCGTGGACGCATTCTTCAGTTCGACGGCTGGACGCGGGTACTGCCGCCGGCCGGACGCAAGGGCCAGGAGGACACCCAGCTGCCGGATATCGGTGAGGGTGAACAGCTGCGCATCGAGGATGTGGCGGCCGATCAGCATTTCACGAAGCCGCCCGCGCGCTATACCGAAGCGAGTCTGGTCAAGGAACTGGAAAAGCGCGGCATTGGCCGGCCGTCCACCTATGCCAGCATTATCTCGACCATTCAGGAACGTGGCTATGTGAGCCTGCAGAACCGGCGTTTCTACGCGGAGAAGATGGGCGACATTGTCACGGATCGCCTCGCCGAATGCTTCCCGGATCTGATGGATTACAGCTTTACCGCCCGGATGGAGGAAACCCTGGACCGCATCGCCGAAGGCGAACTGGATTGGCGCCAGGTCCTGGACGAATTCTACGGGGGGTTCTACAAGCGTCTGGAAGCCGCGCGGGGCGAGGGCGGCGGCAAGCAGGCGCGCGACGGCATGCGCGCCAACCTGCCCACGGACACGGAGATCGAATGCCCGTCCTGCGGACGGCCCATGCAGATCCGCAATGGTTCCACCGGTGTATTTCTGGGCTGTTCCGGCTACAGCCTCCCGCCCAAGGAGCGTTGCACCCAGACCCTGAATCTGGTGCCGGGTGAGGAAGCGGTCAGCGCCGATGATGACGAGGAGGCCGAGGCTCACGCATTGCGCGCCAAGGAACGTTGCCCACGGTGCAATACCGCCATGGACAGCTACCTCATCGACGAAGGCCGCAAGCTTCATATCTGTGGCAACAACCCGGACTGCCCCGGCTATCTCATCGAGAAGGGTGAGTTCCGCATCAAGGGCTATGACGGGCCTACGCTGGAGTGCGACAAGTGCGGCAGCGAAATGCAGCTGCGCTCGGGCCGTTTCGGCAAGTACTTCGCCTGTACCAGCGAGGACTGCAAGAACACGCGCAAACTGTTGCGCAATGGTGAACCCGCGCCGCCCAAGGCGGACCCGATCCCCATGCCGCATCTGCACTGCGAAAAGGTGGACGATCATTACCTGTTGCGCGACGGCGCCTCCGGACTCTTCCTGGCCGCCAGCCAGTTTCCCAAGAATCGCGAAACGCGCGCGCCGCTGATCGAGGAGATCCAGACCGTCAAGGATCAGCTCGACCCCAAGTACCGTTATATTGCCGACGCGCCTGCCCAAGATCCGGCCGGGAACAAGGCCGTGCTCAAGTTCTCGCGCAAGACACGCGAGCAATATGTCATGACCGAGGATAACGGCAAGCCCACCGGCTGGTATGCCTTCTACCGGGACGGCCAGTGGCAGGAAGAACAGCGCAAGCAGCCCGCCAGAAAGAAAGCGGCAAAGAAGAAAGCCGCGAAGAAGAAGGCGGCGACCAAAAAGAAAGCCGCCACGAAAAAGAAAGCGGCCCAAAAGACGACGCAGAAAGCAGCCGGCAAGAAGACGGCTGCTAAAAAGACCACCGCGAAGAAGAAAGCTCCGGCCAAGAAGTCGAGCGCCGGCGGGGGGCGCTGACCATGGCCCGCAAACCCCGGGACGCCGAATCCGGTGGCCTGCGCGAACGGCTGTATTTCGCACGCCTGTTGCTCGACGAACTGGATCAGGGCGTGGTCCGTCAGGACCCCCGAGCCCGTCTTCTCGCGCTCCGCGGCGCTGTACTGAGCCACCTCTATGCCGTCCCGGTGGCCCTGTTGCGACGCTCCGCCGCACGCTACCAGGTCCACGAGGCCGGCGATCTCATCAGCCTCGGGGCGCTGGCGCGGACATTTGAAGATGCCGGCATGGACGTGCCCGAAGCCCGGCTGGTGGAGCAGGCGCGCCAGAACCCGGATGATCCGCTGGCCTGGCTGGATGAACAGATGCTCGCCGGTTTCGATTCGCCGGGGCTGGCCCTGCGGCCCGAACCGCCGAGCGAAAACAATGACCTGCTGATGCGCGCGGAAGACGAGGATCGGATGCTGGGCGAACAGGATCGGGCCCGGATGCGGGACTGCCTGGATCGGCTGGAACGGCTGCGCCGCGACTGTGAACCGCACGGGGAGGAGTGGTAGTTCATGAAAGATCGGCGCGGACGGGAAGCGTGGCGTGCCCTGCGCATGCAATCCGAGCTGGTGGACGGCATTGAACATCTGGGCGATCTGGGTGACTCCGTGACCGTGTTTGGCAGTGCGCGGTTGCACCAGGACTCCGGCTGGTACCAGCAGGCGCAAGACCTGGCGGAGCGGTTCTCCGAGACCGGGCTCAATGTGCTCACCGGTGGCGGGCCGGGGATCATGGAAGCGGCCAATCGCGGAGCCATGGGCCGTGGCGGCTCTTCCATCGGCCTGAATATCGAATTGCCCCGCGAACAGGGCACCAATGCCTATCAGGACCTGAGTCTCCATTTTCGCTATTTCTTCGTCCGCAAGCTGATGTTCGTCAAGCATGCCGTGGGCTTTGTGGTCTTCCCCGGAGGCTTCGGCACACTGGATGAGCTCTTCGAGGCGCTGACCCTGGTCCAGACCAGCAAAACCAAACCTTTTCCCATTGTTTTGATGGATACAGCCTATTGGTCCGGGCTGGCCGATTGGCTGCGTGAGCGCATGCTGGCCGAAGGCTGTATTGATGCCGCGGATCTGGATCTGTTCCGCGTGACCGACTCGGTGGATGAAGCGGTGCGGACCGTGCTCAACGCCTGGCAGCGCCAGCCGGACGACCGTGCGGACAACCTGCCTGACACCCTCTGAGCGAAATCCGTTCGTCTTGACCCGGATACGGGAGCGAACTATCGTGACGCTGCGTCACAATTTGAAATGAGGTCATATCGCCGCCAGCGCGGGCCTTCAAAGGGGAACAGCCATGCAACGGATCCCGGGAATCACTTTCTGGATCGTGGCCTGCACCGCGTCAGCGGGCTGGGCTGCGGACGGGGACTCTGCCGACACCGCTGAGCAATCCCATCGGGGCCTGGAAATCGCCCGGGAACAGGACCGCCGGGGATCGGGTTTCAACGACATGCGGGCCGATCTGCGCATGGTGCTGATCAGCAAACGGGGCGATACCTCGGAGCGCGAACTGGAAATGCGTGTGCTGGAGGGCGCCGGAGAAAAGGAGGGCGACAAGAGCCTGATCCTGTTTCAATCCCCGCCCGATGTGCGTGGCACGGCTTTGCTGACCTGGAGTTACAAGGAACGCGATGACGATCAGTGGCTCTATCTGCCCGCGCTGCGCCGGGTGAAAAGGATTGCCTCGCAGAACAAGTCCGGACCCTTCATGGGCAGTGAATTCGCCTATGAGGACATGCGGCCCCAGGAAGTGGAAAAGTACACCTACGAGTACTTGCGGACCGAATCCTGTCGGCAGCAGCAGTGCTTCGTGGTGGCACGTTACCCGGTGAGCGAGCATTCGGGGTATACCAGACAGGTCACCTGGATCGATACCGAGGACTATCGCACCTTCAGGGTGGAGTACTACGACCGCAAGAAGAGCCATCTGAAAACCCTCCGGAATACGGGCTTTACGCACCATCAGGACGAATGGTGGCGGCCGTCGAAGATGAGCATGCAGAACCACCAGACCGGCAAGGCTACGGATCTGCACTGGACCTCACCTTCACCGTGAACCGGAGCAACCTGAACAGGACCCTGGAGCTAATTCAAGGTTTGCAGGAGAGCATAGGGGCCAGGGAAGTCCTGCACGATCCGGGAGTGGCCAAGATCTCGGTCATCGGGGTGGGCATGCGCAGCCACTCCGGAGTGGCGGCCATCGCCTTCAAGGCACTCCAGGTGGAGGGGATCAACATCCTGATTATCAGCACCTCGGAAATCAAGATCTCCTGTTTGGTGGATGAGAAGTAAGCCGAGCTCGCGGTGCGGG
>CAJXLA010000144.1 GCA_913055795.1 uncultured Alcanivorax sp. | reverse complement strand
ACGCCCATCCGGGGGGCCCGCTCCATCGACTGCAGGCAGCGGGGACACAGCGGAAGCGCGGCCGTTTCGGGGCGCGCGCCGCATCCGAGGCACCGCGGCGGGTAGAGGAGGTCCAGGAGGCCCCGCCCCACCATCCGAAGGGTTTGGCCCACCTCGTTGAGCATGCTACTGAGCGTGCGCAACTGGATTGACGGATCTCGCAGACCCCGCAACAGGGTCGCCCCCCCTGGGTCTCCGTCGACACGGAGGCCCGACCGCCGGCTCACCGCGGCGAAGCGATACCGATCCGTGAGAACGTACGCAAATCACATTCCCCGGTCACTGGCCACAGCGGATGACAACTCGACCGTCGCCGACCATTGGAGGGCGGAGGGATTTGAAGGGGGATTGTCGACCGGGGCGTCTCTTTTATACCATATAGCCCCGATCGATTCGGAACTTCTCTTCGGCGAGGGCCCATTCCCTCTGGGCAGCTCGGCCCTCTGGTGCACCAACACGATCCTCGACTATGGCTGATCGCACGCGACGCGGCATGCTCATCAAAAATACCGGTCCGGACGAGGTGCGGGTCGACATGAAATCCCGGGTCCTGCGGCTTCGATCGGGCGAGGAGCACGTCATCACGCCGGAGGAAGTGCGGGATCCTCGGCTCCGACGGGCGCTCCAGGAGCGAAGCATTTCGATCGTGCGCCCGGCCTCGAAGGCCGAAGAAGAGGCCCTTCAGGAGCGGCTCGAAGCAGAGGGTGCCTCCTGAGCCCTCGATCCGGTCATTCTCACGTCCAAGATCCCTGTCGCCCATGGACATTCTCGCCCTGGAGCCCTGGTACGGGGGCTCGCATCAGCGTTTCCTCGACGGGCTCGTCGACCACAGCGCACACGACATTCGCACGATCACGATGCCGGGCCGCTTCTGGCGGTGGCGGATGGAGGGGGGTGGGGTCACCCTGGCCAAGAAGGTGCGGTCGACCGTTCAGAAGGGATCCCCGCCCGACCTCATCTTCGCGACGGACAAGGTCAACCTGCGCGCGCGGAGCAGCAGGTACACGCCCGTGGCGGTCAGCGTGCCGATCATGACAGCCAGCAACAGTTCCATCAGGCGCCCTCCCGGATGCGTTCACCCTCGACGGTCAGCTTGCCCAGATTCGCCAGAATTAACAGGGTCGCGCCCACCACGGTGAGGAACACACCCACGTCAAAGGCGATCGCGCTGGCCAGATGGACCTTGCCCACCAGGGGCCAATGGACATAACCATGGGTGGACGTCAAAAAGGGCGCGCCGAAATACCAGCTGGCCAGTCCCGTCACCCCGGCGGTGAGCAGGCCCAGCGCAAGCACCGGATGATAATCACCGGGTACGCGCTCATGGACCCAGTGCACACCACTGGCCAGGTACTGCAGCACCAGCGCCACCGAGGCCACCAGACCAGCGATGAAACCGCCGCCGGGCATGTTGTGTCCGCGCAGGAAGATATAAACCGCTACCAGCAGGGCCAGTGGCAAGAGCGGCCGACTGATGGTGGTGAGAATCACAGGATGGGCATCCCGCGCCCAGGGCCGGCCGTCACTATCGAAACGCGCCAGCGGGAGGCGCAGATCATGGAGCAGGGCATAAATGCCCACAGCGGCTATAGCCAGCACGGAGATCTCGCCCAGAGTATCGAAACCCCGGAAATCCACCAGGATCACATTGACCACATTGCTGCCGCCCCCCTCGGCCACGCTGCGGTCCAGGAAAAAACCGGAAATGGTGTCCGGTACCCGCGTCATCAGGGCGAAGGCCGCACCGCCCACGGTCAGCCCCGACAGGCCGGCAATCACCAGATCCCGACTGCGCCGCCAGCCCCCGGAATCGGGAAGGCTGCGCGTAGGCAGAAAATACATGGCTAGCATGAGCAAAAGAATCGTCACCACTTCCACGGACAACTGGGTCAGGGCCAGATCCGGCGCGGAGAACCGGGCGAAGACCAGCGCCACAATCAGCCCCACCACGGACAGCAGCAACAAGGCCACCAACCGCCAGCGGTGTCAGAGGGGAAGCCCAGGCCGCTTACCTCTCGATCGCCAAAAAGTTATCCCTGTCTCACCCTGATATAGCCAGGAAAGCGTTCAACCGCTTGAGAGACAACTCCGACAACCAGGCAATTGTGAAACAGGCTCGACGAGCGGCCAAAAATATGTATGAACACAACGGATTTATCATCGCGTGGCGCCTGTCGGGGCCATACACGAAAGACGGGATGAGCGGCGGTGAATTGTTCGATGTCGCTTTCGCACCGGAGAAGAATAAAAAGGCCGAATGGCGCTTCGTGAGGGGCGGCCAGACCGATCCGTGGCAGGTCAACCTCGAAAAGACAATAGGTGGGGACAACCGGGTTGCTTACCTCCGGACCGGAGTGCGCAGCCCGAAGGAACAAAGCGCCAAGCTTCAGCTAGGCAGCGACGACGGGATCAAGGTCTGGCTGAATGGCAAACTCATCCACGAAAATAACGCCACTCGGCCCGTAAGCAAAGCAGATGACACTGTGACCGTCGACTTGAAAAAAGGATGGAATAGCCTGATGCTGAAAATAGTAGAAGGGACCGGCCAGTGGGGCGCAGCGGCTCGCTTCACGAATTCCGAAGGCCAAGCTCTGGACAATCTCAGGATCAATCCGTCCAAGTAATATAATTTACTCTTTTTCAAAGGTGAATGACCATGTCAGACCGCGCGAACGAGGAGAAGACGGACCTTACGCGTCGTGACTTTTTGCGCTCGGCCACTGCTGCCGCAGGCGCAGGTATGATGGTATCGCAGGTCTCGATGGGCCAGGATTCGGCCGGCCCTGAAGACCAGCTCAACGTCGCCCTCATCGGCGCCGGAGAGCAGGGGCGGAGCAGACTTATGCCCCAGTGCCTCAAGATACCCGGCATCCGGTTCCAGGCTGTATGTGATATCTGGGAGTATTCGCAGAAGTTCGCTTCCCGGACCCTCAAAGCCTACGACCAGCCGGTTACTGTATACGAAGACTACCAGGAGATGCTGGCCAGCGAGAACGATCTGGACGCGGCCATTGTCGCCACCCCCGACTTCACACACGCGCCCATCACCAAGGCGTGTCTCGATGCGGGGCTGCACGTATATTGCGAGAAAGAAATGTCCAACACCCTGAAGGGTGCCCGGGAAATCGTCAAGGCCGCGCAGGAATCTGACCAACTCGTGCAGATCGGCCACCAGCGCCGCACGAATCCACGCTTCATGCATGCCCAGAAGATGATCCAGGAGGGCAATCTCGGGCGTATCACCCATGTCCGAGGCCAGTGGAACCGTGCCACAATACTCAACCGGAGCACTCCGAAGAAGTACATGATGGACGAAGAGAAGTTGAAAAAGCACGGCTATGACTCCATGAACCACCTGCGGAACTGGCGCTGGTTCAAAAAGTACGCCGGCGGCCCCATGTGTGATCTCGGCTCCCACCACATCGACATATTCAATTGGTTCTTGGGCACCCCGCCTTCCGCCGTTCAGGCTACCGGAGGACTTGACTACTGGGGCGAGAAGACTGACAGAGAGTGGTGGGATAACGTACTGGCCCTCTACGAATATCAGACGGAAGAAGGCCCGGTACGTGGCTTTTACCAGGTCGCAAATACTACCAGCTTCCGCGGCTACTACACCGCCTATATGGGCTTCCAGGGAAGCCTCCTGATCTCGGAACAGTCCCAAAAAGGCTATATGGTCCGCGAACAACGGGCAGAAAAGCAGGATTGGGTAGACCTGGCCGAAAAGAGCGAACAGATGGGTCAGGAAGCCATCGAACTCGAGGTGGGCAAGACCAAGCAAAAAACCAAGCAGGGTATGGACGTGAAGGAAGCGGCCAATAAGCCGCCACATCAGCCCCACCTGGAAAACTTCTTCGCTTCCATCCGCGGCGAACAGGAACTGACGTGCCCGCCCGAAATCGGTTACGAAACCGCCGTAACCGTTCTGCGGGCAAATGAAGCGGTCCGTAAAGCAAAGAAAGTTCAGTTCGACGAGTCCGAGTTTAAGGTCTAACTGGAACACCAATCCTTTTACCGCGCTTGCACCTACCACATTTACAGTGCCGGTCGCGCCCGGTAAAAGTGTGGGCTGAACATCCAAAAAACCAATAACTGTACAAGAATCGATTGACAGCAAGGAGAAAAGACCTATGAAGAGCCTCACGAAGTCACTGCTAATGTCTGCTATTTTGGTAGCCGGAGCTGCACTGGTCTTTGCCGGTTGCGGCGACGGTGGGGAACCTTCCCCCGGTCAGGAAGGTTCAGGGACCGCCCCGTCCATGCAGGAACCCCCCGAAAAGCAGAAAACAGACCAACAGAACAAGACAAAGGAGCAAGAGGAGGAAAAGAAGGGAGAAACCGAAAAAAGCGATCAGGAAGACGCCGGGTCCGACGCGGGCAACGACGGACAAAAAACAGATGCCGGCGAACAGAAGCAACAGGAAAAGATGGTGAAGCTGGAACCTGAACTGCCCCAACCGATGTTCGCAGGTACTCCCAGCGATCTCGACACCCCTATACTGGAACCGAACCCGGAAAAGAGCCGGGAAAGTATTCAGGTTCCTGAAGGTGCCACTGAGAACCTCGCTGCCGGGAAGCCCGTGACGACAAAGGGCACGCCCATCATGGGCGAATTGAGTATGCTCACCGACGGGGATAAATCCGGCCGGTCAGGAACAGTTCTCACGTTGCCCCCCGGCAAACAGTGGGTGCAGATAGATCTGAAGCAGAAACACAAAATCTATGGCCTGCTGGTTTGGCACTACCACAGCAAGGCCCGGGTTTATCATGACATCATTGCCCAGGTAGCCAACAATAAGGACTTCGTTACCGACGTCACTACGCTGTTCAACAATGATCAGGACAACTCCACGGGTCTGGGAGTAGGTGAAGACTACGAATATATTGAGGACAATGAAGGCAAATGGATTCCCGCCGACGGAGTTGAGGGGCGGTTCGTAAGGCTTTACAGCAATGGCAGTACCGCCAACGAGCTCAACCACTACGTTGAAGTAGAAGTATATGGCATCCCTGCTGAATGACCGACTCCTGCCGTTCTACCTGGTGCTGGGGGCCGTCGTCGCGGGAG
>CAJXLA010000143.1 GCA_913055795.1 uncultured Alcanivorax sp. | reverse complement strand
CCACTGCAAGACCTGTGATATCAAGGATCCGGCCCAGAACATCAACTGGGTGACACCGGAAGGCGGCGGCGGGCCCACCTACCCCAATATGTAGGGTCCGCGACGCCCGGCCGGATCCGGCCGGGCTCGCTACCCCGGTTACTCGCTTTCCCGCTGCGACCAGTCCAGCCGATAGAGATCATTGCGCCGATCGCGCAGATTCGTCACCGAACCCTCACGGTGCAGCAGCTTCACCTTGTCCAGATCCACATCGGCAAAGAGCAGCATCTCGGTGTTGGGCACCGCCTCGGAAATGGTGGCGTCGTGCGGGAAATAAAAATCCGAGGGGGAAAATACCGCCGACTGCGCGTATTGAATATCCACATTGTCCACACGTGGCAGATTGCCCACACTGCCGGCAATGGCCACGTAGCATTCGTTTTCGATCGCCCGCGCCTGGGCGCAATGACGCACACGCAGATAACCGTTCTTGGTGTCCGTCCAGAAGGGCACGAACAGAATCTCCATGTCCTGATCCGCCAGAATCCGGCCCAGTTCCGGAAATTCCACGTCATAGCATATGAGAATACCTACACGCCCCGCATCGGTGTCGAACACGCGCACGGCATTGCCGCCCTGAATCAGCCAGTCGCGGCGTTCGTGCGGCGTGATGTGCAGCTTGCGCTGTTCTTCCACCGTGCCGTCGCGGTGGCACATGAAGGCCGTGTTGTAGAGCTGTTCGTCATCCTCCATGGGCATGGAGCCGGCCACCACATTGATGTTGTAACTCACGGCCATATCCGAAATGGCCGCGCGCAGTTCCTCGGTAAAGCCGGCGAGGAAACGCACCGCCTCCACGGACGACAGATCCGGCTTCAACCCCATCAACGGCGCACTGAAAAATTCAGGTAGCACCACGAAATCGCAGTAGTAATCGGACAACGAATCGACGAAAAACTCCACCTGGCTCAACAGGTCCTCAACGGAACGCGCGGCACGCATGCGCCGCTGCACCACGCCCAGACGCACCACGGACTTGCGGGCATAGGGCTGTCCCTGGTCGGGTTCATAAAGGATGTTGTCCCACTCCAGCAGCGTGGCATAGCCGTGCGAGAGTTCGTCCTCGGGCAGATAGCGCGACATCAGCCGCTTGACGTCGAACCCATTGGCGATCTGAAAGGACAGGATGGGATCATGGATGGCGTGTCCCTCTACCTGTTCAAGGTATTCGGTGACCGTCATGTCCTCGCTTTGCTTGTGATAGCCGGGCAGACGTCCGCCGGCGAGGATGGCCTTCATGTTCTGCTCACGGCACAGATCCTTGCGTGCCTGATACAAGCGTCGACCGAGGCGATAGCCGCGGTATTCCGGATGAACAAAGACATCCAGCCCATACAGCGCATCGCCGTCCGGATCATGGCCGCGTACTTCCTTTTCCGTGATCAGATCCGTATAGCGGTGCGGATTGGAAAAACGGTCATAGTTCACCCTGATGGTGAGCGCCACCGCCACCAGTTCGCCATTGTCCTCGATCACCATTTGCCCTTCGGGAAAGAGCCGGATCAGTTCCAGCACCAGATTGCGCGGCCAGGCACCCCCGATATCCGGATAGACCAGATCCATGAGACTGGCGAAGGGCTGGTAGTCCTCGGTGCTGAGCTGGCGCAGACGCAGACGGGTTTGTTCTTCGACCATGATGAATCCTGCTCAGTTGGCGGCTTCGAAGGGAATGAGCCAGTGCATGTTGCGGTTGTTGAGCGCACTGTCGGTGTCCGGGTAGAGTCCCACACCGTCCGGGCGAATAAAAATGATGCCGCCGGAGACCAGACGCACATAACCGGCCTGCTGTTCCTGAATCTGGCCGTCGCAGGCCCCGGCGTCACCCTGTAGAGCCTCGGGAATGGCTTCATAGCCGATCAGTCCGTTGCCCAGGGGGTCGTTCACCGCTTCCGGGCTCCGGTACAGCCCCACGGCGGTGGCGGCCACCATCAGCACGGTGCCCGGATGAAAATGAAGCAGGTTGACCCGGCCGCGGCCGGCGAGCTCCGTGACTTCGTGACGAGCTACCACCTGATCGCTCATACAAACAGCACCTGACCCTTATGAAACACGAACGCATTGTAATACTTACCGGCGCCGGAATCTCGGCCGAATCCGGCATCTCCACCTTTCGCGACCAGGGCGGGCTCTGGGAGCAGTACCGCCTGGAGGATGTCGCCACACCCGAGGGCTTTCGCCGGAACCCGGACACCGTGCAGGCGTTTTACAACGAACGGCGGCGGCAATTGCAGGAAGGCGTCGAACCCAATGCCGGTCACAAGGCCCTGGCCCGGCTGGAGCAGCACTATCCGGGCCAGGTGCTGCTGGTGACCCAGAACGTGGACGATCTGCACGAACGCGCCGGCAGCTGCAATCTGATCCACATGCACGGCGATCTGCTCCAGGCCTGGTGCGAAGTCTGCCACCAGCCGAGCGACTGGCATGAACCCATCGAAGCGGATTCGGTCTGCCCGGCCTGCGGCACCACCGGGCGGTTGCGTCCGAACGTGGTCTGGTTCGGCGAAATGCCGCAGCAGATGGAGCGCATCCAGGGCGAACTCGCCGCCTGCGATCTTTTCCTGGCCGTGGGCACCTCGGGCCAGGTCTACCCCGCCGCGGGGTTCGTGGAACTGGCGCGCTCCGCCGGCGCGCACACCGTGGAGCTGAACCTGGAGGCCTCGGAGATGAACTCCGCCTTTGACGAACACCGCCACGGGCGCGCCGGCGAGGTGGTCCCGCCTTATGTGGAGGAACTGCTGGGCGCCCCATAGCGGCGTCCAATGGTCCTGATAGGGGCGTGGGCCGTTCCCTCTATCGACGGATTGGGCTAGACTGCCCCGGCTTCAGACACGAACAGGTACGGACAAGCGCAACCCATGCTGGATATCAAGGTAGACGACCTCAACATCGAGTCCCAGGACCTGCTGACCACGCCGCGCGCGATCAAGGAGCAATTGCCCCTGAGCGACGCGGCCCGGGACACGGTTTCGCGCGGACGCGACACCATCCGCAACATCCTGGACCGGGAGGACCACCGCCTCTTCATGGTGATCGGCCCCTGCTCCATTCATGATGTGGACGCGGCCATGGAGTATGCCAACCGGCTCAGGAAACTGGCCGACGAGGTCAGCGATACCCTGGTCCTGGTACAGCGGGTCTATTTTGAAAAGCCCCGGACCACCGTGGGCTGGAAGGGCCTGATCAACGACCCCTACATCAATGACAGCTTCAAGATCGAGGACGGGCTGCACATGGCCCGCAAGCTGTTGCTGGATATCGCGGATCTGGGCCTGCCGGCGGCCACCGAGGCACTCGATCCCATCACGCCCCAGTACATGCAGGATCTGATTGGCTGGACCGCCATCGGTGCGCGTACGGCCGAATCCCAGACGCACCGGGAAATGTCGTCCGGGCTGTCCAGCCCGGTGGGCTTCAAGAACGGCACCGACGGCAGCCTGGATGTGGCCATCAACGCCATGCAGTCAGTCACCCATCCCCACCGTTTCCTGGGCATTGACCCGGACGGCAAGGTGGCCATTACCACCACGCGCGGCAACAGCTACGGCCATGTGGTGTTGCGCGGCGGAGGCGGCAAGCCCAACTACGATTCCGTGTCCATTGCCCTGGCGGAAGAGGAGCTGAGCACGGCCGGCGTGTCCACCAACATCGTCGTGGATGCCAGCCATGCCAATTCCAACAAGGATCCATCCCTGCAACCGCTGGTCATGGAGAATGTGACCCAGCAGATCATCGAGGGCAACGAGTCCATCGTGGGCATGATGGTCGAGTCCCACCTGAAACACGGCAAGCAGAAGGTGGGCGACGATCCCGACGAACTGGAATACGGCGTGTCCATCACCGACGGCTGCATCGACTGGGAAACCACGGAGAAAGCCGTTCGGGACATGGCGGACAAACTCCGCGACGTGTTGCCCAACCGCAAGGGGTGAGCACGTGCTGCCGCCGGTTCACGCCGGCGGCAACTGCTCTTCCAGTCCGCACAGATAGCGCAGGTACGGCGCCCGGGTTGCATGGGCGAGTTCATGCAGGCTCTCGTAGAAGCGTACACCGGTACGATACCCCTGCCCGGTGTGCTGACTGCTCACCACGCGCGCCTTAACCCCGTGCAGCCGCATGGCGGGCCCATGCAGGCTCAGGCGCAGGCTGTCGCCGGGACGCAGACGCGTGCGACTGACAAACGCCATGCCGAAACGGTTGAAATCCAGCCCGCGCGCACCCGGCTCCAGCGTCCGCCAGCCGCCCCGGCGCCGATAAGAGTGCACGTCCACGGCCATGTCCGCCGGACGCCGGTTTGTTTTGCGCCGGTTACCGAAAAATCCACCCATGTCAGGCCTCAGCCGCGGTCAGCATGTCCTGGAAATAGCGTACCACGGGTTCACGAAAGCGCCAGGGCATGCCCGGCAACCCCTTCTCGATGCCCGAATAGGCCGCCTTGCGGATCGTGCCCCGGGCCGTGGAGACCATGCCACGGCTGAACCGGTTCAAGGCAATGGGTTCCACCACGCCGTCGAGATAATGCGCCAGAGCCTCGTCGGCAATGCTTTTCATCGCCGTGACCAGATCCGTCATGTCGCGACGCCCGCCCAGCACCTCGTCGAACGCCGCCACCACCTGCTCCGCGGTGGCCGGCGACAAGGGAAACGCGGACACCTTTTCGCCATGCCACTCGAAACGGTAACGCCCCAGGTGCGCGGCCAGCGCCTGCTGGGCCTCGCCGGGCTCCACGCGGGCCACCAGACGCCCGGCCATGTTCTGCCCGGTCTTGCGTACAACACCGGCCGCGCTCTGAATGGCGGACACCAATCCGCCCCGGGCACCACTGGCCTCCAGTGGCCCCTCGAAAAAGGTCGCCACCAGTTCGTCCACCAGTTGATCCATGAGTGCACGCGCCTTGTCGCCGTGATCGCCGTGGGGTGCGTACTCTACAGCCCGCAGGAAATCATCCCGATGCGCGCGCAGCGTTTCGGATTCGGTGAAGGCGATGTAATGGTTTGTATTCATGCGCTACTCCCTCGGACTTGGGGGCGACAGGATCGCAGGGATGCGCATGATACCCGAAAAGGTAGCAGGCTGTTGAAAAACCCGTTGCGTACTCAGGCTTTCAGGCTGGTTCGCAATTGAGGCGCCCTTTTGAAGGCGGCGCGGGGTCCCGTCGAAAAAGGGCAACGATGAGTGCGGGCCAGCCTGAAAGCCCCGCAGGGCGCGGCCTGAA
>CAJXLA010000142.1 GCA_913055795.1 uncultured Alcanivorax sp. | reverse complement strand
CTTCCGGCGCGATATCGCGCGGCACGGCGATATCCACCATGAACATGGGCCGATGCCGGCGTTGCTTGAGCGCGCGCTGAACCATGGTCTTGTCGAGCAGGGCCTCGGGACTGCCCGTGGACGAGATCAGGATGTCGGCGTTGGGCAGCCATTGCGGCAGCTCGTCCAGGGTAATGGCGCGACCGCTCACTTCCGAGGCCAGCTCCTGCGCGCGCTCACGCGTGCGGTTGGCGATAACCAGCTCGCGCACGCCCAGGTCCCGCAAATGACGAGCCGCCAGATCAATGGTCTCGCCCGCGCCGATCAGCAGGGCGTGGCTCTTGTTCAGATCGGCAAAGATATGGCGCGCAAAGGACACGGCCGCATAGGCGACGGATACCGCATGGGCACCGATGTCGGTCTCGGTACGGATGCGCTTGGCCACGGAGAAAACCTGCTCGAAATAGCCGGCCAGCTCGCGCCCCAGCGTACCTGTTTCTTCGGCGCGGGCGTACGCGTCGCGCATCTGCCCGAGCACCTGGGGCTCGCCCAGGACCATGGAATCCAGCCCGCCGGCCACGCGCATCATGTGATGCAGCGCGTGCTGATCGTAATAACTGTACCAGTGACGACGCAGATCCTCGGGATCGAGGTGATGCCAGTGCGCCAGCCAGGCCGGCAGATCCGGCGTATCTTCCACCAGGCAATAACACTCGGTGCGGTTGCAGGTGGACAGCAGCACCGCCTGGGTTACGCCGGGCACCTCCACCAGCGAATACAGCGCGGCGGCGAGACCCTCGGAGGCGAAGGTGATGCGTTCCCGAAAATCGAGCTCCGCGGTCTTGTGGTTCACACCCGCCGCCAGTAAATGCATGTCGCCGCCACCTGCGCAAGTCGGGCGCATTTTGCGTTAAAGATGCCCGTAAAACAATGTCATAACCCGGCTGTGCCGGTGGGCACGGCGGCCCGCCTGTGCCATCATAACGGCTCATTTTGAACGGACATGGACCCGCATGAGCCATCCCTTGCGCCTCGGCCCGATTGTCGCCTTCACGCTCTGGTTGCTGGCCGGCTGCGCCCATCAACCCGACGCCCCGTCGGAACCCGAGGCCCGGATTCCGTACCAGGCACCGCTGCCGATCAAGGACAAGCCGGGCATGCTGGGGGACCTGCTGGTGGCGGAACTGGCCGCCCAGCGCGACGCCCTCCAGGTTACCCTGGCCTATTACAGCCGAGTGGGCATGGCCACCAATGATCCACGCGTGCTGGAACAGGCCGCGCGTCTGGCCGCCTATCTGCACGAACACCAACAGGCACGGCAGCTATCCGAGCGCTGGCTGCGCCAGGAGCCGGACAACAAGCGCGCACGGGAAATTGCCGCTCTGGCGTCCATCAGCCTGGGCGAGCCCAAACGGGCGGCGCTGCACATCGACCGATTGCTCGCCCGGGATCCGGACACCGCTCTGTCGGACCTGGTAGAGCAGGCCCGCCAGCTCAACACCGACACCAGTGAACCCCTGCTGGAAGCACTCAGCAGCCTGGTGGAGCAATACCCGGACCAGGCACCGCTGTGGTATGCACGCGCGTTGCACCGGCACAAACAGAACCAGCCGGAGCAGGCCCTGCAAGCCAGTGAAGAAGCGTTGTCCATTAATCCGGATCATCGACAGGCGCTCATGCTCAAGGGCCGCCTGCTGGGCAAGCTGGGGCGCAACCGGGACGCGCGCAAGCATTTCGCCCGCCTGGCAAAACGCTTTCCGGACGTGCCACGGGTGCGCATGCAGTATGCGCGTCAGCTGATCAACACCGGAAGGATCGACGACGCCCGCAAACAGGTGGAGCTGCTCGCGGAACGGTTTCCGCAATCAGCCCAGCCGCGCGTGTCCGTGGGACTGTACGCGCTGGAACAGGGCGAATACGGCCTCGCCCGCGACACCCTCACGCAAATACGCGACGAGGGCTACCGCACCGACGACATGCACCTTTATCTCGCGCGGGTGGAAAAGCAAAGCGGCCATCCGGACCAGGCCATTCAGCATTACCTGGCCATCAGCGGCGGCGAAAACCGGCTGCGGGGCCGGGTTCAGGCCGCACGGTTGATGTACAGGCACGGGCGCGGCGACGAGGGCGCGAAGCTGCTGGAACAACTGCGCGGCCAGCACCCGGACCGGGCACCGTCGCTCTATGCGTCCCAGGCGGAAATCCTGCGCCAGGTGGACCGCAGCCCCGACGCCATGGAGCTGCTCAACCAGGCCATTGCCGAGTTGCCCAATGAACGCGAGCTGCTCTATGCGCGCGCCATGATCGCCGAGAAACTGGGCGAAACCGGCCAGGCGGAAGCGGATCTGCGCCGGGTACTGGAAATGAAGCCCGGCGACGCCGTGGCGCTGAACGCGCTGGGCTATACGCTGGCGGATCACAACAAGCGGCTGGATGAGGCAGAGGGCTACATCGACCGGGCGCTGGAACAACAACCGGACAATCCGGCCTTTCTCGACAGCAAGGGCTGGGTGCTCTACCGCAAGGGACGGCAAGAAGAAGCGCTCGAATGGCTGCGCCGCGCCTGGGATCAGTTCAAGGACCCGGAAGTGGCCGCGCACTACGGTGAAGTGCTCTGGGCACTGGATCAACGGGACAAGGCCCGCGACATCTGGCAGCGCGGGCTGGACGAAAACCCGGCCAACAACGACAAGATCCGCGAAACCATGCAGCGGCTGACCGGCGAGACGTCATGACGACTGTGTCGCGCCTGACGGCACTCGCCCTGATGCTCGCCCTTGCCGCCTGCCAGACCCTGCAACGGGATCTGGGCCGGGACAGCCGGCAGGCGCTGGCCAGCTGGAGCCTGGAAGGCCGGCTGGGCTACCGCAGCGGCAACGACGGCGGCAGCGCCAGTTTCCACTGGGTCCAGAAGAACCCGGACGCCGGGCGCATTCATTTCTCCGGCCCCATGGGCTTCGGCAGCGCGCGGCTGGAATGGAGCCCGGAGCGTGCCCGGCTGGAACACGGCGGCGACACCGTCAGCGCGCAGTCACCGTCCATGCTGGCCTGGCGGCTCACCGGACTGATCCTGCCCGTGGAACAGCTGCGCTACTGGGTGCGCGGACTCGCCGCCCCACAACCGGCGGCCACGCGGCGCAAGGAAAACGACGGTCGCCTGAGCCAATTGCGTCAGGCCGGCTGGCAGCTCACCTTTGACCGCTACCAGAACGTGACCGGACTGCAGCTGCCCCATCGCATCAAGGCCGAGCAAGGCGATCAGCGCTTCACGCTGCTGATCCAGTCCTGGCAGCCCGTGCCATGAACACGCTGACGATACCCGCGCCCGCCAAGCTCAACCTCTTCCTGCATATCATCGGCCGCCGTGGCGACGGCTACCATGAACTCCAGACCGTCTTTGCCCTGCTCGATCACGGCGATCAACTGCATATCAGCGCGGCGGACGAACTCCGTCTGGATGTGGACGACGACACGCCCGCCGGCGAGGACAATCTGGTGTGGCGCGCCGCCCGGCTATTGCAGCGCCACACGGGCACCGTAGCGGGCGCCGCCCTGCGTCTGGACAAACGTCTGCCCGCCGGTGGTGGACTGGGCGGCGGCTCCTCGGATGCCGCCAGCACCCTGCTGGGCCTGAACCACTTCTGGGGCCTGAATCTGGGCCTGGACAGCCTGGCGAAACTGGGGCTGGAACTGGGCGCGGACGTCCCCGTCTTTGTCCGGGGCCATAGCGCCTGGGCAGAGGGCGTGGGCGAGCAGCTCACGCCAGTGGAGCTACCCGACGCCTGGTATCTGGTGGTGCACCCCGGGGTCACGGTGGCCACCGGCGCCGTTTTCAACGACCCGCAATTGACAAGGCAATATCCGAAAAGTACATTAGCGACCTTTCTCGGGGACGGCCCGGAGCGCTTTGAAAATCATTGCGAAGCCGTGGCGCGGCGGTTGTTTCCCGCCATCGGGGAAGCGCTGGATCAGCTCCGGGAATACGCCGGCAACAGCCGGCTGACGGGCACCGGCGCCTGTGTTTTCGCCCGGGTGCCCGACGAGGCGAGCGGCGCGCGGATGCTCGCGGATCTGCCGTCCGCTTGGCGTGGTTTTGTCGCGCGCGGCATCAACCGTTCGCCCGCGCTGGATGCGACCGGCTTCAGCGCCTGACAAGTCGTTCCCGACACCGGTTTTCGTTATTGGGGTGTCGCCAAGTGGTAAGGCAACGGGTTTTGATCCCGTCATGCGCAGGTTCGAATCCTGCCACCCCAGCCATTTCTACTCGCGGACCGTAAACAACCCCCGGGGGATTTGTGCCCAATCTCGTGATCTTCACCGGCAACGCCAATCCGGACCTGGCCCATGCCATGGTCGAGCATCTCAACATCCCGCTCGGCGACGCGGATGTCGGTACCTTCAGTGACGGCGAAACCGCCGTGGAGATCAAGGACAATGTCCGGGGCAAGGATGTTTTCATCGTCCAGTCCACTTGCGCGCCCACCAATGACAGCCTCATGGAACTGCTGGTCATGGCGGACGCGCTGCGGCGCTCCTCGGCGGGACGCATCACGGCCGTCATGCCCTACTTCGGCTATGCGCGCCAGGACCGCCGCGTACGCTCCGCACGCGTGCCCATCACCGCCAAGGTGGTCGCCGACATGATCACCTCCGTCGGTATAGACCGGGTGGTAACCGTGGATCTGCACGCCGACCAGATCCAGGGCTTTTTCGATATCCCCGTGGACAACGTCTATGGCACGCCCCTGGTGGTGGCGGATATCGAGCGCCAGAACTACGAAGACCTGGTGGTGGTATCACCGGACGTGGGCGGTGTGGTACGTGCACGCGCGCTGGCCAAGCAGCTTGATGCGGAGCTGGCCATCATTGACAAGCGCCGCGCCCAGGCCAATGAATCCGAAGTCATGCACATCATCGGCGATGTCGACGGGCGCACCTGTGTCTTGGTGGATGACCTGGTGGACACGGCCGGCACCCTGTGCAAGGCCGCCGGCGCACTCAAGGAACACGGCGCGCGCGCCGTGTACTCCTACGCTACCCATGCGGTACTGTCCGGCCCGGCCATCGACAACATCAACAAGTCGGCACTGGACCGACTGGTGATCACGGACACCGTGCCGCTGTCGGACGCGGGCCGCAATTGCGACAAGATCCGGGTCATGCCCATTGCCCCCATGATGGCCGAAACCGTACGGCGGGTGAACAACGAGGAATCCCTGTCCGCCATGTTTGATCGGCTGGAGCTGGTCTAGGCGCGAGGCGCGAGGCGCGAGGCGCGAGGCGCGAGGCGCGAGGCGCGAGGCGCGAGGCGCGAGGCGCGAGGCG
>CAJXLA010000141.1 GCA_913055795.1 uncultured Alcanivorax sp. | reverse complement strand
GAGTTCCTGACGCGGTGTCATACGCCCGCCTCCGCGGCCACGCGCTGCATGTAGGCGCCGAACAGCCGCCGGTACTGTTCGATGTTGAGCAGGAAGGCGTCATGGCCCTTGCTGGTGTCGATCTCGGCGTAGCTCACGTCCCGGCCCACGCTCACCAGCGAATTCACGATCTCCTTGGACCGGTCCGGCGGAAAACGCCAGTCCGAGGTGAACGAGCCCACGAAAAAGCCGCAGCGGGTCTGGGCCAGGGCGTCGTCGAGCGAATCAGCAAACTCGCGTGCCGGATCGAAGTAGTCCAGGGCCTTGGTCATGAGCAGATAGGTATTGGCGTCGAAATTGCGCGAAAAAGCCTCGCCCTGGTAGCGCAGATAGGATTCCACCTGGAATTCCACGTCGAAGCCGTACTGAAAGCGTCCGGAGCGCAGATCCCGGCCGAACTTGGAGTGCATGGCGTCGTCGCTGAGGTAGGTAATGTGGCCCACCATGCGCGCCAGGATCAGTCCCTGCCGGGGCAGGGTGTCGTAGAGATAATAATGGCCGCCGTGGAAGTTGGGGTCGTTGAGGATGGCCTGGCGAGCGACCTCGTTGAAGGCGATGTTCTGCGCCGAGAGCTTGGGCGCGCCCGCGATCACCACGGCATGGCGCAGCCGGTCCGGGCAGTCGATGGCCCACTGCATGGCCTGCATGCCGCCCAGACTGCCGCCCACCACGGCGGCCCACTGCTCGATGCCCAGCTCGTCGGCGAGCATGGCCTGGCTCTGCACCCAGTCCTTGACCGTGACCATGGGGAAATCCGGGCCCCAGGGGTGGCCCGTGTCGGGATTCACTGTGGGTGGCCCGGAAGAGCCGTGACAGCCGCCCAGGTTGTTGGGCGAGACCACGAAGAAACGGTTGGTGTCGATGGGCTTGCCCGGGCCGATGCAATTCTCCCACCAGCCCGCGCGTTTGTCCTCGGTGCTGTAATAGCCGGCGGCGTGATGGTTGCCGGATAGCGCGTGACAGATCAGCACCGCGTTGGAGCGGTCTTCGTTGAGGGTGCCGTAGGTTTCATAGACCAGGTCGTGGGACGGCAGAACCTGGTCGCACTCCAGATGCAGCGGGCGATCGATATGCAGTTTCTCGGGCTCGACCAGCCCCACGGAATCCGCGGGCATCTTGTCACGCATGAGGTGATGGCCCTCCGCAACCTTGCGGTCAGGATGAATGAAACCGTGTGCACCGAAAGCCCACCACGGGCGTTCGGAGTCTAATGCGCGGTCGACGGCCGTGCAATGCGGCCCCGCGACGGCGTCAGGGGGTCAGCCTAGCAGCTCCGGCGGCGGCACGGGCGGTTCATTGTGGGCGCCCCGGATGCGCACCCGCTTGCCCCGTGCCGTCGCGCCTTGATCGATGCTCACGCACGACTTGCGCACCCCGAAGCGCTTCGCCAGGAAGGCGATCAGCGCCTTGTTGGCCGCCCCGTCCGCCGGCGGCGCCTGGATTCGGATCTTCACCGCCCCATCGTGCTCGCCGGCGATTTCGTCGTGCTTCGCGCGGGGCTGCACCCGGCAGGTCAGCACCCAGTCCGCGCCGTCGCGGGTGAGCATCAGACCTGGAACAGAATCCGCAGGAACTGCAGCAGCAACAGCACCAGAATGGGACTGAGATCCAGCCCGCCCATGGGCGGCAGCAGCTTGCGCGCCGGCGCCATGATGGGTTCGGTGATCTGCGTCACGATGCGCACGACCGGGTTGCCCGGGTCCGGCGCCACCCAGGACAGGATTACGCGCAGCAGAATGGCCCAGAAGGCATAGCTGAGCAGCAGCGAGGCCAGCTCGCGCACCCCGTAGAGCAGCAGCGGGGCCGGATCATAGGGCCCGGCGTAGCCGCGCACCCACAGTACCACCACAATCTTGAGCACCAGCAGCGCCAGCACCAGCACCAGCGAGGCCATGTCCATGCCCTTGAAACCGGGAATGACCCGGCGCATGGGCACCAGCGGCGGATTGGTGGCGCGCACGATGAACTGGGAGATGGGATTAAAGAAATCCGCGCGCACCGCCTGCAGGATGAAGCGGGTCAGCACCAGCACGATATAGACATCGAACAGGAATTCGATCAGGAAAGTGGTTGCGCCCTGTGGGTTCATCGGCGGCTCCCGGTTCTTTGGGTGGAAAGGCGGTTATCCGGGCAGCGGAATCAGTCGTAGGGTGCACCCATAGGGCATAAACGCGGTGCGCACCACGTTTGCTCTATGGGTGCACCCTACGGCTGGGATAACTGCCCGGAGCGTACAATCCGGATCCTCTTGTGCCACCCTCTGGATCGGGTGGGATCGCAATTATTGGGGCAAGCCGGCGCAGGTTCAATCGGAAAACCGGCCGCCAGGCGGCGTGGCGCTGATGCCGGCGCAGCTACTGCGACAATTCCTCGGCCCGACGCCGCGCAGCCTCTACCGCACGGCTCATCAGTTCGCGGTACCCGCCTTCCTCCAGTACCTCCAGGCCCGCGGCCGTGGTGCCGCCGGGCGACGAGACCTTGCGGCGCAGCTCGTCGGGATCATCCTCGCTGGTCAACGCCAGTTCGCTCGCGCCCCGCGCGGTCTGAAGCACCAGCTGGCGGGCCTGACGCGCGGACAGCCCCTGTTCCTGCGCCGCGGCGATCATGGCCTCCATCATCAGGAAGAAATAGGCCGGGCCCGAGCCGGATACGGCGGTGACGGCATCCAGTTCCTTTTCTTCCTCGAACCACAGTGTCAGCCCGGCGCCGCCCAGGATTTCCTCGGTGATGGCGCGTTGGTCGGCGCTTACGTCGTCGCCGGCGTAAAGTCCCAGTGTCCCCGCCTGGACCAGGGCCGGCGTATTGGGCATGCAGCGAACCAGAGGCACTCCGCCCAGCCAGGTGCGCAGGT
Source organism: uncultured Alcanivorax sp. (assembly GCA_913055795.1). Lineage (GTDB taxonomy): Bacteria > Pseudomonadota > Gammaproteobacteria > Pseudomonadales > Alcanivoracaceae > SLJS01. The sequence goes on along the minus strand of CAJXLA010000141.1, from coordinate 2,581 downwards.
GATCCAGCCGGATGCCCGCCGCCACCGAAATCACCAGCGACTCGTGGTCCGAGAGCGGGTGCTGCAGCGACTCGCACACCTGCTGCATGAGCTGCGGCTTCACCGCCAGGATCAGCACGTCCGCCCAGTGGGCCACCTCCTCGTTGTTGGTGGTGGTGTGTACGGCGTACTGGCGCGCGCGCTCGTCCAGCAGAGCCTGATCCACATCACTCATCCAGATGCGATCCACGCCAATGCCCCGCGCGATCATGCCCCCCAGCAGGCTGTTGGCCATGTTGCCCGCGCCGATAAAGCCGATGGTTGGTTTGGTCATTTCGCTTCCCCGTAAAGCCGTCTTCGCCCAAAGGCTTCGACGTGACAAGTCTACCCTTCAGCTGCTTTTCCTCCCCTGGCAAGGAGGGTGTCGCAAAAGCCTCTGAATTTTGCGTCCTGAACCCTCGAACAAGCTGTAGGGTGCGCCGTGCGCACCTTCAAGGTCCGATGGTGCGCACGGCGCACCCTACGCTTTGCCTTTTACGCCACCCTCGCAAGGGGAGGACAAAGGAGGGTCGTTTCCGGAGCCCCCGGATTGGGCCCGACCCCCTCTAACTCCCCCTTGCCAGGGGGAGAACCGTACTTCCTCCTCTGACAAGGGGAGGACTGAGGAGGGGTCGTTCCAGGGCCGCTGACGTCTCGCCTCGAACCTCGCGCCTTGCTACTTGCCCCTTGCGCCTTTGCGTCATCCCCGCGCCCCGAACAGGGCCGTACCCAGCCGGATCAGGGTGGCGCCTTCCTCGATGGCGACGTCATAATCGCCGCTCATACCCATGGACAGGGCATCAAGCTCCGGCATTGTAGAGCGCCAGTGGGACAACGTCATGGCCAGATTCCGGAAGGCGGCCCGGTTGCGGTCGGCCGCGTCCGCGCGGGGGATGGCCATGAGCCCCCGCAGTCGCAGCCCGGGCAAGGCCTGAACCAGCTCCGCCAGTTCCCGGGCCCCGTCCGGGTCCACGCCACTCTTGTCCGGCTCGCCGTCGCTATTGATCTGAATGCAGACATTGAGTGGGTCCATCCCCGAAGGCCGCTGCTCGCTCAGCCGGCGCGCCACACGGGCCCGGTCCACCGAGTGCACCCAGTCGAAATGCGCGGCCACGTCCCGCGTCTTGTTCGATTGCAGTGGGCCCATGAAGTGCCAGCACAGCTCCAGGTCGGCCAGGGCCCGGATCTTGTCCACCGCCTCGTTGACGTAGTTCTCGCCGAAATCCCGCTGGCCCTGCCCGGCCAGCGCCCGGACGGCTTCGGCCGGGTGTTGCTTGGACACAGCCACCAACGTCCCCCCGGCCGGATCGCGGCCGGCCGCCCGACAGGCGTCGGCGATGCGGGTACGAACGGCCTCCAGACCGGACGGTGTTGTCTGCATGATTGATTGCCCTATGGGGACAGGTTAATTTAGGAGATTGTTCGTATCCGGTCCGCCCCGGACCGAAAGTCGAAGCATAACAACCCTGAAGCCGGGAAGTACCATGGATATCACCGAGTTGCTGGCGTTCAGCGCCAAGAACGGAGCCTCCGACCTCCACCTGTCGGCGGGCCTGCCGCCCATGATCCGCGTCGACGGCGACGTGCGGCGGATCAACCTGCCCGCCATGGAGCACAAGGAAGTCCACGCGCTCATTTACGACATCATGAACGACAAGCAGCGCAAGGACTACGAGGAGTTCTACGAGACGGACTTCTCCTTCGAGGTGCCGGGCGTGGCCCGCTTCCGCGTCAACGCCTTCAATCAGAAACGCGGCAGCGGCGCCGTCTTCCGGACCATTCCCTCCAAGGTGCTGTCCATGGATGATCTGGGCATGGGGGACGTATTCAAGAAGATCTCGGATCTCGCCCGCGGCATCTGCCTGGTGACCGGCCCCACGGGCTCGGGCAAGTCCACGACCCTGGCGGCGATGATCGACTACATCAACGACAGCCGCTACGAGCACATCCTCACCATCGAGGACCCCATTGAATTCGTGCATGATTCCAAGAAGTGCCTGGTGAACCAGCGCGAGGTCCACCGCGACACCCTGGGTTTCGCCGAGGCGCTGCGTTCCGCGCTGCGGGAAGACCCGGACATCATCCTGGTGGGCGAGCTGCGGGACCTGGAGACCATCCGCCTGGCTCTGACCGCCGCCGAGACCGGCCACCTGGTGTTCGGCACGCTGCACACCACCAGTGCGGCCAAGACCATCGACCGGATCGTCGACGTTTTCCCGGCTGCGGAGAAGGACATGGTCCGGTCCATGCTCTCGGAATCCCTGCAGGCCGTGGTGTCCCAGGCGCTGCTGAAGAAAAGCGGTGGCGGGCGGATCGCGGCCCACGAGATCATGCTGGGCACCCCGGCGATCCGGAACCTGATCCGCGAGGACAAGGTGGCGCAGATGTATTCGTCCATTCAGACCGGCGGCGCGATCGGCATGCAGACGCTCGATCAGTGCCTGCAGGATCTGATGGGCAAGGGGCTGATCACGCGCGAACAGGCCCGCGAGAAGGCGAAGAGCCCCGACAACTTCTAGGCGTCCGGGGGGCCGAGCGGGCCCACGCGCGCGGCGCCCCGGGG
>CAJXLA010000140.1 GCA_913055795.1 uncultured Alcanivorax sp. | reverse complement strand
TTACGAGATGTTCGATACCATGCTCTACTCGCCTTCCAGCGTCACACGCGCGACTTCGCATGTGCGCGACGGGCTGGATCTCAAGCGCATCATGATGACGGTGTGGTTTTGCGCCATGCCGGCGTTGCTGTTCGGTCTCTACAACGTCGGTTATCAGGCCAACTTCCAGATCGCCCAGGGTGTGGCCGATCCGGCGGGTGGCTGGCGCACCGCGCTGGTGCAGGCGCTGACCGGCTTCAACCCGGACAGCCTGCTCGCCAATGTGCTGCATGGGGCGGTGTTCTATATTCCCATCTTTATCACGACCTACCTGACGGGTGCGTTCTGGGAAGGTCTCTTTGCCTGGAAGCGTGGCCACGAAGTCAACGAGGGTTTCTTTGTCACCGGCATTCTTTTCACGCTCATCGTCCCGGCGTCGATACCGCTTTGGCAGGTGGTGCTGGGTGTATCCTTCGGTGTGGTGATCGGCAAGGAAGTCTTCGGCGGCACGGGCAAGAACTTCCTGAACCCGGCGCTGACGGGCCGGGCCTTTCTGTATTTTGCGTATCCGGCCCAGATTTCCGGTGATGCCGTCTGGACGGCCGTGGACAATTTCTCCGGGGCCACGCCCCTGGCTCTGGCGGCGCAGGGCTCGCTGGACTATGGCGTCGGGCTGACCAGCAATGCGCTTACCAATGCGACCACCGCCGCGACCGAAAGCCTGACCTGGCTGGATGCTTTCCTGGGCAATATTCAGGGCTCCATCGGCGAAACCTCGGTGGTGGCGATTGCGCTGGGGGCAGCGCTGCTTTTGATCACGCGCATTGCGTCCTGGCGCATTATGCTGGGGGTCCTGCTGGGCCTGATCGGCATGGCGACGCTCTTTAACGCCATTGGTTCCGAAACCAATCCCATGTTCGCCATGCCCTGGTACTGGCATCTGTCCGTGGGCGGTTTCGCCTTCGGGATGGTCTATATGGCCACGGACCCGGTCTCGGCGTCCATGACCTACAAGGGCAAGCTCATTTTTGGTGCACTGATCGGCGTGATGACGGTTTTGATCCGGGTCGTGAACCCGGCTTTCCCCGAAGGTGTTATGCTGGCCATTCTCTTCGGCAACCTGACTGCGCCCCTGATTGATCATTTTGTCATGCAGGCGAATATCCGCCGGCGTGTCCGCAGAACGGGAGGGCTGAGCTGATGGCGGAAAACAAGGAAACAGTCACCCGGACCGTGACGGTGGCGCTGGCCGTGTGTCTGGTTTGTGCCGTGGTGGTCTCGTCGGCGGCCGTGCTGCTGCGTCCGGTGCAGAACAAGAATGAAAAGCTCAACCGGCAGACGAATATCCTGTCGGCGGCGGGTCTTTACGAGCCCGGCATGTCGGGCGACGATGTGCGTGCAAGGTTCAGCAACATCGACCGCCGCTTCGTCCGGCTCGATACCGGCGAATACGTGGATATGCCTGATTCCTACGACTATATCTCGGCGAAACAGAATCCCGAGATGAGCACGGATCTGCCCAGCAAGAAGGACCCTGCCGGCATCAAGCGCAAGCCCAAGGTCGCCCAGGTCTATCTGGCCCGCGATGACCAGGGCGAGCTGGATACGATCATCCTGCCGGTCCATGGCTACGGCCTCTGGTCGACGCTCTATGGTTTCCTGGCCGTGGAAAGCGACGCCAATACCGTCGCCGGCCTGGGCTTTTACGAACACGGCGAGACGCCCGGGCTGGGCGGCAAGGTGGACAGCAAGGCCTGGAAAAGCCAGTGGCCCGGCAAGAAGCTCTACGACGAAGACGGCGATCTGGCCATTCAGGTAATCAAGGGGTCGGTGCCGGACAACGCGCCCGACAAGGAGCACAAGGTGGACGGATTGTCCGGGGCCACACTCACGACACGGGGCGTGAACAGTCTGGTCCGGTACTGGAGTAGTGACAACGGCTATCGACCCTATCTCGAGCGCGTGCGCGACCCGGATGCGCGCACGGCGGCGGCCAACTGAGGAGGCGGCTTATGGCGGAAAAAACACGCGATGTCCTGCTAAGGCCCATTTTCGATAACAACCCCATTGCCCTGCAGATTCTCGGTATCTGCTCGGCACTGGCGGTGACCTCGCAAATGAGCACCACCCTGACCATGTGCATTGCGCTCACGGCGGTAGTGGCGCTGTCGAACTTCTTCGTCAGCACGATCCGTAACCAGATCCCTTCGAGCATCCGCATCATTGTGCAGATGACCATCATTGCTTCGCTGGTGATTGTGGTGGATCAGGTGCTCAAGGCCTTTGCGTACGAGATCAGCAAGATGCTGTCCGTGTTCGTGGGTCTGATTATCACCAACTGTATTGTCATGGGCCGTGCCGAAGCCTTTGCCATGAAAAACCCGCCGCTACCGTCGCTGATGGACGGTATCGGCAATGGTCTGGGTTATAGCGTGATCCTGCTGGGGGTGGGCTTTTTCCGTGAACTGCTGGGCTCGGGCAGCCTGTTCGGCTACCAGATTTTCAGCGTGGCCAGTGAGGGCGGCTGGTACTACACCAACGGTTTGATGCTGCTGCCGCCCAGCGCGTTCTTCCTGATCGGTTTCTTCATCTGGGCGATTCGGTCCTGGAAACCGGAGCAGGTGGAAGAGAATCAGTTCAAGATGAAGCCCCATACGCGCGTCAGTGACGCGTTTTAACGAGGAGATTCAAGCATGCTGGAACATTATCTGAGTCTCTTTGTAAAAGCGGTGTTCGTGGAGAACATCGCCCTGGCGTTCTTCCTGGGCATGTGTACCTTCCTGGCGGTGTCCAAGAAGATCTCCACGGCCATGGGCCTGGGCCTGGCGGTGATTGTGGTTCTGGGGATCACGGTGCCGCTGAACAACCTCATCCTCACTTACCTGCTCGATGAAAACGCGCTCGCCTGGACGGGGATCGAGGCGCTGGCCAATCTCGATCTGCGCTTTCTCGGACTGCTGAGCTATATCGGCGTGATCGCCGCCAGTGTGCAGATTCTGGAAATGACGCTGGACAAGTTCGTGCCCGCGCTCTATAACGCCCTCGGGGTCTTTCTCCCGCTCATCACGGTCAACTGCGCTATTCTGGGCGGTGTGCTTTTCATGGCCGAGCGCAATTACAATTTCGGTGAATCCGTGGTCTATGGCTTCGGAGCCGGAACCGGCTGGGCCCTGGCGATTGCCTTGCTCGCCGGCATCCGGGAAAAGCTCAAATACAGCGATGTTCCCGACGGGCTTGAGGGCCTGGGCATCACCTTTATCACCGTAGGGTTGATGTCGCTGGGTTTCATGTCGTTCGCCGGCGTACAGCTTTGAGAGTAGCCTGATGTTCGAGATTATTTTCAGTGTAGGCATGTTTACCGCCATTGTTCTCGCTCTGGTGGGGATCATTCTGGTGGCGCGTTCGCGGCTGGTCACCTCGGGCAACGTGCAGATCGAAGTCAACAATGATCCGGAAAGCACCATTGAGGCGCCGGCGGGAAGCAAATTGCTGGGTACGCTGGCATCCGAGGGTATCTTCCTGTCGTCCGCTTGTGGCGGCGGTGGTACCTGCGCGCAATGCAAGTGCAGGGTTGTCGAGGGCGGTGGCAGCATCCTCCCCACCGAGGAACAGCACTTCACCAAGAAGGAAATTCGTGAGGGCTATCGTCTGTCCTGTCAGTTGACGGTCAAGGACGACATGAAGATCGAGGTGCCCGAGGAGGTTTTCGGCGTCAAGAAGTGGGATTGCGAGGTGATCTCGAACCCCAATGTGGCGACCTTCATCAAGGAACTGAAGCTCAAGCTTCCGGAAGGCGAGGATGTGGAGTTCCGGGCCGGCGGCTATGTGCAGATGGAGGCGCCGCCGCATCACGTGCAGTTCAAGGACTTCGATATCGAGGAGGAATTCCAGGAAGACTGGAAGAAGTTTGATTTCTTCAATCTTGAATCGAAAGTGGACGAGGAAGTGGTGCGCGCCTACTCCATGGCGAACTACCCGGAAGAAAAGGGTATTCTCATGTTCAATGTGCGCATCGCCATGCCACCGCCGGGGGGCAAGGACATTCCTCCGGGCAAGATGTCGTCCTATTGCTTCAGCCTCAAACCGGGCGACAACCTGACGGTGTTTGGACCCTTCGGCGAGTTTTTCGCCAAGGACACCAATGCGGAGATGGTGTTCATTGGTGGTGGCGCGGGCATGGCGCCCATGCGCGCGCATATCTTTGATCAGCTGCGGCGGATCAAGAGCAACCGCAGGATCACGTTCTGGTACGGCGCGCGTTCCTGGCGGGAAGCCTTCTATGTGGAAGACTTCAACGAACTCGCCGAGGAAAACGACAACTTCAATTGGCATCTGGCCCTGTCCGATCCGTTGCCCGAGGATAACTGGGAGGGCTATACCGGTTTTATTCACAATGTGCTCTATGAGAACTATCTCAAGGATCATCCGGCGCCGGAGGACTGCGAGTACTATCTCTGCGGCCCGCCCATGATGAACGCTTCCGCGCTCAAGATGCTGGATGATCTGGGCGTGGAGCCGGAGAATATTCTGCTGGATGACTTCGGTGGTTAATTTGTGCTTTGGGCGTGGCCTCCGGGTCGCGCTCGTTGCCCTGGTGGTCTTCGTGCTCGCCGCCTGTGATTCGGGCGGCGAGGTTCATACCCTGTCCGGGCCCACCATGGGGACCAGCTGGTCGGTGAAGGTGGTGGGCCTGCCCCCGGGCGTTGCTCGCGCCCAGCTGGAATCCGATATTGAACTGCTGCTGGAATCGCTTAATAACCAGATGAGCACCTGGGACGAGGATTCCGTGCTCAGCGGTTACAACCGGGCTGACGCGGATACCTGGTACCCGGTGCCGCCGGATCTGTACAAGGTGGTGGACTATGCCCTGGAGCTCGCGCGCGATACGGACGGGGCCTATGACCCCACGGTAGGGCCGCTGGTCAACCTATGGGGGTTCGGCTCGGGCGAGGGCGCCTTCGAACGGCCCTCGGATGACGCCATCCGGAAAACCCGCAAACGCACGGGCTGGCGCAAGCCGGAGCTGAACCCGGAAGAGCGCACCATGCTGCAGCCCGGCGGCGTCTATCTGGACCTCTCCTCGGTGGCAAAGGGTTATGCGGTGGACCGGGTGGCGGAATTCCTCCGAGCGCGGGGCATTGAGGCCTTTCTGGTGGAAATCGGGGGTGAATTGCGCGCGCTGGGCGAAAAACCCGGTGGCCGGGCGTGGCGGGTAGCAGTGGAGAAGCCGCAAAGCGGGCCTTCCCGGCAGGTGGAGCAGGTGCTGCCCCTGCGCGGGCAGTCCATGGCGACATCCGGTGATTACCGCAATTTTCACAAGTCCGATGGCCGGCTCTATTCGCATACCATTGATCCGCGCACCGGGCGGCCCGTGGAACACCGACTTGCCTCGGTGACGGTATTGGCGTCAGACTGTATGAAAGCGGACGCGCTGGCGACGGCCCTGAATGTGATGGGCCCCGAAGAAGGCATGGCGTTCGCGCGAGAGCGCAATC
>CAJXLA010000139.1 GCA_913055795.1 uncultured Alcanivorax sp. | reverse complement strand
CTGGAACCAGCCCCGGTGCTGGTCCGAGCCTTCCAGATACAGATCCGCGGGTACGCGCTGGTCGTCGCGGCGGTCCAGTACGCAGAAATGGGTCACGCCCGAGTCGAACCAGACATCCAGGGTATCGGTGACCTTTTCGTAGTGGTCCGCCTGGTCGCCCAGCAACTCCGCCGGGTCCAGCTCGTACCAGGCGTCGATGCCGCCGGCTTCGATTTTCTCCGCTACCGCCTCGATCAACCGGGGCGTGTCCGGGTGGGGTTCCTTGGTTTCACGATCCACGAACAACGCGATGGGCACGCCCCAGGTGCGCTGACGCGAGATACACCAGTCCGGGCGGTTGGCCAGCATGCCGCCGATGCGGGCCTGGCCCCATTCGGGCATCCACTGGACCTGGTCGATCACCTGCAGCGCCTGCTGCCCCAGCGAGCTCAGGGCGATAAACCACTGCGCCGTGGCCCGGAAAATGATGGGGGTCTTGTGCCGCCAGCAGTGCGGATAGCTGTGCTCCAGCTTTTCGCGCGCCACCAGCCGGCCGCTGGCGGCGAGCGCCTCCATGATGGGCTCGTCCGCCTTCTTGACGTGAAAACCGCCGATCACGGGCAGATCAGGGACGAAAACGCCGTTGTCCTGAACCGGGTTGTACACCTCCAGGCCATAGGTTCGGCCCACCTCGAAGTCTTCCTGCCCGTGGCCGGGTGCGGTGTGGACACAGCCCGTGCCCGCCTCGGTGGTGACGTGATCGCCCAGGATTACGGGCACCCGGCGCTCGATGAAGGGATGGGCCAGCTGCAGATTTTCCAGCTGATCGCCGCCGAAGGGCACGGATTTGTTCACATCCGCCAGCCCGGCGCGCTCGGCCACGTCATCGGCCAGGTCGGCTGCCACCACCAGCTCCAGCCGCTCGCCGTCGCGTTCGCCGCTCAGGACCACATAGTCCAGGTCGGCATGAACGGCCACCGCCAGATTGGCCGGCAGGGTCCAGGGGGTGGTGGTCCAGATCACCAGCGCCGGTGTCTCCGCCGCCGTGCCGGTAACCCGGCGGAAGGCGTCCGCATCCACCACGGGGAAGGCCACGTCGATGGCGGGCGAGGTCTTGTCGTGGTATTCCACCTCGGCTTCGGCCAGCGCCGAGGCACAGTCCAGGCACCAGTGCACGGGCTTGAAGCCCTTTTGCAGATAGCCGTTGTCCACCAGACGGCCCAGCGCGCGGATGATGTCCGCCTCGTAGCGGAAATCCATGGTCTGATACGGATGGAACCAGTCGCCCAGCACACCCAGGCGGATAAAGTCCTCGCGCTGACCGTCGATCTGTTCGGCGGCAAAGCTGCGGCAGCGTTCGCGGAACTGCTTGGCGTCCAGCTTGTCGCCGGGCTTGCCTTCTTTCGCTTCCACCTTGAGTTCGATGGGCAGGCCATGGCAGTCCCAGCCGGGGACATAGGGCGCGTCATAGCCGTCCAGGGTGCGCGCCTTGACGATCATGTCCTTGAGGATCTTGTTCACGGCATGACCGATATGGATGTCGCCATTGGCGTAGGGCGGACCGTCATGGAGGATAAAGGTCTCACGCCCGGCGAATTTTTCCCGGATGCGCTGGTAGAGCCCCTGCTCGCGCCATTGTTCCACCCGGGCCGGTTCCTGCTTTGACAGGCCCGCGCGCATGGGAAAATCCGTGTGCGGCAGATTCAGTGTTGCCTTGTAGTCGGTCATGGATGCCCGTTCGCAAAGTAGGTTCTGGCTTGCTCGATATCGCGCCGGATGGCGCTCTTGAGCGCGTCCAGCCCGTCGTATTTCTCCTCCGGCCGAATGAAATGCCGGAAGGTGACCTTCAGGTGCTGCTCGTACAGGTCCCCGGCGAAGTCCAGCACATGCACTTCCACCCGGTTCTCCCGACCGGCCACGGTGGGCCGCCGGCCGACACTGGCCACCGCCGGGGCGTCGCGCAATCCGCCGCCGGTCACGGTGACGGCATAGACGCCGGCCACCGCCATGCGGTTGTGCCCGGGCTGGAGATTGGCGGTGGGCACGTCGATGGTGCGTCCGATCTCGTCGCCGTGGCGCACCCGGCCGCTGATGCTGTAGGGCCGGCCCAGCAGCGCCTCGGCGCTGATCAGGTCGCCATCGGCCAGCGCCTCGCGAATCCGTGTGCTCGATACCCGGGCGCCGCCATGCTCACAGGTGGGCGTGTCTTCCACCGTGAAACCGGATTCCTGCCCGGCCGTCTTCAGATAGTCGAAATCCCCGGCCCGGTCCTGGCCGAAGCGAAAGTCATCGCCTACCACCAGATGCCGCACGCCCAGTCCATCCACCAACAGTTGCTGCACGAAATCGTGCGCGCTGCGCGACCGGAACCGGTCATCGAAACGCGCACACAGCACCTGATCCACCTCCAGCTGCTCCAGCGCGCGCAGCTTGTCCCGCAGGGTCATGAGCCGCGGCGGTGCCTTGTCCGGGGCAAAGAACTCCACCGGCTGGGGCTCGAAGAGCATGACAGCGGCCTTTTCATGGCGGCGCCGGGCCTCTTCCATCACCGCTTCGACAATGGCGCCATGGCCCCGGTGGAGCCCGTCAAAGTTGCCGATGGTGGCGACACAGCCGGCATGCCGGGGCCGCAAATTGTGAACGCCGCGAATCAGCTCCATGCCTCCGGGAACCCTGTTGACCGATCGGCCCGGAGCCGGCCACGCGCCCCGGAAAAGGGGCGCAAGATAGCAGTTGCGGCTACGGACCGTAACCCCGGAAGCGCCGCATTGTACCGGCTCAGCGGCGCAGGTGGCGAGGCCGCAGGCCCGCGACCAGCAACACCGCCGCATAGGCGCCCGCACCCGCGAGCACCAGCACCGCCATATCGCCGGCCCGGGCCAGGGCCTCGCCCTGCCACCAGACCGCGTTCCCCCGGGCCAGCCAGAGCACCAGTGCACCCATGGCCGCGCCCGCCAGCACCAGGCGCAGCGCAAAGATCCACCAGCCCCGTTCGGGCCGATAGAAGTCGCGATAGTAGAGCCCGCGCCAGAGCAGACCGGCATTGACCCAGGCGGCGGCACTGGTGGCCAGGGCCAGACCGGCGTGGCGCAGATGCCAGACGAGCATGAGCGAGAGCACCATGTTGGCCCCCATGGCGATGGCGCCGATCATGACCGGGGTTTTGGTGTCCTGGCGGCCGAAATAGCCCGGCGCGAGCACCTTGATCAGCATGAAGGCGGGCAGTCCGCAGGCATAGGCCGCCAGGGACAGGCTCGCCATGTCCACATCGAAACGGCCGAAGGCGCCATAGTGAAAGAGCGTGGCGAGCAGGGGTTCACTGATGAGCACCAGTGCCAGCGCCGCGGGCCAGCCCACCAGCAGCACCATGCGCAGCCCACGGTCGAGGGTATGGGAAAAGGCCTCGGGCGAGGCTTCGGCATGGTGGCGGGAGAGGCTGGGCAGGATCACGGTGCCGATGGCGATGCCGAAAATGCCCAGCGGCAGCTCCATCAAACGGTCCGAGTAATAGAGCCAGGTGACCGAGCCGGTTTCCAGCAGCGAGGCCAGGGCCGTGTCCACCAGCAGATTGATCTGGGTGACCGAGACCCCGAACAGCGCCGGCGCCATGAGCGCCAGGATGCGCCGTACCCCCGGATCCTTCCAGTCCACGCGCGGGCGCGGCATAAGCCCCATCCGGCCCAGAAAGGGCAGCTGGAAGAGCAACTGCACGGCGCCGGCGATCAGCACCCCCCAGGCCAGGGCCATGGCCTGACGCGAGTCCGCGTAATACGGGGTCAGGAACAACGCCGCGCCGATCAATGACAGGTTCAGCAACACCGGCGTGAAGGCCGGCACCGCGAAACGGTTCCAGGAATTGAAGATGCCCGCGGCGAAGGCGGTCAGCGCGATAAAGAACAGATAGGGAAAGGTCAGGCGCAGCATTTCCACCGCCAGCGCGCGCTTGGCCGGATCGTCGCCGAACCCGGGCGCGAAGACCCAGATCAGCAGGGGCGCGCCCAGCACGCCCACCAGGGTCACCCCGGCCAGCGTAATGCCGAGGGTGCCGGCCACCCGGTCGATCAGTCCGCGCACGGCGGCGCGCGTGCCCTGGCTGCGATACTCGCTCAACACGGGCACGAAGGCCTGGTTGAAGGCCCCCTCGCCGAACAGCCGGCGCAGGAAGTTGGGGATCCGGAAGGCGACGAAGAAGGCGTCGGTACCGGCGGAGGCACCCAGCAACCCGGCGAAGACCACGTCCCGGACCAGTCCCAGAATACGCGAGAGAAAGGTCAGCACGCCGAAGACGGCGCTGGACGCCAGCAGCCCGCCCTTGCCCGCCGCCTGGTCGTTGTCGTCAGTCGCGCTGTCGCCGGCCATGCACTCCCCTGATGAAAAGCCTGCAGCCCCCGCCCGGGCGGCTCCGAAGGAACTCTACGGCATTGACAAGGCGCGGGCCAGACGGCATAGTTTCGCACCTTTCCCGAGGTGCCCCGCAGCACCCGACCGAATTGTCAACGAAGGAGCAGGACTTTGGCGAATTCACCGCAAGCACGCAAGCGTGCGCGTCAGCAGGAGCAGGGGCGACAGCATAATCGCGCGCAGCGCTCCATGGTGCGAACCTATCTCAAGAAAGTGAATAAGGCCATTGAATCCGGCGATCAGCAGGCAGCACGGGAGCGGCTCCGTGAAGCCAGTTCGGTGCTGGACAAGGCCTCGCGCAAGGGGCGCTTTCACCCCAACAAGGCAGCGCGGCACAAGAGCCGCTTGAGCGCGAAGATTCAGGCCATGGGCTGATCCAGCCCGACCCCGGCATGACCCCCGAAAAAACCGGCCATGAGCCGGTTTTTTTTGCTCCCTCTGTCCTGATCGTACTGGTATGCTGAGAGTGCGGCTTCTACACGTTTCTGACGACAAGGATGAGCACCATGAACGAACCCGAAAACACCGGGGAAACCCCGCAAAATACCGAGACCGTAAGCCAGGATGACCGCAATCTGGGCATGCTCTGTCATCTTATTGCCCTTGTGGGCCTGCTGATCCCCTTCGGCAACATCCTGGGCCCGCTGGTGATCTGGCTGGTCAAGAAGGATCAGAGCCATTTTGTGGACGTGGAGGGCAAGGAAGCGTTGAATTTCAATATCACCGTGGCTATTGCCGGATTTGTCTCCTTTCTGCTCATGGCCGTGGCCATTGGCTTCGTGCTGGTCGTGATCGTGGCCATTTTCTGGATCGTGATGGCGATCGTGGCCGCTTCCAAGGCCAGCTCGGGCGAGCATTACCGCTATCCGCTTACCATCCGTCTCGTTCAGTAACCGGACTGAGAAGAGAGACGCGGTATCCCCCGGACGGGCCAGCATCCAGACAAGGGATCAACCGTCCGGGGACGTGAACCACCCGCCCCTAGCAAGCTGATAAAAATCCCCGGGCGCGTTCAGGCTTTCAGGCTGGTGCGCAATCGAGGCGCCCTTTGGAAGGCGCGGCCCGGTCCCGTCGAAAAAGGGCAACGATGCGTGCGGGCCAGCCTGAAAGCCCCGCAGGGCGCGGCCTGTAGCGCAGGCACAGGCCC
>CAJXLA010000138.1 GCA_913055795.1 uncultured Alcanivorax sp. | reverse complement strand
TCGGCATCGCTGAGACTGGCCACCTGGCGCGCCACGTCCTGCCATTGCTGCTCGGGATAAAGCGCCAGGCAGTTGTCATAGGGGTGATGCGTGACCACCAGCCGACCCCCGCACTGGCTGTTCAGCCGCTCGCGGTGCCGGCTGGGAATGGCCAGCCGCCCCTTGGCATCCAGATTGAGGGCCGTGCGTCCGTTGAACACCTTGCCTTCCCCGGTTGAACCGTGGTCCCCACCTCTTTCCCGAGGTCAGGGTCTTTGTCCCACTGTGTCCCACTTTTCTCCACAAAGCGACACATTAGAACCACCACAACCCAGGGTCAAGCAGACCGGAAGTGCGCCGAGAGGCATCAAATTCTTTAAAAACAAGGAGTTATTTTCTTGAAACCGGACGGGACCGGCCGTCGGACAGCAGGAATTGCGAAACAGGGCGGGATAATAGAAGCAACACTTAAGAAACCACTTTAAGTGTTAGATTGTTTTTGCAACAAATCAGGAAAATTGATTCTATAAAGAAATAAGGCGTCCATGCACGGGCATGGACGCCCCGGTAAAGGGGTGAAGCGGTCGATAAGCCGGGTTCTGTCGTGGACAGCCATTCATCTGGGACCTGTGTCGCCACAGGCCTCAAGCGACCTACCCGGATCCGGCGCGGGCCACGCCCATGGATCCCTATTTGGTCTTGCTCCGGGTGGGGTTTGCCCTGCCACTTGCGTTACCGCAAGCGCGGTGCGCTCTTACCGCACCTTTTCACCCTTACCCAGCACCTAATTTTTCGATGCGAAGACGCCTCAATCGAAAAACCCGCGTTCCCGGGATTCCGGAATGAGCCGCTCGGCACCGAGAAATTAGGTGCTGGGCGGTATATTTTCTGCGGCACTTTCCGTGACGCGGCCGTCGCCAGCCGCGCCCCCAGGTGTTACCTGGCACCCTGCCCTGTGGAGCCCGGACTTTCCTCCCCGTTGCCAACGGCAGCGGAGCGGCTGTCTGACCCCTTCAGCGCATAATACTAGGCGTCCCGGCCACGGGCTGCAACGTGCCGGCGCCGCTATCCCGGGTCCAGCTCTTCCAGCCAGCGGTACAACTGACGGCGCGGACGGCCGGACCAGGCCGCCAGTACCCGCGCCGTGCGCGAGGCCGGCAGTTCGCGCAACAACGCCCGCGCCAGCGGCTCCAGGGTTTCATCCGTGGCTTCCGCCTCGGGCGCACCGGCCAGTACCAGCACCATTTCGCCGCGGCGCTGGTCCCGCTCGGCATCCACACGGGCGCGCACTTGGGTCAGGGTTCCCGTGATCAGGGTTTCAAACCGCTTGGTCAACTCCCGAGCCAGCACCGCTTCGCGCTCCGGTCCGGCCTCGGTTTCCAGCGCCTGAAGCAATCCCGGCAGCCGGTGCGGGGCTTCATACACCACCGAGGTGCAACGCCGATTCGCCAGCTTCCGGATGGTCTGCTCCCGGGCCGCGCCCCGGCTGGGGGGAAAACCCTGGAAATGGAATTCATCGGTGGGCAATCCGGCCGCCGCCAGAGCCGCCAGCAGGGCGCTGGCCCCGGGGATCGGGCTCACGCGGATACCAGCCTGGTGGGCGGCGCGCACCAGACGATAGCCCGGATCGCTGATCAGCGGCGTACCGGCATCCGAGATCAGGGCCAGCTCTTCGCCGGCTTCCAGGCGAGCCACCAGCGCCGGAGTCCGCTCACGCTCATTGTGATCGTGGTAGGCCACGAAGGAAGCACGGATACCCAGCTGCTGGAAAAGCTGGCCCGCGCGCCGGGTATCCTCGACCACGACGGCATCCACTTGATCCAGCACAGTCCGGGCCCGCGTGCTGATATCATCCAGATTGCCGATGGGCGTGCTCACCACATACAAGATGCCCATGTCTTGCGCTCCGGGGCCGGGAAACCCGGACGCCGTTTCCGGGTCCAAAGGGACATCGGCGCCACGGATTTCACGAATCGGGAATTCTCCGGCGCCGCCTGTGGTGGCCCCGGAAACGAGCGCCTACAATAGCGCCTTTGCTGTAACAGTACGAGAGCCATGCGCCTGCGTTTTCTTGTCCAGCCCTGCACTGTCCTCGTCTTCGTTTTGTTCGGGTTGACGGCGTGTGCGCCGCAGCCGGAGCGACTCCGGCCCGCGGATCTGGACGCCGACCAGCCGGCCGTGCCGGACAATCCGCAGGCGGCACTGGAGCAGGCGGAGGCCCTGTCGGCACGGCAACGCCGTGTCCGTTTGCTGGCCTGGACGGAGCAGTATTTGAGCAGTCGCCGCATCCGTGAAGCCGGCCAACTGCTCGATGCCCTGGACCCGCAGGCGTTGTCCGATCAGGCTCGCCTGCAATGGGCCGAACGGCGCGCGCGTTTTCATCTCGCCCGCCAGGACAGCGAAGCGGCCCTGGCGATGCTGAACAGCGAAAAGCTGCGTCTGCCCGCACTGATCGAACAGGCGGAACCGGCGCAGCGCAACCGCCTGCGCCTGTTGCGCGCCGACGCGCTCATGCTTGACGGTCAGCTGCAGGCCAGTCTGCGTGAACGCGTGGCCATGCAGCCCATGCTCGAAAACGAGGACGACCAGAGCTATAACCGCACGATGACCTGGTCGCTGTTGATGAATCTGCCCATGGGCGAGCTGCGCGAACTGACGAACTCCGACGAAAATGTGCTGCGGGGCTGGGCCCAACTGGCACGACTTTTCCGCGATCCGCTTCTGGACATCGATACCCAGACCCGGGAACTGCAAGCCTGGCAACAACGCTGGCAGGGTCATCCGGCGGAGCGTGACACCCCGGACATGGTGGCAGCGCTCACCCGCGCGGCCGGCCAAAGACCCGAAACCGTGGGGGTCATTCTGCCGCTCAGTGGTCCGCTGGCCGGCGCGGGCGAAGTGATTCGCAATGGTCTGCTCACCGGGTACTACAGCGCCCTGTCCCAGGATCGATCCGTGCCCGAGCTGCGCTTCTACGACAATGGTGATGGCCGCGTGATCAAACATTACAACCAGGCTCTGCAAGATAACGCGGATCTGGTGCTGGGGCCGTTGAGCAAGAAGCAGGTTCAGCAACTCGCCCGCGTTGATCAACTGCCGGTCACCACACTCACGCTGAATTACTCCGACCAGGATCAGCCCCCGCAAAACCTGTACCAGTTCGGACTCGCCCCCGAGGATGAAGCCCGACAAGTGGTTAATCAGGCATACGAGGAAGGCGCGCGTCTCGCCGGCGTGCTCTATCCGGACAGTGACTGGGGCAAGCGCATGGCGCGAACCTATATTGAGGCCTTCGAGGCAAACGGCGGGCTGATCACCACACAAAAAGCATTCGGCGACAATGAAACCGAAGCGGTGGGGCAACTGCTCGGCATTGGCCGGAGCCATCAACGCGCACGGCGGCTGAATCGTCTGACGAGTCAGCACTTGCAGTTCAAACCGCGCCGCCGCCAGGATCTGGACGTGCTCTTTCTCGCCGCCAGTGACCGTCAGGCCCGTCAGGTCAAACCGGCACTGAATTTTCACTACGCGCGCAACCTGCCGGTATTCGCCACCTCGCATATTTACGGTGGCAGCCCGGATCCCAAACGCGACCGGGATATCGACAACATCCGCTTCGTGGATCTGCCCTGGCTGCTTGACCGCGATTCTGATCTGCACGAGCTGGCGAATGAGACCTGGCCCGAGGGGCATGGCAGCCGCGAGCGGCTCTTTGCCCTGGGCGTGGACGCCTGGCGCCTGCAGGCACGCCTGAAGATGCTGGAATCCGTACCCGACAGCCAGCTCCCGGGGGTAACAGGACGCTTGCACGTAGGCGAGCAACGCCACATTGTTCGCCGGCTGGACTGGGCCTTTTTCAAGCAGGGACAGCCCCGCCGTCTGCCGGTGGTATCCGGACGCGCACGGGCAACAGGGAGTGACGACAGCGCCGATGAGCTTATTACCCGCCCGCAAGGGCAAACGGAACGAAAAACGGATTGAAACCTGGTTGCGCCGGCAGGGGCTGCGTACAGTCGAACGCAATTATCACTGCCGTCAGGGCGAAATCGACTTGGTCATGCGCGAAGCCGACGGCACCCTGGTTTTCATTGAAGTACGATACCGGGACAATCGTTCACGCGGCGGCGCCCTGGCCTCGGTGGACCAGCACAAGCAACGGCGGCTGATCAACGCGGCGCGCCATTATCTGGCGAGCCATCCCGGCGCGGCCACCGGGTCCTGCCGTTTCGACGTGGTGGCGGTGGAACCGGAGGGCGACAACCACGACGGCATTGAGTGGATCACCAACGCATTTCTGGCGGAATAAGGCACAGCCATGAGTACGGAACGCATTCGAACCCTTTTCGCGGACAGCATGGAAACCAAGGCCCAGGCGGCCGAGGTGCTGCCCGAACCCATTGCCGCGGCGGGCCAGCGCATGGTCGACAGCCTGCTGAACGGCGGCAAGGTGCTCAGTTGCGGTAACGGCGGCTCCGCCGGTGACGCCCAGCATTTCTCCTCGGAACTGCTCAACCGCTTTGAACGCGAACGGCCCTCGCTGCCCGCGGTGGCGCTCACCACGGATTCATCCACGCTGACCTCCATCGCCAACGATTACAGCTACAACGAAATCTACTCCAAACAGGTACGAGCGCTCGGCAATACCGGCGATATCCTGTTGGGCATCTCCACCAGCGGCAATTCCGCGAACGTCATCCAGGGCATTCAAGCCGCTCATGATCGTGACATGGCCATTGTCGCGCTGACCGGCCGGGATGGCGGCAAGATCGCTCCCCTGCTCAGCGGCGACGACGTGGAATTGCGCGTGCCGGCGGAATCCACGGCCCGCATCCAGGAAGTGCATCTTCTGATCATCCACGCCCTCTGCGACTATATCGATCGCCAGCTATTCGGAGAGGCGGAATGAATCCGGCATTGCGCGCTTTTGCTCTCTTGCTGACCTGTTTCATGCTCAGCGGATGCATCCGCATGATCGCGGCCACTTCCTCGGAACCGGTGGATCGCCATCACGGTGAACGCACGCTGGGATCCTCCATTGAGGACCAGGCCATCGAGAACAAGGTGCGCATCAATCTCTATCGCGCCAGCGACGCGCTCGCGGACGCGCGAATCAAGGTGGTCAGTTTCAACGGAATCGTGCTGCTCGCCGGGCAAGTCGAATCACAGGATCAGAAGAAACAGGCGGGCAACATCGCCCGCCGAATCCGCCATGTGGAACAGCTCCACAACGAACTCCAGACCTCGGGCTCAAGCTCTTTCCTCGCACGCGCCAATGACAGCTGGCTGAGCACCAAGGTGAAAACCCGCCTGTATCTTAACGGCGACACCCCCGGCGGGCGCACCAAAATCACGACCGTGGACGGGGTCGTCTATATCATGGGCCTGTTAAGCCGCAAGGAGAGTTCGGCCGTGGTCAGTGCCATCCAGAATGTCTACGGCGTCCAGAAAATCGTCAAGATCGTCGAATACGTCGAAAACCCCTGATCTGCCGGAACCCCATCAGGCCGCCGCGGCATAGGTCTCCAGGTCAGTCCTCATCCGATTCGGCGGTACCCTTCTGATTGTTGAACATCATGTACCGGGCCGTCTGGTATAACCCGCGCAGCATGTC
This sequence comes from uncultured Alcanivorax sp., assembly GCA_913055795.1. Classification (GTDB taxonomy): domain Bacteria; phylum Pseudomonadota; class Gammaproteobacteria; order Pseudomonadales; family Alcanivoracaceae; genus SLJS01. The sequence continues at coordinate 334 of CAJXLA010000138.1, read as the reverse complement.
CCGGCGATCCGCCGCCACCTCGGGTTTCCTTGCGGTCACCTCGTTGTCGCGAGAGGCGTCAACCAGGGGGTACAGCCCCGCATTGCTGCCATCATGCAGCATCCGGAAATAGTAATCACTGCCCAGCAGCCCCAGCGTAGGGTTGCTATGCCGACCGCCGCCAAAGCTGAGCGCGTAGCTCGGTTTATCCCAGCTTAGCAAATCCCGTCCCAGGGTCCGGTTCTCATAGGGCAACCCGGCGATCCCGAGCGCCGTGGGCACCAGATCCACCAGACTTGCCGGCTTTTCGACGACACGGGACTGATCCAGAACCCCGGGTCCGTAGATAATGAAG
>CAJXLA010000137.1 GCA_913055795.1 uncultured Alcanivorax sp. | reverse complement strand
CGCCCCGCTCCGGTTCATTAGCAGGCTGTTGAAAAACCTGTTGCGTTCTCAGGCTTTCAGGCTGGCCCGCACGCATCGTTGCCCTTTTCGACGGGACCGCGCCCCGCCTTCAAAAGGGCGCCTCGATTGCGAACCAGCCTGAAAGCCTGAGAACGCAACGGTTTTTTCAACAGCCTGCTGGCCAGCAGCGGGCGGTCGGCGTAGGGTCACGGACAACCGACGATCAGGAGACTCCGTGCTGAAATGGCTCCGCAACTGGCGGGAAGACCGTCACCTCGCCCGGCTGGGCTGGCCGGACTCTGCCTGGGAGAACGCCGTCGCCGGCTGGTCGGTGGCGCAACGCTATCAGGGCGAACAGCGCCGGTTGTTGCGGGACACGGCCGTGCGGTTTCTCATGCGCAAGCCCATTGTCGCCGCCGGCAGCATGGAACTGGACGATGCCATGCGGCTACTGATTGCCACCATGGCCGCGGTGCCCGTGCTGGGCCTGAATCTCGACTGGTATGCCAACTGGTACACCATCATCGTTTATCCCCAGGCCTTTACCCCGCCCGGCGAGGTCATGGACGACTACGGCATCGTCCACTCCGAAGGCCATCCGCTGGCCGGTGAGGCCTGGCATCAGGGCCCGGTCATTCTGTCCTGGAACGACATCGAACACGCCTGTCATGAAGACGGCTACAACGTGGTTATCCACGAACTGGCGCACAAGCTGGACATGCGCCATGACGGGCCCAATGGCGCACCCCCCTTGCACCGGGGTATGGATCAGGCTGCGTGGAGCCGGGATTTCAGCGCGGCCTGGGAAGAGCTGGAAGCGGCGGTGGAACGGGAAGGCGAGGATTCCGAGCGGCTTCCGCTGGACCCTTATGCGCTGGTCAACCCGGGCGAGTTCTTCGCCGTGATTTCCGAGGCGTTTTTCGAACGACCCGTGCCCTTGCACAAGCGCTGGCCCGCGGTCTACAAACACCTCGGTTCTTTTTACCGGCAGGACCCGGCAGAAACAGGTGCGCCGCATTGAGTCCTTCATTATGTGACGGGAGCATTCGACAGGGACACTGGGCAGGGTTGTACGCTCGGGATTCGCAGGGCAGCGCGCACGGGGGCCTTTCAAACGTCGTGGCAAACGAGCATAAGCCTCTGTGACAGACGAGTGGGTTCGTTTTCCGGCGAGATGTTTTGCCAGGGAGGATGGGGTTATGAGGATTCAGGTTTTCAGTTTGATGCGGTTGTACCTGGTCGCTGGCTGCGCCACGCTCGCGCTGCTCAGCGGTTGCACGGTGACACCGGATGCGCAGACGGTCCTTCAGCCCGGAATCGCGCAGGCGAGCGCCGTTCCCTTTGCCGGTCATCTCCGGAAGAACGGCGATAACTGGTCGTTAACCTATGTCGCATCCGGCAATATGGCACTGGGCACACTGCAGCCCGAAAAACTGCCCAAGGCAATGGACGCGCTCCTGACCGACCAGCCCACCCTTCAGGGGCAACCGGGCTGGTATCCTTTGGACGACACCCTCGTCCATCAGCTCTCCGGGGAGAACCCCGGCTGGCAGGCCCTGGCCCGGGCGCTGAAAAGCGTCAAAGAGAACCAGGCGGATTCGGTCGCCGACTATAACGAGCGCCTGGCCGCCGTCATCGCCGAACACCGGCAAATGGAGCGCATGGCGGCCGAGACGGAGCTGCCGGACATGGCCGACTGGCAGGAGAAAGCGGAGCGCGTTGCGGCGGACCAGGCGAACCGGATTGCCGCTCAGCTGCGCACGGCAATGACTTTTCGCTGGGTCGACAATACCGAGCACGAACTGCTGACCCATGTTTCGCCCGAACCGCCCGACGAACCCGTCCGTATCCAGGTCAGCCATGAAGGCGAATGGCCGACGTTCACGACACCCGCAACGGCGGACGCGATTCTGGATTGGTTGCCCGCCGAGAACCTCGCCGAACTGGAAGCGCGCGCGGAACAGGCCCGGCCGCGCATGGAAAAGCTTGCGGACAACCATGCCCGGGCCCGCGAGGAGAATGCCCGTAAGCTGGAAGCGTTCCGCAAGGATCAGGATCCGGCCGGGTTCCGGGTCGCGTTGGCGAACCGGACCGTGAAACCAACGGGCTATCGCGCCACCGTCGAGGCTCCGGAAGTGGAAGAGGCCGAGAACCAATACAGGCTCTCGGGTCCAGCCGTGATCCGGGTGGAGAAGATCAACCTGGGCGCCTATTTGCAGCTCAAGGGCGTCATGCCACCCGGCGCCATGCTGCGCTCTGCTCCGGGCGATACCACTGAGGCCATCCGTGAAATTTCAGGCCCGGAAATCGGCTATGCGGTCGACCGGCAAGCCGGCTGGACCCGTCTCTTCGATCAAAACGATCAGCCCCTGGGCTGGGTGCCCACCGACAAGGTGGCGGATCCACAGACCGTGATTGATGCGCAGGTGCAACGAGCTCTGGGAGACGGCTAACAGGCGGCCGGGAAAACCTTGCGTGCGTCAGCGTCCGGCCGGCTGGAGACAGAGCAAGAGGTCGACCAGGCGCTCGATCACCAGATCCGCGTGCGGCTCGAAGGCTTCATTGCTGTGATTACGGAAGAGACAGGCGGTCATGCCGGCGTTGCGGGCACACTCCAGATCATAAATGAAATCGCCCACATAGACCGCCTCGGCCGGGTCAACGCGCAACGCCGCCGCGATTTTCAGCAGGCCCTCCGGGTGGGGTTTGGGCCGGCAATCCTCGCGCGTGAGAATCAGGTCCACGTCGAGTTCTAACGCCTGATGTGTGCACTCGACCGCCTGGCGGCTGTTGCGGGTCAGGATGCCCATGGGCATTCCGGCGTGGTTGAGATCGCGCAGCAATTGCTCCGCGCCCTCGATCCAGGTGGCGCGGGCGGCGCCCGCCATTTCGTGGCGCTCAATCACCGCATGGGCCTGCGCCACCCGCTCCGGGTCGTTCAGTGTTTCGATATGCTCGAGCAGTCCGACGCCGTCCGGGAAATCCAGCTCCCGGCGGATGGCTTCGAAATTTAATCCGGTCTCGGCAAGCGTGCCGTCGAGATCAAAAATCACGGCGGCGAAGCTTTTGCGACTATCGCGTTGATGCATGGGGGTCCATAGTGCCCATTACTGGTGTGCGCACCAGCGTACCCGAAAGATCGGTGACCTTACCGTGATGAGCAGCCCGCGTGGATGCGCACAGAACCGGAGCCATTGATGCAGGATCCCCCCGCCATCGCGATTATCGGCGCCGGCATCGCCGGGCTGACCTGCGCGCACGAACTGGCGGCGGCGGGCATGGCACCCGTGGTGTTCGAAAAGGGACGCGGTCTCGGCGGCCGGGTGGCCACGCGCCGGACGACGGAAGGCGCTCAGTTCGATCATGGCGCTCAGTTCATTACCACCCGGGATGACGATTTCCGCAGGGTGATGGCGGCCATGGCCGATGCGGGCGAAGCCGTGTCCTGGTTTTCCCGGGATGATGAACCGCATTGGGTGGGCTACCCGCATATGAGCCGTATCGGACATGCCCTGGGCGCTCAGCGCAACATCGTCACCGGCTGCCGCGTGCGTTCCGTGACGCCCACGGACGACGGCTGGACACTGGCCCTGGATCACGAGAACGTCGGCTTTGACCAGGTGGTGATGACCGCGCCCGCGCCTCAGGCCATGGAGCTGCTGGGGCAGGACCACCCGCTCGCTTCCGTACTGGCCCGGGTGCGCTATGCCCCCTGTCACACCCTTATGGTCACGTCCGAGGACAGGGCAGCCGCGCGGCCCGGCCCCTGGCGCCCGGAGCAGGGCCCCTTCAACCTGATTGCGCGCGAGGACAGCAAACCCGGCCGCCCGCCTCTGGCCTGCTGGGTGGCGCATACGACCCCCGAGTGGAGCGAAACCTACCTGGAAACCGATACACACCAGGTCCGCGAACAACTGGCGGCGGCTTTCTGCGAGGCCACGGGCGTACCGCCGGACCGGATCGCGTACACCGACGTTCATCGCTGGCGCTATGCCCGGGTTACACAGGCCCTGGGGCAAGCCTGTCTTCAGGACGACACCGGAACCCTCTGGATCGCCGGGGATGGCTGCCTGGGCCCGCGCGTGGAGGCGGCCTGGCAGAGCGGGCGCGCGGTAGCACGGGCCATTCGAGCATCCATTTGAGCCACCCTGGATACAGACGGACTGAAGCAAGCCTTTGCACGGCACTTCCCATTCGCGACCCGACGGTACCGAATAAAGAATCCCCTGAGGCCCGGATGGGCCTGTTTGCCTTCATCGCATCATTGTCAATCACGGAGGCTCGGGGCGCTCATGGGCGATAGGCAAAGAAACCTGACCGGGGTCTTCTATTCAGGCCAGGATGCGCCGCGCTGTAACAAAGGCGGCCTCGTTCAATCGAATGGAGTGAACGCAGACGTGATAGAGACCAGCCGGACGGCATGATGAAACGAACCGCCTTGCTTGCCACAGCCCTGGGTATTTTTGCTGTAACGCCGACGATAGCCGCGGAGCGTGACGCTGCTTTCCAGCCACGGGATGACGTCGCCCATAAAAGCGCGAACACGAATCTGGTGCTCGAAGGCTACAGCCCGGTTTCGTACTTTGACCCCGGGCGCCCGCAAAAGGGGAATCCGCAGTTCAGCAGCACCTACCAGGGCAATCGATACTATTTCACGGATGCGGAACAGAAACGCAGATTCGACCAGAACCCGGAAAAATACGCGCCTCGATTCCCGCGCAATTGCCCCTACAATCTCGCCAAGGGTCGCGAGGTGCCTGTGGATCCGACGAATTTCAAGATCGTCGGCGGCGACCTCCTGCTTTTTCACAAGTCGCCGGGGAACAATGGCCGCAAGCGCTGGAACCGGGAGGTCGGACAGAATGAAATTACGCACAGGGAAATGATGGACCGGGCGGAGAACAACCTGCTGGACATGAACTTCTGATCCAAGCGCTTCCTGTGGACCCTGTCCTCCCCGCCCCCTGGATCGGTCAGGGACGGCCGATCACTCTTTTCATCACCGCGCCCCGGCGCCTGGACCTGCCCGCGACAACCCGGGCCAGGCATCGCCTGTCAGGGCCACAAGCATGGCCGCCAGCGCCATGGCGTTGCTGTACCAGGGGGCCGTGGCGGCTGTAACCGTGGTCACGGAGACAGTGGCCCAGAGCGTGGGTCCGTAGAACACCAACACGAGCAAGGGCAGGGTCACGCGCGCCCAGAGGGCAACACGCGGAAAGGCGAAGGCCAGCAATGCGGTCATGGCGAGAGCCGGCGCTATCCAGCCAGCGCCGGCTACCTGCATCAGCGCCAGCAGCAAGGTTTGCCGGGCCACATCCAGCTCCGCCCAATCCATCTGCAGCGCGGCCGCATGACAGGGCATGAATTCATTGCTCAGCAGATAGGTCAGTCCCGGTGCCAGACTCACCGCCGCGATGATGGCGCAGGACACCAGGGCCACTTTCCGGGCAGAGGCGTAAGGCTCATGGGTGCAATGCTGGATGGCTCTAGCAGGCTGTTGGAAAACCCCTTGCGCGCCCACGCTTTCAGGCCGGCTCGCGATGGGGATGTTTTGAAGGCGAATATCGACCCGTCCAAAAAGGGCAATGAGGAGCGCGGGCCGGGTTGAGTACGCCGGTTTTTTGCCACAGCCTGCTGGAATCGCTCCTTCCTTTGATCCGGATCAGCACATTGCCCCGGATATGAAGGATAATCAGCCTTTTGATCCCCTGGCAGGCGCTTACCCAATGGCATCTTCCCATCCCGCAAAGAACCACGGTGCGCACCACTACTGGCCCGTGAAACAAAAACTGGCCGCGGGCCTCGTCCTGGCGCTGGCCTGGGTGGTTTTATGCACCTGGCTCGCCATGCCCTGGATCGACGAGCTTTCCTCGCTGACCGGCATGGCCGCCGCCATCGTCATCATCGCCGGTATCGCGCTGATCCCGGGCTTCGCCAACGCCTTCGTGGTGGCCGGCCTGTTGCTGGATCGCCGCCCGCGGTTCGCGCCGCCCGAGCAATTGCCGCCCG
>CAJXLA010000136.1 GCA_913055795.1 uncultured Alcanivorax sp. | reverse complement strand
ATCGCTGGAGCAGGAGTCATGAGCGAAGCCGATTCCGTCCTTGTGCATATCCTGGACAAGGAATACCGGGTGGCCTGCCCCCCCGGCGAGAAGGAAAGCCTGCTTCGGGCGGCGAGCTATCTCGACGAGCAGATGCGCGAGGTCAAGGATGCCAATGTCATCGGCCTGGAGCGCATCGCCATCATGGCCGCGCTCAACATCAGCCACGAGTATCTGCAGACCAGCGGCGCGCTCAACCAGCAGGAAGAAGGCTCCCAGCGCCTGACGGATCTGATCAGCCGGATGGACGAGGAAATCCGGGCGTTCGAGGAATACCGCGAACAGCAACAACAGACCACGCCCTGACCTCCCTTTTTCTCGCTCCTTCGATCCGCCCGGAGCGCAGGGTGCGCTGTGCGCCCCCTTGGGCCTGGAAGGTGCGCACAGCGCACCCTACTGCAGTGCCGCAACTCTTTCGGCTTTCACCGCCCGGCCTGCGTATGACACCGCCCGGACAGGTGTTTTGTGACCCACCCGCCTCAACCGGTATACTGGGGGCTGTGTTCCCTGGTTTGTACGCAATGCCGGTAAGTGTCCCTGAGCCGATGCTACGTACTTTGGAGGCGTATATTGGTAGGCCTGTGCGCATGTCCGCCGCGAGCGGAAAGCCTGATGGCCTAACCTGCCGCCACCACCTTGAACCGCCGGGTTCAAGGGCCAGACCGGCGGCGGCAATCCGGGGAACCCTGACATCATGACCGCCACGCCCGCCGTACCCGATAACGCTACCCGTGCCGGCATCCGGCGTCAGATGCGTCGCACGCGGCGCGCACTCACACCGGGCGAGCGCCACCGGGCGGCAGCACGACTGGCGCGGCGGTTGCGCAAACACGAATGGGCCGGCCGGGCGCACCGCATCGGCCTTTACCTGGCCGGCAATGGCGAGCTGGACCCGCTGCCCGCCTTTCAACACCCGCCGATGCAACACAAACCGCTCTATCTGCCGGTACTGGATCCGTTACGGACGGGGATGCTGCGTTTCGTGCCCTGGACCGGGGATACGCGGCTGATCCGTAACCGCTTCGGGATTCCCGAACCCAGCCTGCGCCAGCACACGGGCGTGGCTAGCTGGACCCTGGATCTGATTCTGATGCCGCTGGTGGCCTTCGACGACTACGGCAACCGGCTGGGCATGGGGGGCGGTTTCTATGATCGGACACTGGAGGCGCTCTGGCGCCACCCGGTCCGCCCGCGGCTGGTGGGCGTGGCACACCGGTTTCAGCGCGTGGAGCGCCTGCCCGTTGCGTCCTGGGATGTGCCGCTGGATGCGGTGATTACCGACTAGAACGACCCTGGACCATCGAGCCCTGCGCCGTGGTCGTTGCCGCGACCTGCCCGGCCCGATCGGCATTGTCCTCACCATGGGTGAGCGAGCTCACCACCAGCCCAAGGCCGAAAAACAGTGCCAGCAGTACAAGTACGTCCGGTTTTCTTTTCATTCTTGTCCCGTTCGGCGGGGTCGGAAACGCCCCTTATGTGGACATCCAAGATAGTCCACAAATCGGCTTAGGCATGAGACGTGGTTCAAAAAATGAACAATCGAAAGGCATGAATCAAGGATTTGGGCGCGAAATGTCATGCACAACGGCGATTTTCGCGTCTTGATGCCTGTGCGGGCGAGGGGCGAGGGGCGAGGGGCGAGGGGCGAGGGGCGACAGGATGTTCCGGCCGTGGGGATCGTCAATCACGGGCATCTGCCCGAGGCGCACTCACGGGGCGATTCTGCTATGGGAGCCGCCATCAGCCCTTCGGGTAATCCTTGCCACGACCTTCCCGAAAAAGCGGCGCCGAAGGCGCCCGGCCTTTTTCTTGCTCCTTGCTCCTTGCAACTTGCTACTATTCCAGAGCGTGGAGAGGGGCACCGCCCCCGAAAGATTGCCCCCTGGGCTCCACCGTCCCGCTTAGTCCAGAAACAGGTGGTAAGCCGGATTGTCGCTTTCCTCCACCATGGGATAAGGAATCTCGCGCACGGCCTTGCGCAGGCGCGTGCGGCCGCCGCGCGGTACCTGAAAGCCCACCAGGACCCGGCCGTAGGCGGCACCGTGGTTGCGGTAGTGGAAGAGGCTGATGTTCCAGTCCGAGCCCAGCGACATCAGGAAATTCAGCAACGCGCCGGGACGCTCCGGGAACTCGACCCGGAACAGCATTTCCTCCAGATCGGGGCGGGAGGTGTGTCCACCCACCATGTGGCGGATATGCAGCTTGGCCATTTCGTTCTGCGTCATGTCCTCAACCGCATAGCCTTCCTTGCGCAGCTGCGCGATCAGCGGCGCCGGCTCGCCGTCTTCCGGATTGATGCGCACACCCACGAAAATGTTGGCGTTGCGATCGTCGCTATAGCGGTAATTGAACTCGGTGATGGAACGCTTGCCCAGCAAACGGCAGAAACGCTTGAAACTGCCCGGACGCTCGGGAATGGTCACGGCCAGCACCGCCTCGCGGTGTTCGCCCACCTCGGAGCGCTCGGAGATATGGCGCAGGCGGTCGAAGTTCACATTGGCGCCGCACTGAATCGCCACCAGCCGCTGGCCGCTCACGCCGTGCTTCGCCACCCAGTTCTTCAGCCCGGCCAGCGACAGCGCGCCCGCCGGCTCGGGCACCGAGCGGGTGTCCTCGAAGGTGTCCTTGATGGCCGCGCAAATCTCGTCCGTCGTGGCGGTAATGCACTCGTCCACGACCCCCTGGAGCAAACGGAAAGGTTCCTTCCCGGTCTGCTTGACGGCCACGCCGTCGGCGAACAGCCCCACCTCCGACAGGCTCACTCGACGCCCCTTCGCCAGCGCGGCCTTGAGACTGGCGGCATCATCCGGCTCCACGGCAATGATCTTGACCTCGGGCCGGACATACTTGATGTAGGTGGCAATGCCGGCGGCCAGCCCGCCACCGCCCACGGCGATAAAAACAGCATCGAGCTTGTCGCTCTGCTGGCGCAGCATTTCCATGCCGATGGTGCCCTGACCGGCAATAACGTCCTTGTCGTCATAAGGATGAATAAAGGTCAGCCCCTCCTTTTCCATGAGCTCGTTGGCATGGGCCAGGGCTTGATCAAAGGAATCGCCGTGCAGCACCGCCTTGCCGCCGCGCTGGCGCACGGCGTTGACCTTGATGTCCGGCGTGGTGCGCGGCATCACAATCACCGCGCGTATGCCCAGATGGTGAGCCGCCAGCGCCACCCCCTGGGCATGATTGCCCGCCGAGGCACAGATCACACCCTTCTTGCGCTGGTGCGGCTTGAGATTCAGCAACTTGTTATAGGCGCCGCGGAGTTTGAAAGAGAATACCGGCTGCAGATCTTCGCGCTTGATCCGGACCTCGTTGTTCAACCGTTTGGAAATCAGCGGCGCCGGTTGAACCGGGGTTTCCACGACCAGATCATAGATCCGGCTTTCCAGAATGCGCTTGATGTAATCGTCGGCCATGGGCGAGTTCGCTACCGGTTCTGGGTTGTCGGCAAGTCACTTCCGGAGCACCGGAGAGCGCGCGAGCCCCGCCAATGGTACGGAGTTGGCGGTTACTTCGTCCAGCAGACTGTTGAAGAACCCGTTGCACACTCAGCCTGCCACAAGACGCCCGAACGCTTTCGGGGATGAAGGTGCGCACGGGCCTGGCTTATACTCTGAGGCTGTTATCGCTATCACGCGGGCGCACCCAGGGGGAGGAATGGATCAGCAGCAAGCGAAAGAGGCCGTCGCGCGGGCGGCGCTGGATTATGTGGTGGACGACGCTGTCATCGGCGTGGGCAGCGGCTCCACCGTCAACTGCTTTATCGATGCGCTGGCCGAACGCCGAAACCGCATCCGGGGGGCGGTGGCCAGTTCGGAAGAAACCGCGCGGCGTCTGGAGCAGGCGGGGATTCAGGTGCATGATCTCAACAGCGTGGAGCGCCTGCCGGTCTATGTGGACGGCGCGGACGAGATCAACAGCCACCGGGAAATGATCAAGGGCGGCGGCGGCGCGCTCACGCGCGAAAAGATCGTGGCCGCCGTAGCGCGGGATTTCATCTGCATCGTCGACGACTCCAAGCTGGTCAAGCGCCTGGGCCGATTCCCGCTGCCGGTGGAGGTGATTCCCATGGCACGTTCCCATGTGGCGCGCAAGCTCGCCACACTCGGTGGCCAGCCGGAATACCGCGAGGACTTCGTCACCGACAACGGCAACCTCATCCTGGACGTCCACCATCTGGAAATTATGAACCCTATCGAGATGGAGGAGACGATCAACAACATCACCGGGGTGGTCACCAACGGCATTTTCGCGAAACGGCCGGCGGATACCGTCCTGGCGCCGTCGCGCCTGGGGCAGCGTTAGCGGGCTACTGCGCTTCCAGCCGCGCGGAGCTCCGGGCCAGTATTTCCGCCGTCGGCGGGTTCTCCGCCGCCATGCTGCGGAAGTGATCGATAAAACGGTGCTCGCCGTGAAGCGCTTCCACGAAACTCGGCCGCACCGTCTGGTAGTAGAGCGTGACCTCGATGCGGATCGGACGCTCCACGTCGTCCGCCACCGGCAGGCGATAGCTCACCCGGTCGCTGCCGCTCTGATTCGCGTTGAAATCATCATCCCCGCCCACACCGACGGGCTGCACCCGCTCCGGAGCGGTCCGGGCATCGAAACCGGCCGGCGGAATCCGGTTGTCCTTGAGGAAGCCGTCGGCATAGAGCAGCACATGGGTGATCTGGCCGTCGGTGGCCTTGAGCACCGGCTCGTAAATCGGCACCTGATCCGGGCGCGCAACCTCATCGATATGAGGCATGTAGCACCGGCTTGAATCGAAGTCGTCGGGCTTTTGCTCGGCCATGCAGGCGTCGCCGGCGAAGGCATCGTCGGGCGTGATCCGGCCGCTGTCCGGATCCGGCTGGCCGTTTTCGAACACGATCCCGCCCGCGCCGTCGCGCACGGTGGCCGCCAGCCACACACGGCGCGACGGGTAGCTGGTGGGCAGCTTGTGGCCGGCGCGGTTGGTCACGGTGACCTCGAAACCCAGGACGTCATCCTGCTGGCCCACGCCGGCGATGGCCAGATCGGCTGCCTCGCCCAGAAGCTTGCGGGTGGCGGCCGCCTTGTCCGCCAGCCCCGCCTCGGAGGTGACATTCGCAACGCCCAGCTCGGAGCGGAAGGACCGGATCAGATCCAGCATCCAGGCATTGGCGCCCACCATCTCGTGCATGTAGTAGGGCCCGCGTTCCGGCCAGGTCACGTTCACCTCGCCGTTGGGCATGATCGCGAGCCGGGTGAGGAAATCCGTACCCGGAGACTGGAAATGACAGTCCTGGCAATGGGTTTCGTCCGGCTCGCCTTCCGCGTACCGGCTTTGGGCCCATTCATCGTAGGGCGCCTGCTCCGGGAAGGTCTCACCGGTGGGCTTGCCGGTATCCTTCGCGATCGTGGGCGTGTCCAGGTCATGGCAGCTGCGGCAATGGCGGGAGCTAGCCATGTGAGCGCTGAACACGGGCTCGTACATGGTGTTTTGCTGCATCGCCTGGCCCACGGGGGACTGGAAGGGGCCGTAGATCTTCGGTTCCGGCGTGTTGACGATGGTGTAGTCGCCGGAATTGATGGTGCGGTCGAGGACGTTGTCATCGATCTGGTGGCAGGTCGTGCAGCTTATACCCTCGCGCCCGTGGGGCTCGTTCAGCGCCGTATCCAGGGTATAGCAGCCCTCGCCCAGCAGGTCCTGGCACACCGCCGACGACGTCAGGCTTTCCCCGGTTTCATGGCCATGCGTTCGCCCCATGGGCGCATGGCACTTGGTGCAGGTGTCCTGAATAAAGTCGGCCAGGTCCGGAAACACCTCGGACTCGTGGGCCACGGCCGCGCGGAAGTAGGGATCGGTGACCGCGTTGGACATCATGGCATGATCCCAGCCGTGGAAGGGGCTGATATCCTCGCCCGCCGGGTCGGGACGCGTACCGGTGTCCGTCGCCGGCGCGCGCAGCACCGCCGGCTTGTCCTCCAGCTCGCTGGGCCGGTGACAGGAGCCACAGGTGGTCGCCGGCGTAAACACACCGATGGGTGCCCAGTCCCGCTGCTGCGCGGCTAGTTGCGGCAGGGTATCGTCACCCACCACTGTCATGGCCTGCCGGTCACTGATGGTCGTCGCCCCGGCCGCGCGCACCGCCAGGGTAAAGTGTTCCTCCGGCTCCGCTTCCTGATCGTCCACCGCGGCCACCGAGGTCTGCGCCGAGGTTTCGCCGGCGGGCACGGTGACGGGCGCGG
>CAJXLA010000135.1 GCA_913055795.1 uncultured Alcanivorax sp. | reverse complement strand
GCCTTCAAAAGGGCGCCTCGATTGCGAGCCAGCCTGAAAGCCTGAGCGCGCAAGGGGTTTTTCAACAGCCTGCTAGTCCGTATCCGACCACAATCCGGCCCAGGCGGCCTGCAAGTACGCGAACATGGACCACAGCGTCAGCGCGGTGGCCAGATACAACAGCGCATAGGAGACGGCAATAAAGGGCGTGAACATCAGTTCCCCGTCGATGATCTCCGGTTTCTGCGCCAGCAGGCCCGTAATGGCGGCAATCTGCGCCACGGTCTTGATCTTGCCCACCTGGCTCACGGCCACCCGGGCGCGTTGCCCCAGTTCCGCCATCCATTCGCGCAGCGCGGAAACGGTGATCTCGCGCGAGACAATCACAATGGCCGGCACCACCAGCCAGGCGGTGGCATGCACCTGGACCAGCATCACCAGGGCCGCCGCCACCATGAGCTTGTCCACCACCGGGTCCAGAAAGGCGCCGAACCGCGACGTCTGCCCCAGGCGACGGGCCAGATAACCGTCCAGCATGTCTGTCAGGCCGGCCCCCAGAAACACTGCCGCGGCGCAGAGATCACTCCAGCCGAAAGGCAGGTAAAAAACCACCACCATGGCCGGGATAGCGGCCAGGCGCGCCAGGGTGATCAGGTTGGGCACATTCATACGGGAGCGCCGTTCCGCCATGACAACTCTCGCGTAGCGGATAAAAGGGCATTATATCGGTAAAACGGCCCATCGGACACAATCGGATCACCCCTGATTGTTCAATCATGCAACCAGGCGTACAGCGTCTCCGCCAGATTCCGGCTGATGCCCGGCACATCCGCGAGCGCTTCCACGGAGGCGTTGCGCAGTTGCGCCAGTCCCCCGAAATGACGCAACAGTGCACGGCGCCGTCCGGCGCCCACACCGGGGATATCCTCCAGCGAGGACGCCTGACTGGCCTTGCCCCGTTTCTGCCGATGGCCGGTAATGGCAAACCGGTGAGCCTCGTCGCGGATCTGCTGAAGCAGATGCAAGCCGGGATCATCACTGCCCGGGGCGATTTCACGGCCCGAGGCGCGGTGGAGCACCTCCAGACCGGGTTTACGCGAAGGCCCTTTGCTGATGCCCAACAGGAGCATGTGATCCGTGAGATCCAGCTCCTCGAGCACCGAGCAAATACGCGAGATCTGCCCCTTGCCGCCGTCGATCAACACTAGATCCGGCAGGCGGCCGCTTTCGCGCACAATGCGCTGATACCGCCGCCGCACCGCCTCCGCCAGGGCCGCATAATCGTCGCCCTCCGCCGGCGGGGCCACGTTGAAGCGGCGGTATTCGTTCTTGGCCGGCCCATCGCCCTGGAAGACGACACAGGAGGCCACGGGTTTCTCCCCACGTGTGTGGCTGATATCAAAGCACTCGATCCGGTTGACCGGATCATCCTCGGATTCCAATAGCCGATTCAGCGTCGCAAAGCGTTTTTCCAGACTCTCGCGCGCAGCCAACTGTCGGTTCAGGGACTCTTCCACATTGCGCTCGGCCAATTCCTGCCAGCGCCGACGCTGGCCGCGGACCCGGGCGGCGAAGCGCACCTGGCGGCCCTGGTGCTCCGCCACCGCCTGGCGCAGCGCCTCCAGTCCGGACAGTTCCCGGTCCACGATCACCTCGGGGGGCGCGGCAACCGGGTTATCGCCCAGATAATACTGCGGCAGAAAGGCCTCCAGCACGTCCGCTTCGGTGATCTCGCCCTCACTGCGCGGCACATGAGCACGATTGCCCAGCACCCGGCCGTTGCGCACGAAAAGCACCTCCACCACCGCCACGCCATGCCGGCTGCGGCAGGCCACGACATCCACGTCGCCGGCATCGGTGTCCACATACTGTTTCTGCTGGACGGCACGTATGGAGGCAATCTGGTCGCGCAGCTGGGCCGCCGTTTCGTAGTCCTGCGCTTCCGCTGCCGCCTCCATGCGCTGCTCCAGCTCCCGGGTGAGTTCCTGATCCCGGCCTTCCAGAAACGCTACGGCCATATCCACTTGACGGCGATAATCGTCGTCCGAGACCCGGCCCACACAGGGGGCCGTGCAGCGCCCGATCTGGTGTTGCAAACAGGGCCGATCGCGGTTGAGAAAGTAGCTGTCACTGCAGTTGCGTAGCTGAAACACCTTCTCGATCAGATTCAGGGTTTCGCGCACGGCCCCGCTGTTGGGATAAGGCCCGAAATAGCGCGCCCCGCCCCGGCGGCTGCCCCGGTGAAAGGCGATCCGGGGCCAGTCCTGGTCCACGGTAAGCTTGATAAAGGGGTAGGATTTGTCATCGCGCAGCAGGATATTGTACGGCGGGCGCAATTTCTTGATCTGCCCCTGCTCCAGCAGCAATGCTTCGGCCTCGCTGCCGGTAACGGTAGTATCCACGCCCTGAATACGGGCCACCAGGGCTCGGGTCTTGGCGCTGTCCACCCGGTTCTGAAAATAGGAACTCAGCCGCGAGCGCAGATTCCGGGCCTTGCCCACATAGAGCACTTGCCCTTCCACGTCCAGCATGCGGTACACGCCCGGGTGCGTACTGCATTCGCGCAGGAAGGCCTGCGCGTCAAACTCCTCACTCAAGGACCACCTCCCGGCGGAAAAGCCGAACGCGCCGCTGCTGCTTGCGCGCGCGCGCAACCGTGTGAATCCCGTTCATCGCGTGATAAACGGCCTTTGATAGCAAAATACTTGTGCAATATGCCACCGGTTTCATAGCATTTCGGCGCTCGCTCGGATTATAACCAAAAGGGGGAATCGCATGAGAGCATCCATACTACTGGCATCCGGTCTGCTGACCGCCCTCCTGGCGCCCGCGGCACTCGCTCAGCAGGCGGAACCGGGAAGCGCCGAGCTGCGCGAGCGCCTGGAAGCCCAGGAAGAGCGCCTGCGGGAACTGGAAAACCGTCAGGACGAGGAACAGGCTCTGGAGCAGCGTCTCGAAGAACAACAGGAGCGTATCGACGAGCTGGAAAGCAGCCGTTTTGATTCGTCCGGTTCCGGCGGTCGAGGCCCAAAAGTCGATGTAAGCGGCTTTATCAATACCGGCTTCCAGCAAACCAACCTGGGCCCGAATGACCCTGTGTACCGGGAAAACAGCGGCGCAACCGATTCAGAAGTGCGCGCAACCAACTTCACGTCCGCCGGTTTACAAGTGGACGGCACCATCACGAACGATCTGTCGGGCACGGTGCAGTTCCTGGCGGAGGGCCAGGAGGGCCTGAATGCCCGCATGGAATGGGCCTACCTTACCTATGACCTCGCATCCAGCGTCGAGGTCCGCGCCGGGCGTATTGTCGCGCCCTTCTACATGAACTCACAGTCCTTTTATGTAGGCTACGCGCATCCCTGGGTGGAACCGCCGGCGGAAGTTTATGATACCGCCGCCGTGCGCACCTTCGACGGCGCGGACATTTCCTGGCAATTCAATACCGGCGAAGTTGCCCATACGCTCAACTATTATGTGGGCAATGCTCCGGTGGATTCCTCGATCCGGGGGAACAACGTGACCTTTGATGTGCACAACCTTCATGGTCTGAACCTGAGCTCAACTTATGGCAATCTGAATACCTGGTTGAGTTACAACAATGGTGACGTTGATCTGGATCTTTCCGGTGTCGGCGCATCTGGTCCCTATTCCTTAAACAACGATGACGCCTATTTCGGCAGTGTCGGTTTCGAATACGACAATGGCAATGTGCTCTTTACTGCCGAACACATCGAGCTGGATATCAAGGGCTGGTTCCCCAAATCCCGCGCTCATTACGCCACCCTGGGTTACCGTTTCGGCTCCTGGATGCCCCATCTAACCTGGGCCAATACCGAAAGCGATTCCTTCGACGAGGTGGAAGGAGACTTGGGGGCCGAAACCCTGTACAACAATCTCAAGAGCAACCAGAGCAGCTGGACTCTGGGACTCCGTGGCGACGTAGCACCGGGACTGGCGCTCAAGGCGGAAGTTTCCACTTATTATGATATCGGCGAACGGAATGCCGGCCTTGCGCCCAACCCGAAGGACTCCGGCCTCTTTTCCGGCGCCATTCCGGATGACGAGGAAGACCCCATGGTCTTCCGTCTCGCGGCCAACCTGGTCTTTTAAGGGGGGATAATCGTCATGCTGCGTATTCTATTGCTAACTATCTCGCTCACGCTGACCGGACTCGCGCGGGCCGAGATACTGGTGGTCACGTCCCCGGAGCTGAATCTGGGCAGTCTGTCCAGCGAGGATGTCCGCCAGATCTTCAGCGGGCGCAAGAGTTCAGTAAATGGCAAGACGGTGGAGCCGCTGGACCTGCCCGCCGAAAGCTCGGTACGTTCGCAGTTCTACCAGAAGGTTCTGGACATGAACGAATCCCAGTTGCGCTCGCACTGGGTGCGCATGAGCTTTACCGGCAAGGGCAAGCCGCCGGAAATGCTCTCCGGGCCGGATGAGCTCCAGGCCCGGCTCGGATCCGGCGCTTCCAACGGGATCGGCTATATCGATTCGGAGAAGCTGGAGGGCAATCTGGATGTGGTCTACCGCGTAGACTGACACCGCTGCCCCGCGGGCAGGGAACGCCCGCCCCCGCCCTTTACCAGCCGGTTAATCCGCCGTTTCGGCATCCAGCAGGTTATTGCGCACGGCAATCAACGTCATTTCCACATCACTGCTGATGCCCAGCTTGTCGAAGATGCGATAGCGATAGGTGTTGACGGTCTTGGGCGACAGATAGAGCTTGTCCGCGATTATCTGCACTTTCTCGCAGTTCACGATCATGGTCATGATCTGGAGTTCACGCTCCGAGAGCAGATCCAGTGGTGATGCCTCGGGGGCATTGAAAGGCTTGAGTGCCAGCGCCTGGGCGATATCCGGACTCACGTAGCGCTGGCCGGCATGAACCATCTTGATGGCTCGTACCATCTCGTCCAGTTCCGCGCCCTTGGTGAGATAGCCGGCCGCCCCGGCGTTGAGCAGGCGCGAGGGGAAGGGTTCGTCATTGCAGACGGTTACCGCCACGATCTTGATCCCGGGATCCTGGCGCAACATCTTGCGGGTGGCTTCAAGTCCGCCGATGCCCGGCATCTTGACGTCCATGAGCACCACATCCGGCTCCAGGCCGCGAGCCAGCTCCATGGCCTGCTCGCCGGAAGATGCCTGAGCTACCACCCGAATGTCGGGGACATCCTCGAGCATTCGGCTGATGCCCGTGCGCACCAGCTCGTGATCGTCCACCACCATAAGATCCAGCATGCTGATCCCCCTTGTTATCCCTTCCTCCCTGAAGCAATGCCTGCCTCGAGAGTAGCGCAAAGGCGATATTATTGGGAAGCCGATCCGGCTCCGCAATATGCAAATCCAGTGATAAGGCGGGATCAGGCGGGGATCATGGTCCGAAAACGCGACTTGAACGGAAGCAGAACCTCCGCCGGCCCGGGCGGATTCAGACCATCGACATGAGCAACAATACGAAACCCACCACGAGCAGCAACGGCACGATCACGCCCATCCAGTCCTGCGCACTGCCCTTGGGGGATTCCTTGACCGCATGCTTCATGCGGGGGAAGAGGAATACCAGCATGGCCCCGAGAAACAGGGCGCTGAGAATCTGTATCCAGTCCATAGCCGGCTCCGCACGAGATTACTCCGCCGGTGGCCGGGCCACCGGCGGACCCCCTGCTCTACTCGTTCGCCGCGCCCAGCAGGTGCAACAGCGCCTGGAACATGTTCAGCAGGGACAGGAAGAGCCCGGCGGTGGCCATGATGTAGTTGGTCTCGCCGCCGTGAATGATGCGCGAAGTCTCCCAGAGGATCAGACCACTCATGATCAGCACAATGGCGGCGTTGATCACCAGGAAGAGCACCGGCATCTGCAGGAAGATATTGAGTACGGCCGCGCCGATGACCACGAACAGGCCCACGAACAGGAAACCGCCCATGAAGCTGAAATCCCGGCGGCTTACCACAGCATAGGCGGACAGCCCCAGAAAGATGGCGCCGGTGCCGCCCAGCGCGGTCATGACAATGGTGGGATCCGCGGCCAGGTAGTGCCCCACGACGGGCGCGAGCCCCAGACCCAGCAGGCCGGTAATGGCGAAAATCACCGGAATACCGGCGGCGGACTCGGCCGTACGCGGCAGCACGAACCAGAGCATGACAATGCCGGCAATGCTGCTGATCAGGCCGGCCCCGTGGCCGATCCCCATGACCAGCCCGGCATACGCCATGGCACCGCTGAACAGCAGCGTCATGGACAGCAGCAGGTAGGTGTTCTTGAGCACCTTGTTAAGGGCGGGGGCACCAGCTTGTGCACCGGTATAGGGGATATTGCGCTCGTTC
>CAJXLA010000134.1 GCA_913055795.1 uncultured Alcanivorax sp. | reverse complement strand
CCCCCTGTCCGTCGCAACAAAGCCCACCAGCTGCACGCTTCAGGCCGCGCTGAGCACGCAAAGGGTTTTTCAACAGCCTGTTAATTAATTCCTGGATCGATGCCGGCCCACCGCCGAAACCAACCGCGGAGACGACAGGATGCACAAAGGCGATTGAACCGGGTTCACAGCACCCCTCGCACGCTCTGTGGTGACACGAGGCCTCGGGGCTTCAGCCGAAGACTCGAAAAATATCCACAGAAAGCACAGAGAAACACAGCTACAGTTTGAGTCGTTCTATACCCCTCGAGAGCTGGCGAACATTGAAGTTGATCAACAGGCCGGTATCGATGCCGGAGAGTTTCATGTAGCTCAATAGCTGGGCCCTGTGGATTGCGGTCACCTGATCAACAGCCTTGAGCTCGATGATGAGCCTGTCCTCAACCAGAAGATCAACGCGGTAGCCGCAGTCGAGATGAACACCCTTGTACTCAACGGGCAGTGGGTGCTCGAGCCTGAACGCCACGCCACTGAGGGAAAACTCGTGGGCCAGGCATTGCTGATAGGCAGACTCCAGCAGCCCGGGACCCAGGGTTCGATGCACCTCGATCGCGCAGCCGATGACCTTCCCGGTCAATGCGTCTTCTTCCATGCTCTACGACCTCCATGCCGTTTCCAGACCACCGAGGGAATATCGTTTTAAAAACAGCCACAGAGAGCCGAGAATGCGGGCCCTACCATGATGCTTTTCGTGAACTACGTGATTGATTCTGGTTCCGGTGCCGACTTTCCAGCCCTTAATTTTCACCACAGAGAGCACAGAGACTTCGCGATTTATGGCGTGGGTGCCGCCAGGCCGCTTTGCGGTCCGCCCAAACGCTGATCTAGCCTGCACCTTCATGATTTTTATGGGTTTTCTCTGTGATCTCTGTGCTCTCTGTGGTTTATAAATTTGAGTCCTAAAGCGGGCACGGCATCGGAATAAACCGCAGCGCACACCGAAGTCTCACAGCATTGCCCGCATCAGACCACCTCCGTGGTGAAATCACGCCCGCCCCTGCCGCGCCGCCACCGACCCGGGGGCCGGAGCACGCTCGAGTTTTTCCTGCAGCTCTGATTCCTCGAACACCAGAAAGGTCTCCATATGCCGCGCCAGCAGCGGTAGCAGGTCCGGTGGCATCACCGGAGGCAGCTTGCGCAATTCCTTCCGGACGAGGCCCTGGGCAAAGTGCAGAACCCCGTAGAGGGTCTTGGTGACCACCTTGTTGAACCGCATCAGCTCAATGGGTTCGCGGATAATGGGATCGGCGGAGACATCCAGGAACTCGATCAGCAGTTCAACCCCTTCCGAGACATCCGTCCGGGTGCCATTCTCCATTTCTGCCAGCTCCGTCCGGGCACGCTCACCCAGTTCGCGCGGAACAGGAAAGCCCGCATAGGCCAGCCCGGCGTCCGGCAGCTCGTGGACCATGGAGTCGTAGTGCGCGATTCCGGGCACCAGGCGCTTGTTGGAGAGAAACTTGATGACCCAGCCCAGGTAGTGATCAATCCGGTATTTCACGTCCCTGATGCTGTCGTGCGCGCTTTTCAGCGCCCGGGTGTGGGGCCCGGGCTCGCCGTAGCTGTCCTCGATATCCAGCAGCAACTGGGTAAAGACCGTATCCAGAATCCCGTGCAGCGCCTCGGCCAGCACGGCCGTGGCTTCGCGCTTGTCAGCGGCCGTGAAGTGCGGCACATCCAGCTGGCGCAGCCGCTGAACCCTGGGCGGGATATGCGGGTCGAGCCGGCTGATGAACAGGGGTGGTTGCGGACTCATGGGGCCTCCATATTGAGTAGCCTCTCTTCGTCTTCTTTTGCACAGCCCGCCAGACCGCCCAAGCTACCACAGAGCACACAGAGAGTCGCAAAACGAGGCCCGCTCCGCCGTTGCCGGGGAGTCGATGTCTCACGGAACTGATCGGCATAATGTGAGGCTCAGACTGAGTTCCCCCCTTTAAGCAAAATTCTATTCCTTGCTTTCGGCCACCAGATGTTCTTCCAGACGCGCGCGATCGTGCTCGGGCAAGGGTCCGGAGCTCTCGGTCTCGAAATCGAAATAGACCTGTACCGCCCGGCCCGAGGCTGCCTTGCGCCCCTGCTGCCAGGCCTCGTGCAGCACTGTGAACGACGAATTACCAATCTTCTCGATGGCCGTCGTCAGGGTCACTTCATGGCCGTAATGAATCTGCGCGACGAAGTCGATCTCGATACGCGCCAGGATCAGCGACAGCTCCCCCACCTCCATGCTCGGCGCAAAGATGCGGAAGATCGGCTCCCGCGCCGTCTCGAACCAGCCGGTGACAACGGTGTTATTCACATGCCCAAAGGCGTCGGTCTCGTAAAACCGGGGCATGACCGTGGTAGTAAACATGGCGGTCTCCGCTTTGCCAAACAGCGGCGCATCCTACACCAGGGCGAACCGCAGTGCAGCGCAGACCGGCGCGTTGCTGCCATACACCCCGTACTCAAGCACCTCGTCTACCGGACGCCCCCGCGGGCGGAGCACTGCATTGATGACACCGCGCGAGACGCATGAGATGCCGGGTTCCCCGGGTCATGTCCGTGAGATGTGAGGCCCGACCCTAATCCTCTCAGTTTTTGTTCTGGTTCATCTTGTCGTCGACCTTTCCATTGTCCACGCCGGCCCAGCCGCAGACGTCCTGGAAAGAGCTTGCCATAGCAGAGCCCTGCCCGGATATGGAAATCGCGCCCAACAGGAAATCGTCGAGCCGGCCGGGACAGGCAGGCAAAAGACGAGTCAGGGAAAACCCGTCGGAGAGAATGAGGGGCAAGGCACCCGCCCTGCCCCCGGACGGATCAGTCGCCGTCCATCTCCATCACCCCGAAGGTGGTGCCGGAGACGATGCTGCCGTCATGGCCGATCTGGGTGCCCGCGTAGAAGCTGTTGTAGAGCGGGTTCCAGCCCAGGATCTTGCGGAAGCGGTGGTCGCCGGTGTTCCAGTCGAGCGCTTCCACGGTCCAGGCGCCCCAGCGCGCGCCGACGCAGTAGAACAGCTGCGAGCTGGCGCTCATGGTGGGGATGCCGTTGGGGCAACTGGTGTCGTTGTTGACCCAGTCGGTTTCCAGCTCGCGGGTGTCCGGGTTCCAGCGGAACTTGTGCACGCCCCAGGGCTGGTGTTGCGGCCAGCCGCTCAGGGCCACGGTGATGCCGTTGGTGATGTTGTCGATGACGTCATTGCCACTGCTGTCCGGCAGCAGATCGGTGTTGCGGTAATCGTTGCTCACCACCACGGCGCCGTAGCCGCGTACCAGCACCGCCTGCTCGGAGACCGTCTTGTCCCGGTTCGGGTCGCCGAAGTTCACCGGCACCTCGGCGGCGATGCGCCGGGACTTGCCGGGGGCGATGGGGTCCCAGTCGGCCGGGATCTCGTCCCGCCAGAACAGCACCAGATGGGCCACGGGCTGACCGTCGGTGATCACCACGAAGCGGTCCTGATTCCCCGTGCCCATAAGCGAGGGCGTGGAGCCGGAACCGGCGCCCAGGCGCCCGGAGCCGGTCTGGTCCTCGCCGTTTTCATAGGCGGCCTGCCAGGCGCCGGTGGCCGGGTCCAGGCTCAGGCGCGAGCCGGTCCACTGCACCCGGTACATGGCATTTTCGCTGACCACATAGATGCCGCCGTTCTCGTCCGCGGCGATGGAATTGGAGATCTCCTCGCCATCGCTGCCGCCGAGCTGCACCGACCAATACGAGGAAAAGTCGCGGCTCAGCACCACCACGGTGCCGCGCTTGGTGGCCAGGGCCAACTTGCCGTCCCAGAGCAGGTTCATGCCGACAATGGGATCGGAGCTGGCATCGCCGCGCAGGATGCTCTCCGGCAGCTCGAAGCTGCGCGCCAGCTCGATGGGCGAACCCCGCCACCAGGACCAGCGGTCCTGATACGCCAGCACCGTGGTGCCGTCCACGGTGTAGAAGGTGTTCTCGTTGTCTACCAGCGTATAGGCGCCCGAGGTGGCGTTGCCGATGCTGCTCAGGCTGGCGCCGGAAGGCTTGGACAGGGAGTCGATCTTCGACAAGCCCGATTCATTGGCCCACAGCTTGTACACCTTGCCGAAGCTGGAGCCCCAGTAGACGCGGCCGCCCTCGCGGAACCAGCCCGAGGGGTAGCGCGGCGAGGTGGCCAGAGTGATGTTGGTCAGGCTGGTGCCCTCGTAGTCCGGCGATTCCAGATCGTGGCGGCTCTCCGGACCCGGCAGCGGGCTGGAGCCCTGGGCATAGGGGGTGCGGTGGCTCATGGGCCAGGCACTGTCCGCCAGATAGGGGTTGCTGGGCGGCTCGAAGCCGTCCTGGGCCGTGGCGCTCAGCGGCACGGCGCCGGCGGCGAAAAGGATCAATGTCAGCAGACGATTGCGCGTCGACATTCTCGTTCTCTCCTGTAGTTATACGAAGCAACAAGTGATCTTGGCCCGCGCGTCGCGGGCCCTGTCAGGAGGGATAGTCTGGGGCGCAACGCAGCGTGATACTTTGCTGAAAACGGCAGGTATTTGCTCCATGACGACAACAACCGCGACCAATCAGAAGAACGTCTCAGCCGGGGCCCATAACACCACCATGGCAACCTGGGCGGGCGCCATTGCGCGCGCGCTCGAACACAAGGGCGTGGATGCCGAACTGCTGTTCTACCGCACCGGCATCGATTACGACCTGGTGAACAACCCCATGCAACGCATCCCCGTGGCGGACATGACCCGGCTGTGGGACGCGGCCGTCACGGAAACCGGCGACCGCGCCTTCGGCCTGGCCGTCGCCGAACAGGTGAACGTCACCACCTTTCACGCCCTGAGCGTGGCCGCCATGGCGAGCGAGGACGTCAGCCGCGCGGCCGAGGTGGTCTGCCAGTACGCCACCATGGTCAGCGACGGCATCGACATGCGGAAGATCGAGACCGACGACGAGATCGGCTTGGTCCTGGGCTTCCGGCCCGGGTATCCGCGCTTCGCCGATCCCTGCGTGGAAGCGGTCTTCGCCGCCCTCGCCCGGATCGCCCGCGAAACCCTGCCGGATGCCTCCCCTTCGCGAGTGTGCTTCCGCCACCGCGGCCCGCACGACCCCGAGGTCTACCGCCGCTTCTTCGACTGCCCGGTAACCTTCAACGCCGGCGAGGATGCCCTCTACACGCCCCGCGCCCGCCTGCCCGACGGCCCCCTGCCCACCACCAGCGCCTCCGTGGCCCGGGCCAACCGGGAACTGTGCCGTGACTACATGCAGCAGCAGGGCCAGGGCTCGCTCCAGGCCCGGGTCCGCGAAGTGCTCCACGAGACCCTGGCCCGCGGCGAAATCGCCGGCCTGGAGGACGTCGCTGGCGCTCTCGCCATGAGCGAACGCAACCTCCAGCGCCAGCTCCGCACCGAAGGCAAACGCTTCCGGGACCTCCAGGACGAAGTCCGCGCCGAACTAGCGCGGGAGCTGCTGGGCCAGTCCGAGCTGACCATCACCCGGATCTCGGAACGGCTGGGGTTTGATTCCGTGAGTGCCTTCAGTCGGGCGTGCAAGCGGTGGTTCGGGCGGGCGCCCAGGGAGGTGCGGAAAGGAGCCAACCTATCCGACAATCAACGAGTGTGAAATGTGAGGCCCCCAGCCCCTGCACTCAGTTCCTGGCCGGATAGTGGAGCCCAAGCGCGGTACCGTCGACAAGATAAGGCCGGGCGAACTGCGTCCAGGAGACAGGCCCGTCCTCGCCCATGCTCGAACCATGGACCACACCCACGACGATTGGATCGCCCTCTTCCACCTTCACGTCCGGATTCAGCGTAATCTTGATCCCGTACACGGCCCCCGTTGCCAGTTCATCCCCGAGATCGCCGGGGGACCAGGAACCGCCATACCGGCCTTGGTCCTTTACCTTGCCTTCAATGCTGAAGCGGATCTTATGGAGCCCACCGCGGACCACGCCGATCTCCGTAATTTCAGCGCGAACATAGTATTGCGGTGGGCCCATCACGGAAGCCAGAGCACTGCTCGTCGCCATACCGGCAAGCATCAAAACCACCACCAGCAGGCTGTGTCTTCGAAAAAGCACCAGGACCTCCACCGCCCAGCCCAAACGCGACCCATTGCCAAACTTCGGATGTCCCGCGTCCTTCAGGTTGCCATCTATTGAACCACAGCGAGCACAGAGGACACAGAAAGCTGGCAGGCGCAAACCATCACGCGGGAACTCGTGGCCCAAAGAGCCAGCCTGTGGTATCTGAGGCCTGACACCGATCGCACCGTTTTCCTTTTTCGGGCGGCAAGGCCCTATTTCCGTACTCCTACAGCAAAAATAAGGCCGAGGACGGTCTGCATGACGACCGTCCCCCAGAAACCCCGGGGATCTGATGTCGTGTAAATCTGAATCAGGTCGTCCCCGTTGAGACGGGAGTTCCAGTTGAACGAATAGATCTCGCCGGTAAGTGCGGCAACCGCGAAGTTTACGATAATCGTGGTCAGCACAAGGCCCACAAAAATGCGCCATCCGGTCTCTTGGCTCATCTGTCGACTCCGCGTACGGCCGTCGCTTAACGCCGTATCCGTCAGGGCCGGGGAGGATCAGAATGAAAGCGCCCGCCGGGGCGCGTCCCGGCTTGCGCCCG
>CAJXLA010000133.1 GCA_913055795.1 uncultured Alcanivorax sp. | reverse complement strand
AAACAGTAGTAGGCGGCGGCCGCGGCCACGGACAGCGGGCAGTTGATATTGCCCTCCACCTGTTCGCCGGTACCAGTAAAATCCAGGTCCACGGTTTCCTCACCCACCGTGATGGTGACAGCCACGGGAATATCCAGCCGGCCCTGGCCGTCGTCATCCATGAAGTCCTGGTCCCGGTAGGTACCGGCCGGAATTTCACGGATCAGGGCCCGTGCCCGTTCCTCGCCGTAATCGTTGAGGGCGGTCAGTCCCTGCTCGAAGGCCGGCGCACCCCGCTCCGCCACCAGCTCATCCAGGCGTCGCGCACCCGCCCGACAGGCACTGGCCTGGGCGACGAAATCCCCGAACCGGGACGAGGACCAGGGCATGGGGCCGTCCTCGTCCGCCTCGCCCGCCAGTTGCCGGGCCAGGGCCCGGTTCCATTCACCCCGGCGGTAGAGCCAGGACGGCGGGATCACCAGGCCCTCCTCGTCCAGGGTCCGCGAAACAGGCATGGACCCGGGGCTCGCGGCGCCGATATTGGCGTGGTGAGCGCGGGTCACGGTAAAGGCCACGGGCCCATCCCGACCTTCCGCAAAAACAGGCGCCACCACGGTGACATCCGGCAGATGGGTGCCCCCCAGATAGGGGTCGTTGAGCACAAGCAGATCGTCGGGATACCAGCTGCGATCCGCCACCACAGCTTCCATGGCATAGGCCATGCTGCCCAGGTGCACGGGAATGTGCGCGGCCTGGGCGCAGAGCCGCCCGGTTCCGTCAAACACGGCACAGGAGAAGTCCAGCCGGTCCTTGATGTTGGGCGAGAACGCGCTGCGCTTGAGCAGGGCCCCCATCTCGTCGCAGACCCCGGACAAACGGTTGGCGAAAATGCTCAGCTGCACCGGATTCATGGGCTTTTCCTCCCGGCGGAACGCGATTGCGTGGCTTTCGGCGGGCCGCTATTATTGCTCGTTTTTCCACGGCGACGGAACCATGGCCGACGATCACCTGATGGCCACCTACAAGCGGCGTCCCCCGGGCTTCGAACAGGGTTCGGGCGTGTGGCTCTATGACGCCCACGGACAGGCCTGGCTGGACGCACTGTCCGGGATCGGCGTGTGCAATCTGGGCCACGCCCACCCGGCGGTGACCGAAGCGTTGTGCCACCAGGCCCAGCACCTGATGCACACCTCCAACCTCTACCCCATTGCTGCCCAGCAGGAGCTGGCCGAGCGGCTGTGCCGCCATGGCGGCATGGACAAAGCCTTCTTCTGCAATTCCGGTTCGGAAGCCAACGAGGCGGCCATCAAACTGGCGCGCAAGCACGGCCATGAACGCGGGCTGAAGAGCCCGAAAATCGTGGTCATGGAAAACGCCTTTCACGGACGCACCCTGGCGAGTCTGGCGGCCACGGGCAACGCCGCTGCCCAGGCGGGTTTCGAGCCCCTGCCGGAAGGCTTTGTGCGGGTGCCGTTCAATGATCAGGATGCTCTGTCGGCGCTGAGCACGGCAGACGACATCGCCGCGGTGCTGGTGGAACCCATCCAGGGGGAAGGCGGTGTCCGTATCCCCGACGCCGGCTATCTCACCGGGGTACGCGAACTTTGCGACCGCCATGGCTGGCTGCTCATGGTGGACGAGGTTCAGACCGGCAACGGCCGCACGGGTCGCTATTTTGCCTGCGAACATGCGGGTGTCACCCCCGATGTGATTGCCACGGCCAAGGGGCTGGGCAATGGTTTTCCCATGGGGGCCTGTTTGGCGCGGGGCGAGGCGGCGGATGTGCTGGGCCCCGGCAGTCACGGCAGCACCTTCGGCGGCAACCCGCTGGGCTGCGCGACCGCCCTGGCCGTGGTGAACGAGCTGGAAAGCATCCTGCCCTCGGTACAGGCCCGGGGCGAACAGCTGCGCGGCCTTCTGGCGGAGCGGCTGGGCGATCACGAGCTGGTGCGGGAAATTCGCGGTCAGGGGCTGATGTGCGCGCTGGAACTGGACCGCGCCTGTACCGACCTGGTGGGGCTCTGCCATGACCGGCATCTGCTTGCCAATGTCACCGCCAATCAGGTGGTACGGTTGCTGCCCCCGCTGATCATCAACGCGGACGAACTCACCATGCTGGCGGATCGCTTCAGCGATGCCCTGCACGCCTTTACCCGTCAACAGGAGGCGGCATGAGCACAAGGCATTTTCTTACCCTGATGGACTTCGGCGCCGACGAGCTGCGCTACCTCATCCAGCGCGGCGCCGAACTCAAGACCATGCTGCGCAGCGGCCAGATTCATGAACCGCTGCGCGGCAAAAGCCTGGGCATGATCTTCGAGAAATCGTCCACGCGCACCCGGGTGTCGTTCGAAGTGGCCATGACCCAGTTCGGCGGCGCCAGCGTCTTTCTCTCGCCCCGTGACACGCAGCTGGGCCGGGGCGAGCCCATTGAGGACTCGGCCCGGGTGCTCTCGCGCATGGTGGACGCGGTCATGATCCGCACCTTTGAGCATCACAAGGTGGAGACCTTCGCCGCACATTCGCATGTGCCGGTGATCAATGCGCTGACGGACGATTTTCATCCCTGTCAGTTGCTGGCCGACATGCAGACCTACGCCGAACACCGGGGCTCGATTCAGGGCAGCAAGGTGGTCTGGGTGGGCGACGGCAACAACATGTGCAATTCCTACATCAACGCCGCGCGTTGCTTCGACTTCGAGCTGGTGATCGCCGCCCCCGAGGGCTTTGAGCCGGACAATCAGCTGCTGCATGATCACAGCGACCGTGTTCGCGTCGAACCGGATGTCCACAAGGCGGTCGCCGGCGCCCATCTGGTGGTCACCGATGTCTGGGCCAGCATGGGCCAGGAAGCGGAACAAAACGACCGGGTGGGTGCATTCGCATCCTATCAGGTCAGCCCGGCGCTCATGGACGAAGCCGATCCGGAAGCCATCTTCATGCACTGCCTGCCCGCGCACCGGGGCGAGGAAATCAGCACGGACATGCTCGACGATCCGCGCGCGGTGGTCTGGGACGAGGCGGAAAACCGGCTGCATGCCCAGAAGGCGCTGCTGGAGTTTCTGCTGACCAGGCAAGGGTAGGTGCGAGGTGCGAGGTGCGAGGTGCGAGGTGCGAGGTGCGAGGTGCGAGGATAAGAATGTGGCGCCGCCCGTGCTGTCCAATCCGGTTCCGCACGGCGCTGTAGGGTGCGCTGTGCGCACCATCGAGTTTCAAGGTGCGCACAGCGCACCCTACGCTTTTTTTGCGCCTCGCGCCTTGCTGCTTTTTACGCTTGTAAAGCTTGATCCTTGCTGTCCGGGGTGGCTTCGTACACCACCCGGTTACGGCCGTTTTCCTTAGCCTGATACAGGCACAGGTCCGCACGGGCCATGACCGCGTCCAGATCCTCGCGGGCCTGGTATTCGGCCACGCCCGCCGATACGGTTACCCGAAGTTCTTCGTGCAAGTCACTGAAATCGGTTTCTTCCAGGGTTTGGCGCAGTCGCTCGGCGACGCGCCAGGCTTCCGAATGGTCCGTATCCGGCAACATGAGAATGAACTCCTCGCCGCCCAGCCGACCGATATAATCCGCTTCGCGCAGACTACCGCGGGCAATGTGCGCGAACCGCGTCAGCACCTGATCCCCCACTCCATGGCCGAAACGGTCATTGATGGGTTTGAAGTGATCAAGATCCAGATAGCAGATGGAAAAGGAATAATCCCCGGACTCCGCCAGCGCCTGTTGTTGCTCCAGAATCTCCATGACATGGCGGCGATTGAACAGCCCGGTGAGTTCATCCCGGATGGCCATCTCGCGCACCTGTTCCAGCGCCCCGGCCAGTTGCTCATTCTTGTCCGAAAGCCGGGTCCGCAACCGGTTGATCAGCGTGCCCGTAAGCACAAACCCCAGACAGGTCACGGTAAAGATGAACCACTGCAGGATCTCGCTGGACCATTGCAGCTCCATGGAGCGATCACTGATGGCGACGGCCACGACGGTCGCATAGCCCACAATGGCGTAGAGCGACAAACCGGCCAATACCCAGAACCCCTTGCGGAACGACGCCAGCAGCATGGCCACGAAAAACAGCATGACCAAACTGACCCGGAAAGAGTCCACGAAATAGGCGGTAACCAGAAAGCTGGTGGTCAACCACAGGGTCATGGGTACCGCCAGCACCGGATCCTTGCGGCTTTCGGTCCAGCCGGTGAGTACCAGGGCCAGATACACCAGATTCACCAGCCAGATCCCTGCAAACAGGGCCACGAACTGCACGGTCCCGAACTGCGGTCCCCCGAAATAATCGCCCACGAAATAGATCAGGCAGATACCGGTATGCACCAGGCTGATCCGCGCGCTATTGAGCGCATAGCGGCGATTCATGCGCTGACCGTTGACCGCCAGCTTCCGCGCTTTTTCAATATCGGCAATCATGACGGGGTCTCCCGGGCCCGTATCACCCGGTCTCGCCCGGATGCCTTGGCCTCATAGAGTGCATCATCCGCGCGTGCCAGCAAGACGTCCAGACTTTCACCGGCCTGGAAACGGGCCAGCCCCATGGACGCCGTCACGCGCAGATCCGGGGCGGAATCAATCCGCGCCTGCGAGAGCTTGCGGCGCAAATCCTGGGCCAGGGATTCGGCGCTGTTCAGATCCGTCTTGACCAGCACCACCAGAAACTCCTCGCCGCCCAGACGCGCACAGAAATCGCGCCCGGTCACCTGCTTTTGTACCGTGCGGGCAAAGGCACGCAGCACGTCATCGCCCACCTGATGGCCGTAGTCGTCATTGACGTCCTTGAAATGATCCAGGTCCACATAGGCAATGACGAAATCGAAGGCACCGCGCTCCGCCATCTCCCGGATCTTGTAGAGCCGCTCCAGCGCGTGACGGCGATTGTAGAGCCCGGTAAGCTCATCCTTGATGGCCATGTCCTGAATGCGTTCGACGATCTCGCCCAGCTCCTCGTTGCGCTCGCTTACCTGGACCCGGATATCCGAAATCTCGGCTGCCAGGGCAACGAACACAATCGTCATGATGGTGAATACCACCCACTGGATCAGTTCCGAGAAAACATCAATGGATGCGGGATGATTCCGGTGTACCAGGGCAATGATGACGGCATAGGCGAGCACGGCCAGGGCACTCACCACGGCAAAACCGCGCAGGCGCACGCGGAAGACCCCCACCTGGAGCACGGCGAACAGGATCATCATGACGCACAGACGGACCTGGTCGACAAAGTAGGCGGAAAACAGCAGCACCAGGGTGGACCAGACCACTACCGGCAGAATCATGTCGCGCGCGGGCAGATAGCGGTTCACACCCGCGGCGGCGAGCGCCAGCAAAACAATATGGCCGGTCCAGATGGCGGTGAAGAGACTATTGAAAACGGCGGTTCCGCCGCGAAAGAAATCCAGCTGCAGGGCCACCCAGCACACCAGGGTATGGCCCAGGCCGCCGAGCAGCAGCACGAGCACTACCGGGCGCATGCGTGTCCAGGCACTCTCTTGCGCCGGATTGTCCGCCGTCTGTTCCATGTCACCCCGCCTTTTGGCTCGAGCAGCCCTGCTGTCGCAACCGGGCCGGGTGGATTTCTTGTACGTCGGCCGGGTTCCGCCGCTGCTCTGCGGAAGATCACTAGCAGGCTGACAGCCTGAGCGCGCAGGGGTTTTCCAACAGCCTGCCAGCACTTCGGTGTCATCTACGAATTTTTAGTGACCTCTGTAGGTTAATAGTATTAATTAACGTGACAGAGTTCACAGCATAATATCGGTTTTTCACTACCACTCATCCGGCAAAGCGCCGCTAAATCCATGGAAATCAGAGCGTTATCAGCAAGTGCGCACCCGTTCCACAGCCTGGCGCCAACCCGCGTACCGCTGCCGGCGCTGATCTTCCTCCAGGCCCGGATAGAAGGAGCGCTCGCAGCGCCAGTGTTCGGCAATCTCGTCCAGAGACTTGTAAACGCCGGCCTGAAGCCCGGCCAGGTAGGCCGCTCCCAGGCTCGTGGTCTCGGTGACCACGGGCCGGTCCACGCGTAGTCCCAGCAAATCGGCCAGACACTGGGCCAGCCAGTTGTTCACCACCATGCCGCCGTCCACGCGCAGCGCCACCGGGCGGGCGGCGCCGTCGGCCACCGTGGCTTCCAGCAGATCCAGGGTCTGATACCCCACGGCCTCCAGCCCGGCCGTCACCACCTCGGCAATGCCGGTATCCCGGGTAAGCCCGAGCAGAGCACCCCGCGCATTGGGATCCCACCAGGGCGCGCCCAGGCCGGTGAAGGCGGGGACCAGATAGACCCCCTGAGCCGATCCGGTCGCGCGCGCCAGCGCTTCGGTTTCCGAGGCGTGATCGATGAGCTGCAGTCCGTCGCGCAACCACTGGATCGTGGCCCCGGCGACGAAGATAGCCCCTTCCAGGGCATAGGTGGGTTGGCCGTTCAGCCGATAAGCGAGCGTGGTCAACAAACGATTCTCGGAGATCACCGCCTCATTGCCGGTATTCAGCATCAGAAAACAACCGGTGCCATAGGTGCTCTTGACCATGCCCGGTTCGAAACAGGCCTGGCCCACCATGGCCGCTTGCTGGTCACCGGCGATACCGCGCACAGGCACGGCCGCGCCCAGCAGCCCGGGCTCGGTGGCGCCGAATTCGGTGGCACTGTCGCGCACCTCGGGCAGCAACGCCCGCGGAATATTGAACAGCGCCAGCATGTCCGGATCCCAGTGCTGTTCATGAATATTGAACAACAGGGTGCGGCTGGCATTGGTGGCATCGGTCGCATGCACCCG
>CAJXLA010000132.1 GCA_913055795.1 uncultured Alcanivorax sp. | reverse complement strand
CCGATGCTGAAGACAAGCAGGTAAAACTCAAGCGCACCAATGGTGGCTGGACACTACCCGGGCCTGGCTTTCCCGCCGACCCCGACAAGGTCAACCAGTTGCTGGATCAGCTGACAGACCTTGCCGACGGCGAAGTGGTTGCCCGAACCGAGAGCGCGCGCAAGCGCTTCAAGGTGGCAGCGGACCACTTCGAACGCCGGATCACCCTGCAACCCCGGGACCAGGATCCAATCCGGCTCTACTTCGGCACATCCCCCGGCAAGGATCTGATCCACGCGCGGGTCGAGAACAAGAAGGCCATTCAGGTGGTCCGTTTCGGCACCTATGATGCGCCGGTGCAGGTCGCGGACTGGCACGACAAGGGCGTGCTGCAGATTGCCACTGACCATATCGCCGGTATCAATTTCGAAGGGGAACTCCAGCTGCGGCGCACGGACAATGCGCAAGCTTCGAACAAGGACGGCAAGACCGGCGGGACGGCCCAGTGGCAGACGACGAACTCGACCGAGGACAAAACCCTGCAGCAAGCAGCCGTAAGCCAGTTGACGCAACAACTGGCCACGCTGCGCTTCGAAGAAGTGCTGGGGGAAGAGGAACCGGACGGCTACAACTGGAATGAACCTGTACTGGCGTTCACGGTTCAACGCAGCGACGCCGAGCCGGTTGAGTACCGCCTGGCCCAAAAGTCCGGGGCGAAGGATGAGACCCGGTACGCGCTCAAGACCTCGAGCCGCAAGGAGTACTTCAGCCTCGCCAAGCCCACGGCCCGGCAACTGGTGGAAACGGCCAGGCGAAAGAACTTGCTCGGGTCGGAATCCCCCGAAGAAGCATCAGGCTCCGCGAGCGCGAACAAGAATCCGGCGGAGTAACCCGCCTGCCACGCTCGGGATAACAACAGAACTGCCCGTCATGAGCCCCCGATTCGCCGGGGGCTTTTTCATGAGCGATTACGTACAGGTACTGGCAAGTCAGCCCTCGAGCTGGCGCACCCGGGCCCGCAACTGTTGCAGTTCTTCCAGCAGGTCCAGCGCCAGCGCCGCACCCGCATTGTTCACGCCCAGATCTTGGCGAAACTGCACCGCCCGGCGGACACGCCAGACACTGACCGAGTGAAAGCGCCACTGCGTTCGGCCTTCCTGTTCCGGTTCCACAACGCCTTCCTCGACCAGCTCAATCACGTCGTCAGCGTTAACACCGCAGATGCGACAGACCTCGGCCAGGGTTACACCCCGGTCCTCACCCAGCAACTCGCCCATGAGGGCGTTTTCCATTTCATTTGCCATGGCCGCTCAGACTCCCAGATTGGCCCTTGGATTGAACTGCGACTTGCTTTCCAGTTCGCGCCAGAGGTTCTCTTCTTCCTCACTATCGGCTTTCGGGACATGGACTTGCAAGACCACATAAAGGTCACCGGCCGGCTTGCCGGGAATGCCTCGCTCCTTGAGCCGCAGCTTGCGTCCGCTATTGACCCCGGCAGGTACCGTCAACGACACCTTGCCCCCGGGCGTGGGTACCTCAACCCGGGAACCGAGTGCGGCCTCCCAGGGAGCCACAGGCAAATCCAGATACAGATCCCGACCGTCCACACGATAAAGCGGATGGGGACGGAACTCGATCTCCAGATAGAGATCACCATGCTCACCCTGGCCGATGCCGGGATCCCCCTGACCGGCCAAACGGATCTGCTGGCCCTGCTTGATGCCCTTGGGGATATTCACATTCAGGGTGCGTTCCTTGACCTGGGGTCGACCGTCGGCGCCCATCTCGGTGTTGCGCAACGTGATAGGCCGGGTAGCCCCGTTGAAGGCGTCCTCGACGTCCACCTGGACGCGGGCGTGAGCGTCCTGGCCCCGGGCCTGGAAACCGCCGCCGGCGCCGCCGCGGCCCCGCGCACCGCGGAAACCGCCGAAGCCACCCCGGCCGAACAGCGACTCGAAGAAATCGCTGAACGCCTCTTCGTCGGCCCCGGTGAAGCCGCCGCCGTGGAACTCGAAGCCCTGATCCCAGTCCGGCGGCGGATCAAACTGCTGACCCTGCTGCCAGTTGGCACCCAGCTGATCATAGGCGGCGCGCTTCTCCGGATCCTTGAGCACCTCATAGGCTTCACCGACTTCCTTGAACTTCTGCTCGGCATCCGCTTCATCACTCACATCCGGGTGATACTTGCGCGCCAGCTTGCGATAGGCCTTCTTGATCTCATCCTGACTGGCGTCGCGATCCACGCCCAGGATCTGATAGTAATCCTTGTATTCCACCGGGTACGGCCTCCTGAGTCCTGGTCCACGGGTTAAACCCATGCGGGGAAAATGGCTTTCCCCTAATGTAAGGGTGTGGTTGGATTTTCCAAGGGTGGTATCGAAAAAGGGTAGAGCCGGGTGTTGCTACAACCAATCGTAGTTCAGAAGCCGGTCGCCGGGATTGCCAGGTCCATCCTTGGACCTGGCCCTCCGGGCTCTGCCGGCTTAAGCCGGCTACGCGCCAATTTGTTCCCGACAAATTGGTCGAACGAAGGGTTCGAACCAATGCTCCCTCTCCGCCAGACACAAAAAAACCCGGCTGAGCCGGGTTTTTTTGTGTCTGGCGGAGAGGGAGGGATTCGAACCCTCGAAACGAATTAACGTTTACGCGCTTTCCAGGCGCGCGCCTTCGACCGCTCGGCCACCTCTCCAGTAACTTTTGTCCCTGGCACCAAGCCTTGCTCCCAACCGGCCTCGATCAAGGCCGGGGTGAGGGAGGGATTGCGAGGTCCATCCATGGACCTCGCCCTTCGGACTCCGCCGACTTGCGTCGGCTACGCGCCCATTTGCTCCCGGCAAATGGGTCGAACCCTCGAAACGAATTAACGTTTACGCGCTTTCCAGGCGCGCGCGTTGCACATCTCATCCTGAGATGCGCCCTCCGGGCTCCACCGGCTTAAAGCCGGCTCCACGCCAATTCGTTCCCGACGAATTGGTCGACCGCTCGGCCACCTCTCCATAAACAACTTTTTACCGCCATGGCGGACACTCCACCGCCGACGCGGGTTGCGTAGGGTACCCAAGCCAGCGCCTGTTAGCAATCGAGATGATCAGTACGGCATCCAGCCGATCAACAGATTCCAGGCCAGTGCGGCCATCAGCACCAGCTGGACGAGAAAGAAACCGAACCGCACGAGCACCAGCCAGTGGTTGACGCCGATCAAGTGGACCATGCTCTGGGCGATGCGGGCCAGCAGGATCCAGATGGCCGGGTCGATGGCGATATCGATCTGGTTCGTGTAGTACGCCGCCAGGATCAAGGCGGCGAAGAGGGGCAGGGTTTCCAGGGCGTTGAGGTAGGCGCGGGCCGCGCGGTCGAGGAAATGGTCCGGATTGTAGCGGTAGGCCGGGAAGTCGTCGGCGCGGGCGCGACCGGTGAGTACCAGCACGGAACGGCCCAGCACCATGACGCCCGCCAGGGCCAGGGTCCAGAGACAGAAGACCAGCAAGGGGACGATGGGATCCGTCATATCGCCTCCTCCATATAGCGGGCCATGTACACCCCTTCAAAGGTGGTGGCGGCCTCGCCGTCCGGGCCTGTCAGGGTCACCGCCAGGGCCAGCTTGCCCCGGCCCTTATCCTGCAGACGCTGGCGAAAGTGTGTCAGCACGTCGGCTTCGGCCGTGGCGGTCAGCCGAGCGTCGAAGGGCGCCGGGGCATGATGTTTCAAGCTCGACTCCACGGCCACCACATCCGCCGGCGCCAGGACCCGTTCCGCTTCCAGCGTGGTCAGGGCCCAGCCGGCCAGCGCCAGCAAGGCGGCCTGGCTGCCGGCGAAGAAGGTGCCCTTGTCGTTGCTATTGGGTTTCAGCGGCGCCCGGAGAATGAGTTCGCCCGGGCTGTGGTGCTCCAGGTGGAAGCCCAGATGACGGGTAAGCGGAATATGGGCCCGGATGCGTTCCTCCAGCGCCGGGAGCGGTTCCATCAGGGCAGCTCCCGAAGATAGTCGGTGAGTACCGGCTCGGGCACGGATTTGATATTGCCGGCCGGCTGGCCCAGATAGAGAAAGGACACGATTTCGTCCTTGGCGGCAAAACCGAGGGCATGCTTGACGCGGTTGTCCCGGGCCCAGCCGCCGGTGCGCCACATGGCCCCCAGCCCCAGGGCATGGGCGGTCACCATCATGTTCTCCACGGCGCAAGCGGTGGCCATGATCTGCTCCACGGGCGGGGCCTTGGGATGATCCGGTTCAATCTCGGCCACGGCCACGATCACCATGGGGGCGCGCAACGAATGGGCCCGGGCCTTCTCGCGGGCGGCGTCGTCGGCATCGGGCTGATCCTCCAGCAAAATGGCCTCCAGGCGCTCACCAAAACGCTCGCGGCGCTCGCCGTCCAGCACGACAAAGCGCCAGGGCCGCAGCAGACCATGGTCCGGCGCGCGCATGGCGGCGCGGAGCAATGCCTCGAGTTGCTCCGCGTCCGGCCCCGGAGCCCCCAGTCGGGGCACAGAGACGCGTTTATGCAGTGCGGTAAGGGCATCCATGGGCAATTCTCCGGGGTTCCGGGATACTGTGTGATAGTTCACGCTTTTTTCCGAGCCCGCAACTGGGTAAGGTTGTAGGGCTCGAACTTCACCGTCGGAGTCCTGGTTAGCTCGTGGCCCGTAAAAAGACCCATAAAAAGCGCCGTTATCAGGATCCGCGTGCGCGCGTGCGCCAGCAGGCCAACTTCATCCGGATTCTGGAGTTCCTGGTGGCCGTGGTCACGCTGGCAGCAGGCATTTACATGGATCTGTTTCCGCGCCTGTACCTGCTGGTGCTGGCGGCGCTTCTGGCCTATCCCCTGCTGGCGCAATCGCTGGCATGGTATCTGGAAGTGAAGGGGCAGCGCCAGCAGGAGGCCGCCCGGGTGCTCGTGCAGCTGGACGCGCTTTTCATTGGCCTGGCCATTGCGGCGCTGCATTTCGCGGTGGTGCCCTCGCTAGCGCTGCTGATCATCGTTCACGCCAACGCGGTGACCAGCGGCGGCATCAAACCCTGGTTGCTCAACATCTGCCTGACGCTGGTGGGCGCCGCCCTGGGCACCTTGCTCTTCGGGCTGGAATGGCTGCGACCAGAAGATACGCCGCTGGAGCTGTCGCTGCTCGCGCTGATCGGGCTGGGGGCCTATGTGGGCGCATCGTCCTTTGCCAGCCACCAGCAGACGCAGCTGATTCAGCAGGCGCAGCAGCGTGTGGCGCAACAGCAGAAGCAGGCAGTAGAGCTGTCGCGCAAGCTGGCCAAGTACCTGCCGCCCCAGATCTGGGGCCAGCTGTTTTCGGGCAAACGCGACGCCACCATTGGCACCCGGCGCAAAAGACTCACCGTTTTCTTTTCCGACATCCAGGGCTTCAGCAATATTTCCGAAGATTTGCCGCTGGCCACGCTGACGGACATGCTCAATACCTACCTCAACGAGATGACCCGGATCGCGTTGCGCCATGGCGGCACTGTCGACAAGTTCATCGGCGACGCGGTCATGGTCTTTTTCGGTGATCCCAATAGCCAGGGCGCGCGCAATGACGCCTACAACTGTGTCGCCATGGCCATCGAAATGCAGCAACAGATGAAACTGCTCCGCCAGAAATGGCATCGGCAGGGCATTACGCAGAAACTCGAAATCCGGGTAGGCATCAACACCGGCTATGTCACGGTGGGCAACTTCGGCGCCGAAAGCCGCATGGACTACACCATTCTGGGCACGGACGTGAACCTGGCCAGCCGCCTGGAAGGCAAGGCACGTCCGGGCCATATACTAGTCTCGGAGAGCACGCATGAGCTGATCAAGGACCGCATTCGCTGCCGGGATTTCGGCGAAGTGGAGGTCAAGGGTTTTGAGCGGCCCGTGCCGGTTTTCGAGGTGGCGGACCTCAAGGGCAATTCGGGCGAAAGCAAGCGCTTCATTTCCATGGAGACCCAGGGTTTTTCCCTGCACATGGATCTCGCCCGTCTGCGCAACTTCGACAAGAAAAAGATCCTGCAGTCGCTGGCCCGTTCGGCCAAGGGCCTCAAGGACGGCGAAACCGTGCAGACCGACTTCGAGGCGGAAGGCTTCGCCCTGCACCTGGACAGCACCCAGATCAGGAAGGTGGACCGGGACCGCATCATGAATGCGCTGGGCAGCGCGGCGCGCAAGGTCAAGGAACGGCTGGTCATCTAGAAGCCCGGCCATTGCATCCGCCAGGGGTCTTGTCAGACCCGGGATAGGCTCTTTCCATTCGGGTCAAAGCAGGAAAGATCCGGACGAGCACGGAGCCATCCCGGCGCGGATGATTCCTCCGGACATGAGGACGTACAGCAACACCGGGTGAACAAATCATGGAGACTTCTCGACAAGCGAGATGGCTCAGCGCGGTTGAACGCCTGGGCAACCGCCTGCCCCACCCCACCATGCTCTTCGTCTGGCTGTGCGTGCTGCTGCCGTTGCTGTCCGCCCTGCTCGCTGCCCTGAACGTGGATGCCCTTCATCCCGGGCAGGACGAAACCGTGGCGGTGCGCAGCCTATTATCCGCCGACGGGCTGCGCTACATGCTGACCGAGCTGGTGCCGAACTTTACCGGCTTCGCGCCACTGGGCGTGGTGCTGGTGGCCATGCTGGGCATCGGCATTGCCGAACGCAGCGGCCTGATCGCGGCAGCGCTGACCGGACTGGTGCGTGCTGCCCCGGATACTTTGCTGGTCGCCGTGGTAGCGCTGGCCGGTGTGCTGTCCAGTCTTACCCTGGACGCCGGCTATGTCGTCCTGGTGCCCTTGGCCGGACTCTTGTTTCAGTTGAGCGGCCGGCCACCGCTATTGGGCATAGCAGTGGCCTTCGCCTCGGTAT
>CAJXLA010000131.1 GCA_913055795.1 uncultured Alcanivorax sp. | reverse complement strand
GAAGTCAAGCCGGAAGCGTCCTTTGTCGAGGATTTGGGGGCGGACTCGCTCGATACCGTGGAACTGGTTATGGCGCTCGAAGAAGAGTTCGAAACCGAGATTCCGGACGAGGAAGCCGAAAAAATCAGTACCGTTCAGGCCGCTATCGACTACATCAACAACAATAGTTGAACGCCGGTCGGGCCGTATGTCAGCAAAAAAGCCGCAGGTTGTTCCAACTTGCGGCTTTTTTCATGGTTGGTAAGCCCACCGGGGCGCATCGGGAGGTTTCGCTGTGACAAAACGTCGTGTGGTGGTAACAGGCGTGGGCATGCTCACGCCCCTCGGGGAGGACACCGAAACCAGCTGGGAAGCGATCAAGGCCGGACGTAGCGGCATCGGCCCCATCACCCATTTCGATGCGTCCACGTTCCCCACGCGTTTCGCCGGCCTCGTGCCGGAATTCGACCTGGAGCCGTACATGACGCGTAAGGAAGCGCGGAAAATGGATATCTTCGTGCAGTACGGCATGGTGGCCGCCGCCCAGGCGATTCGGGACGCCAACCTGCCCGTGACCGAGGAAAACGCCGGACGCATTGGTGTGGCCGTAGGCTCCGGTATCGGCGGGCTGACCAACATTGAGGAAAATCACAAGAAACTGCTCGAAAGCGGCCCGCGCAAGCTCTCGCCGTTTTTCGTGCCCGGTACCATCATCAACATGATCGCCGGCCACCTGTCCATCGAATACGGTTTCAAGGGGCCCAATTTCGCTACCGTCACCGCCTGTACCACCGGCACGCACAATATTGGCTTCGCCGCGCAGCAGATCCAGCTGGGCACTGCCGACGCCATGGTGGCGGGCGGCGCCGAAAAGGCGTCGTCTGACCTGGGCATGGCCGCGTTTTCCGCCGCCCGGGCTCTGTCCACGCGCAACGAGGAACCGGAAGGTGCCAGCCGGCCCTGGGACCGGGAACGCGACGGTTTTGTGCTGTCCGACGGCGCCGGCGTGGTCATGCTGGAAGAATATGAACAGGCCCGAGCCCGGGGCGCGCACATCTATGCGGAGGTGGCCGGCTATGGCATGAGCGGCGACGCCTGGCACATGACCGCGCCGCCGGAAGACGGTTCCGGCGCGGCCCTGGCCATGGACAATGCGCTGCGCTCGGCGGAAGCCGACGCGTCGGAAGTGGATTACATCAATGCGCACGGTACCAGCACCAAGGTGGGGGATCTAGCCGAAGCACACGCCATTCGCAACGTCTTTGGTGAGCACGCGGATCGGCTCTGTGTCAGTTCCACCAAGTCCATGGTGGGCCATCTGCTGGGCGCGGCCGGCGCGGTGGAGGCGATTTTCACGTTGCTGGCCATGCGGGATGGGGTGGCGCCGCCCACCATCAACCTGAATGATCCCGATGAAGGCTGTGATCTGGACTTCGTGCCCCACGAGGCGCGGGAGATGACCATCCGCAGTGCCCTGTCGAACTCCTTCGGCTTCGGCGGCACCAACGCGTCGCTGCTGTTTCGGACCCTGTGATGCTCGATCCCGGCTCCGTTCCGGCGGATGACCGCGGCCTGGCCTATGGCGACGGCCTGTTCGAAACCCTGCGCATCACCGACAACGGCCATGCCCCCCTGGCCGAGGCCCATGCCCGGCGCATGGCGGCCGGCGCCCGGCGGCTGGGCATCCCCCTGGAGGAAGACGCCTGGTGGCGGGCGCTGAACGAGCTGTGCTTGCAGGGGCCGGGCGTGGGCAAGCTGCTGTTGACCCGGGGCTCCGGCGGTCGGGGCTATGCGCCGCCGGATCGGCCCAAATCCCGGTTATTGCAGCGTCATCAACCCCTGCCGGCGCGA
Source organism: uncultured Alcanivorax sp. (assembly GCA_913055795.1). Lineage (GTDB taxonomy): Bacteria > Pseudomonadota > Gammaproteobacteria > Pseudomonadales > Alcanivoracaceae > SLJS01. The sequence goes on along the minus strand of CAJXLA010000131.1, from coordinate 5,012 downwards.
CCGGCACGGCACAGTGACACCGGCTTGATCACGGGACTGGCCCCGACAAGGCTCGGGGACCAACCCGAGCTGGCCGGACTCAAGCACGCCAATCGGCTGGAACAGGTGCTCGCCCGCCGGGAAGCGGATCGCCAGGGCTGGGACGAGGCCTTGATGCTGGATGCCGCCGGACGTAGCCAGTGCCTGGCGAGCATGAATCTGTTCGCCGTCTCTGAGGGCGTGATGCTGACGCCCCCCGTGGATCGCTCGGGTGTGGCCGGGGTCATGCGCGAGTGGATTCTGCAAGAGGGGGCGCACAAGGCCGGCGTGCCGGCCCGGGTGCAACGGCTGGGACTGGAACGGCTGCGCACGGCTGACGAGGTTTTCGCCAGCAATGCGGTGGCAGGCGTGCTGCCAATCGCTACACTGGGCGTCTGGCGCTGGCCACGGGGACCGGTTACGCGCGTGCTTATGGACCAAACCCGAGAGTTGCTGTCATGAGATTCCGCAGAAAGCTGGGTTGGAGCCTGGTGCTGACCGTTTTCGTCGTCCTGGTGTTCGGCAGCGCTACCCTGGGCTATGCGCTCATGCAGCCCATGGCGCATACCCAACCCGAACGCATGGTCGTGCCGGAGGGCAGCAGCTTTACCAATGTGCTGCTGCGTCTGGAGGGCAAGGGCATGCTGGGCGCGGGTCTCCGGGCGCGGGCACGGCGGCTGGCCGCGCGCGTCTATGCCCGCATCAGTCCCGTGGCCGATCGCATCCATGTGGGTGAATACCGGCTCAAACCGGGGGATTCCCTGCTGGATTTCATGGACAAGCTTGAACGCGGTGATGTGATCGTACATCGCGTAACTCTGGTGGAAGGCTGGAATATCCGCGAGGTGCGCCGGGCCCTGAAGACCGCGGAGGGGTTGGAGCATCGTCTTCAGGAGCTGGATAACCAGGCCCTCATGAAGGAGCTGGACAGACCGGATCAGCACCCGGAAGGCTGGTTCGCGCCCGATACCTATGCCTATGTGCGCGGGGACACGGACCTGGACTTGCTGGCCCGCGCCCTCGCGGATCAGGAAGAGATTCTGGCAAAGGCCTGGGGAAACCGCGCGGAAGGCCTGCCGCTGGACACGCCTTATGAGGCGCTGATTCTCGCCTCCATTGTGGAAAAGGAAACCGCCGTGCCCGATGAGCGGAAAGAAATCGCCGGCGTTTTCGTGAATCGCCTGAACCAGGGCATGCGCCTGCAGACCGATCCCACGGTCATCTACGGGTTGGGGGAGAATTATCAGGGCAATATCCGCAGCCATCATCTGCAACAGGACACCCCCTACAACACCTATCGCCGCGCCGGGTTGCCGCCCACGCCCATTGCCATGCCGGGCAATGCCAGCATCCGCGCGGCCGTGAACCCGGCGGAGACCGAGGCCCTGTATTTCGTCGCCCGCGGGGACGGCACTCATGTGTTTTCGCGGACCCTGGAAGAACACCAGCAGGCGGTACGCGAATACCAGTTGCGTCGCCGCAAGGATTACCGCTCCACGCCCGTGCCGGAAGAGGACGAAAACGGGAACGGGCCATCATGACCGGGTGTTTCATTACGTTCGAAGGCGGCGAGGGCGCGGGCAAGAGTACCTGCATGACCCATGCGGCCGCATGGTTGCGCGCGCGCGGCGAGGATGTGGTGCTGACACGTGAGCCCGGGGGCACGCCCCTGGCCGAGGAAATCCGCGCGACCCTGCTGTGTCCCCGGGAGGAAAAACCGGCCGCGGACACGGAACTCTTGCTGGTCTTTGCCGCCCGCGCCCAGCATATCGCCTCGGTGATCCGCCCGGCGCTGGAGCAGGGCCAGTGGGTGCTGTGCGATCGCTTTACCGATGCCACCTACGCCTACCAGGGGGGTGGCCAGGGCGTGGACGCGGCGCGCATCGCCACCCTGGAGAACCTGGTTCAGGGTGAGCTGCGGCCCGATCGGACCCTGCTGTTCGATCTGCCCGTGGACATCGGACTGGAACGCGCGGGCAAGCGCTCCGCGCCGGATCGCTTTGAACAGTCCGGCCGCGACTATCTGGAGCGGGTGCGCGCGGTGTATCGCGAGCGCGCGGGGGCGGAGCCGGAGCGCTTCCGGGTGCTGGACGCGGCGGCTCCGCTGGAGCAGGTGTACAACGATCTGGAGCGTGTTCTGGACGACCTTCGGGGGGATGCATGAGTGAAACCGCGGCGGTACAGGCGCCTTGTCCCTGGCACCGGGAGGAACTGTCGGACTGGGCCCGGCGTCGCCAGCAGCAGCGTCTGCCCCATGCGTTGCTGCTGGGCGGTGCCGCCGGCATTGGCAAGGAGCGTATCGCCCGGGCCCTGCTGGAATGGCTGCTCTGCGAACAGCCGGGCGGTGGTCTCGCCTGCGGCCGTTGCCGCGCCTGTCATCTGAGCGCATCGGGCTCGCATCCGGACTATTTCCGACTTACGCCGGAAGAACCCGGCAAGCCCATCAAGGTGGATCAGGTACGGGCCCTGGCGGAATTCGCCGAGCGCACGGCTCAGTACGGCGGCCCGCGGGTAGCGCTGGTCATGCCCGCCGAGGCCATGAACCGCAACGCCCAGAACGCGCTGCTCAAGACCCTGGAAGAGCCGGGCGAGAACACGCTCTTGTTGCTGGTTTCGCATCAGCCGGGCTTGCTGTTGCCCACCATCCGAAGCCGTTGCCAGCAGCGCCGTCTCCCCATGCCGGCGGCGGATAGCGCCTTGCCCTGGCTGCGTGACCAACTGGGCGACGGCGAGCGCGCCCCGGCGCTGTTGAGCGCGGCCGGCGGGGCGCCGCTCAAGGCGGTGGAACTCGAGCACGCGGACTGGTTCGTCCGGCGCAAGTCGTTGCTGGAGGGCCTGGTGGGCGTAATCGAATCCCGCGGGGCCATCAACGAGGCCGTGCAGCCCCTGCTCGCCGGCGATACCCTGACCCTGCTGGATGCGCTGTACGGCTGGACGGTCCAGGCGCTGAAAAGCGAATGGGCGGGACAGGCCAGTGAGGACGCCGAGATTGCGGAGACCCTGCATCGACTGGCCCGAAGCGCCGGTCGGGTCCGTCTGCTGAATTTCGGCGAGCAGCTGTTACGCGCCCGGGTGGCTCTGCGCGCCGGGGCCAACCCCAACCGGGAATTGATGGTCGAGGCCCTGGTGCTATATCTGGCCGGTGTGGATCCGAACGCCGATCCGCTGGCCACGGCCACCACCGCCACGGCCGGGAGTTGACGCCGTCGCACGCGCCTTCTAGGCTCACTCAACGAAATCGTAAGAACAAAGGGGTAGATCCGCATGAAGATGCCCGGCGGCCAGGGTCAGGGCGGCATTCTGTCGCTGACGATCAAGGACAAGGCCATTCTGTATTCCGCCTATATGCCGTTTATCCAGAACGGCGGTCTCTTTATTCCCACCAACAAGGACTACAAGCTGGGCGACGAAATCTTTCTGCTGTTGAGCCTGATGGAAGAACCGGAAAAGATCCCGGTCGCGGGCAAGGTGATCTGGATCACGCCCAAGGGCGCGCAGGGCAACCGCTCCGCCGGCATTGGGGTACAGTTCTCCGATCAGGACGACACCCCGCGTACGACCATCGAGAAATATCTGGCGGGCTCGCTGGACTCGGATCGACCCACTCATACCATGTAGAATCCGGCTTCCGACGCCGCAACCACAGATCTGTTTCCATGCCCGACAACGACCCCGAGTTTGTCGATTCGCACTGCCATCTCAACCTGCTGGATCTGGACGCCTGGGACGGTTCCTTCGAGCGCATGATGGCGGCCACGCGCGACGCCGGCGTGTCCCACGTGCTCTGCATTGCCACCGAGCTGGAAACCTTCCATGAGGTGCGTGATCTGGCCGAGCAATGGCCCTGGGTGCATGCCACCGTGGGTGTGCATCCGCTCTATGGCGACGCGCGTGAGCCGAGCCCGGCGGAACTGGTGGAACTGGCCGCCCATCCGCGTGTGGTAGCCATCGGCGAGACCGGACTGGACTACTATTACGCCGCCGAGGATGCGGACTGGCAGCGCGAGCGCTTCCGCGTGCACATCCGCGCCGCGCGCGAGACCGGCCTGCCGCTGGTGATCCACACCCGCAAGGCGCGCGAGGACACCCTGCGCCTGATCGAGGAAGAGGGGGAAGGCGAGGTGACCGGCGTGCTGCACTGCTACACCGAGAACCGCACCATGGCCGAGCGCGCGCTGGAACTGGGCTTTTACATCTCCGTCTCCGGTATCGCCACCTTCCAGAACGCCTCCAAGGTGCGCAAGGTGATCGACAAGCTGCCGCTGGAGCGGCTGCTGATCGAAACCGACGCCCCCTGGCTCGCACCCGAGCCCTGGCGTGGCAAGCCCAATGAACCGCGCTATGTGCCCCGGGTCGCTGAAACCGTCGCCGAACTCCAGGGTGTGTCCGTGACCGAGGTGGCGCGTGTCACCCGCGACAACTACTTCCGTCTGTTCAGCAAGGCGGAACCGGCCGAAGAGCCCGCCGCCAGCGCCTGATTACTGGCAGCCCGGCTTCTTCGCGCGTCGCCGCTGCCAACGGGGCGCCGGCACTGCACTGCTAGGCTTGCGCTGAAATTCCGCGCGAGGCGAAGTCATGTCCGAAACCGCTCTTGAGAATCTGTCCCGGGCCCTGGGTGCCGAACCGCCGGCGGAGCTGGCGCAGCTGGACGAAGACGAGCTGCAACAGCTGGCCGAGGCGGTGGAATCGATGCACCAGCATCAGGAACAGGCACTGGAATACGCCATGGAACAGGCGCTCAGTCATATACCCGCCATGTTGCGCAAGACCGTGCGCCGCATACTCTTTTCCTGACCCGGGGGGGGACGAGACCATGAGTCGACTGGCGGTGCGTGCCGAACGCATCAAGATCGAGGCACTGCTGGAAAAACACAGCGGCGAGCTGGCGCACCTGGACCGGCTTTCGGTGGACACCCTGGCCGCGCTGCGCGAGCAGGTCACCACCGTGATGTTCGAGGGCCATGCCTCCATGTTCCAGCGGCTGGCGAACGCCG
>CAJXLA010000130.1 GCA_913055795.1 uncultured Alcanivorax sp. | reverse complement strand
GGCGACCGACGAACGCGTACCGCTGGAACTGGTGTTCACCGCCAGCGAGGAAACCGGCTGCGAGGGCGCCTACCATCTCACGGGCACACCCGGCCTGCTCACACCACCCGGCGCCATGATCATCGGCGAACCCACGGGCAATTATCCGCTCATCGGCCACAAGGGCGCCTTCTGGCTGCACGCCATCACCCGCGGCACCACGGCCCACGGCTCCATGCCCGAGACCGGCGACAATGCGGTACACAAGGCGGCCCATGCCATTACGCGGCTGGAGAATTTCGCCTTTCGCGAAACCCCGGATACCACCCTGGGCCTGCCCAGCCTGAACGTGGGCACGGTCGCCGGCGGCCTGAACATGAACTCCGTGCCGGACGAGGCCACCATCGGCATTGATATCCGCACCCTGCCGCAGCAGAGTCATCAGGCCCTGCTGGATGAACTCCAGACATTGCTGGGCCGGGATGTGGAGCTGCAGGTCCGCCAGGATGTGGGCGGTATCGCCACGCCCGCCGAGCATGACTGGATTCAGCGGGTCTATAGCATCATGGCGCGCTATCTGGGCGAAGTCCCAGTGGAACGTGGCGCCACCTATTATACCGATGGCTCGGTGCTCAAACCCGCGCTGGGCGATCCACCCACGGTCATTCTCGGACCCGGCGAGCCGGAGCTGGCCCATGTCACGGATGAATACTGCCGTATCGACCGCATCGAGACCCTGACCCAGGCCTATACCGACATCGCGCTGGACTGGCTGAACGCGACAAACCAGCCGGACTGAAGTACCCGCGGATCGAGGACGCTTTTCATGCCCGAACTTGCTTCGCTGTCGCTGCCCTGGATTATCGTCATCTTTCTGGTGGCCGCCGGAGCCATTGCCCGGGCGGGCACCGGTCTGGCCCGGATGGCCGATCAGCTCGCCGACCGCACCGGCATGGGCGAGGCGCTGACCGGCACCATCTTTCTGGCCATCAGCACCTCCCTGCCCGGCCTGGTGGCCTCGATCACCGCCGCCCTGGAGGGTCGGCCGGCGCTGGCCATCAGCAACGCCATTGGCGGTATTGCCGTTCAGACGGTTTTCCTCGCCCTGGCGGATATCAGCTACCGCAAGGCCAATCTGGAGCACGCCGCCGCCTCCATCGAAAACATGATTCAGGCGGTGCTGCTGATCATCATGCTGACGCTGGTGCTCGCCGGACTGACCGGACCGGAACTCACCCTGGGTGCCGTGGCGGTGCATCCGGTCACGCCCCTGTTGCTGATCACCGCCAGCGCCGGTCTGGTCATGGTGCAGCGCAGCGGCGCCCAGCCCATGTGGCGACCCCGTCATACCCGCGAAACCGTGCCGGACGTGCCCGACGCCGGGGCCAAACGCCTGCATCTGGGCACCCTGATCGCCGCCTTCGCCGGCACAGCTCTGGTGGTGGCCCTGGCCGGCGCCGTGGTGGCAACCACCACGGGCATCATTGCCGACCAGACGGGTCTCTCCGAAACCCTGGCCGGGGCGCTGCTGTCCGGGCTGGTCACCTCCCTGCCCGAACTGGTCACCACCCTCGCCGCCGTGCGCCGGGGCGCGCTCACCCTGGCGGTCAGCGATATCGTGGGCGGCAATTTCTTCGACGTGCTCTTCATCTTCGCCGCGGATATCGCCTTTATTCACGGCTCGCTGTATCACGCCGACGGCGTGGGCATGCGCGAGGTGTTTCTCCTGGCCCTGACGCTGCTGCTCAGCGCCGTATTGCTGCTGGGCCTGCTCTACCGGCAAAGGCGCGGACCGGCGAATATCGGCTTTGAAAGCGTACTCATGCTGGCCATCTATGTGCTGGGCTATCTGGCGCTGAGTCAGTACATGTGACGGGTTACGAGCGGAAACGCGCGCGCACTGCACAACGCCCCATCGGCCGGCTACAGTTGATGCTCATGGATGGCTCCGGAGTCGTACCTTGTCCTCCTGGAATCCGCTCAAATGGTTGCCCGTACGCCCCGGCGAAGGCGCGGCCGTCGCCTGGTCTTTCATTTACTTCTTCTGCCTGCTGGGCGGCTACTATGTGATCCGGCCCGTGCGCGACACCATGGGCGTGACCGGGGGCGTGGATCAGCTGCAGTGGCTGTTTACCGGCACCTTCGTGGCCATGTGCGTGGCCGTGCCCATCTACGGCTGGCTGGCCGGCCGCTATGCGCGCGCCGTACTGCTGCCCGCCGTCTATCTGTTCTTTATCGCCTGTCTGCTGGGTTTTTACTTCGCCCTGGCAAGCGGTGTGGCCGACGTGCTGCTCGCCCGGGCCTTTTTCATCTGGACCAGTGTCTTCAACCTCTTCGTGGTCTCGGTGTTCTGGACTTTCATGGCCGATATCTACAGCCGGCCCCAGGCCCAGCGGCTGTTCGGCTTTATCGCCGCCGGCGGTAGCGCGGGGGCCATCTTCGGCCCCGGCCTGACCACCCTGCTGGCCGACCCGCTGGGCACCAACCGCCTGCTGCTGATCTCGGCGGCCATGCTCACCCTGGCCCTGCTGGCCATTACGCGGCTGCGCCACCAGGCGCGGCGCCATACGCCCGAGGAATCCGGCGCGGCCCTGGGCGGCCGGCCGCTGGACGGCTTGCGCCATTTGCTGCGCTCGCGCTACATGGCCGGCATCGGCGCCTTTATCGTGCTCTATACCCTGATCGCCACCTTCCTCTATTTTCAGCAGGCGCACATCGTCGAGGATGCCTTTGCCAGCGAGGACGAACGCACCTCCGCCTTTGCCCTGATCGATCTGCTCACGAACACGCTCACCCTGGGGCTGCAATTTTTCGCCACTCATCATCTGGTGCGCCGGCTGGGTCTGGACCGGGCTCTGGCGCTGATTCCCCTGCTGGTGGCCTTCGGTTTCGTCGTCCTGGCCTGGATGCCCGCCTTTACCGTGCTTATGACCTTCCAGGTGATCCGACGCGCGGGCAATTATGCCCTCACGCGGCCCGGCCGTGAGATGCTGTTCACAGTGCTTCAGCGCGAAGACAAGTACAAAACCAAGAACGTCATCGATACGCTGGTGTATCGGGGCGGGGATGCCGCCAGTGGCTGGCTCTTTTCCGGGCTCAAGACGGCCGGGCTGGGCCTGTCCGGCACTGCGCTCATCGCGGCGGCGGTGTCCCTGGTCTGGATGACGCTGGGGGTCTGGCTGGGCCGGCGCCAACAGGAACAAGCCGCAACGGCAACACCAACGGAGGCTGAGGATGAACGACTGCAATAACTTCACTCGCCGGCAGGTACTGGGCGGTCTCGCCGGACTGGGCGCGACCGCCCTGCTGCCCGCTTCCATCGCCCGCGCCGCCGGGCCGGACACCCGTGATCGGATCCTGCGCACGATTCCGGGCACGGACGAACAGATTCCGGTGTCGGGCATGGGCAGCGCCCGCACCTTCAATGTGGACAATCCCGATGATCCGGAGACGCTGGAACAACTGAAAAAGGTGCTCCAGGCCTTTTATGACGGCGGCGGCCGGGTGATCGATACCTCGCCCATGTATGGCACCGCCGAAATCGTGCTGGGCAGACTCATGAAGGAGCTGGAGCTGACCGACAAGTTCTGGATCGCCACCAAGGTCTGGACCCGGGGCAAGCAGGACGGCATCGAACAAATGGAACGCTCGCTTCAACGGCTGGGCCGGGACCGGCTGGAGCTGATCCAGGTGCACAACCTCAAGGATACGCAGACCCATCTGGAAACCCTGCGGGCCTGGAAGGACGAGGGCCGGATCCGTTATCTGGGCGCCACCCATTACCGCGAGGATCATCACGATGATCTGCTCGATCTGATCCAGCGCGAGGATCTGGATTTCCTGCAGTTCAACTACAATCTGAACGAACGCAACGCGGAGCAGAAACTGCTGCCCGCCTGCGCCGACCGGGGCGTGGCCACGCTCATCAACGAACCCTACAACAAGGGCGCCCTGTTCCGGCAGGTGGGCGACCGCCCCCTGCCCGACTGGGCCTCGGAACTCGGCTGCCAGAGCTGGGCCCAGCTGTTCCTCAAGTATCTCATCGGCCACCCGGCCGTCACGGCCGTAATCCCGGCCACGAGCGATCCGCAACACGCCGCGGAAAACGCCGCCGCCGGACGCGGCCCAGTACCCGACGAGGCCATGCGCGAGCGCATCCGGAAAGCCGCGGGTTCTTGAGCTCGGTCAATACGATCAACAAGCTTTCGTTTATGCTGGTGAGCACCATGAACCTGCGTCGGCGCGGCACGGTGCGGGTATTCTTCCGGCCCACAGCGAGGAAATCAGGATGAAACGTCCCGATCGTTATACCGGTCTCGGCATCATCAATCACTGGATCACCGCGCTTCTGGTAACCGCCATGCTCGCCCTGGGTCTGGCCGGCGGCGCCGCCCCCACCGAGGACATAGAGCACTACGTCATCGGTGTGCACATCAGCCTGGGCTTTTTCACCTTTCTGTTCGTGCTCTGGCGCATCGGCTACCGCGTTCGCCAGGGCTTTCCGCCCGCACTCGGTGAGGCCGCATGGGAGCAGCGTTTGGCGCGCATTACGCACAGGTTGATCCTGCTGGCGCTGCTGGTGATGGTGTTGACCGGGCCCCTTTATCTCTTCACCGAGGGTGAAGGCATGAACGTATTCGGCTGGTTCACCGTGGCGATTCCGCTGGAAAGTCTGTCCGTGCTGCATGAACCCGTCGAGTCCATCCATATCTGGCTCGGCCTCTATGGCCTGCCCGTACTGCTGGTCCTGCATATTGCCGGCTCGATCCGCCATTACCTGGGCCGCACAAGCGTGGATCCGGGGGATCTGCACGGCACGCACTCCAGCTCGCGATCGTGACTGCTTGCACCGCGTCATTGCCCGAGCATGCCCGGTGATCAGGCGCCTGTTACGCTGGACGCCGACATGAAAACAAGAGCTGCCTCATGAAGATTGCATTTCTCGGTCTGGGCATCATGGGTTCGCGCATGGCGCAGCGCCTGCTCGGCGAACACCAGGTGACGGTGTTCAATCGCTCGCCCGACAAGGCAGCCGCGCTGCCAAACGAGGGCGCCCGGCTGGCAGCGAGCGCGGCCGAAGCTGTCCAAGACGCGGAGTTGGTGATCACCATGCTGGCCGACCCGCCGGCGGTGCGCGCCCTGGCGCTGGATCCCGGTGGTTTTCTGGAGCACATGCGGCGCGGGACCCTCTGGGTGGACATGAGCACGGGGGAACCGGCGTTTTCCCGGGAAATGGACAGCGCGGCCCGCCGGCTGGGCCTGCGTTTCGTGGACGCCCCGGTAGCCGGTTCCCGTCCCCAGGCGGAAACCGGTGAACTGACCATTTTCGCCGGCGGCGAAAGTGGCGATGTGGAACAGGCGCGTCCGGTACTGGAAAAACTGGGCTCGCCCATGGTTCATCTGGGCGCCGCCGGTCAGGGCATGGCCATGAAGATGGTGGTCAATCACTTGCTGGGCACTGCCATGCAGGCCTTCGCCGAGGGGCTGCAACTGGGCGAGCATGAGGGCCTGGACCAGCAAACCCTGCTGGATGTGCTGTTGAAGGCGCCGGTAACCGCACCCTTTATCAACATGAAACGCACCAAACTGGAAAGCGGGGACTACGACACGGATTTCTCGCTCAAGTGGATGCACAAGGACCTTGAGATGGTGGCGCGCACGGCCTATGAACGGGCCACGCCCATGCCCCTGAGCGCGGCAGCCCAGCAGAGTTACCGGCTGGCGCTGCAAAGCGGACTGGGCGAGCAGGATTTCGCCGCCATTTACCACTGGCTCCAGGCCGGCCCCGGCTCATGAGCCGTTGGCTCGTACTGCTTGGTGTTGTTGCGCTCGCCGGCTGCGCGAGTCAGCCCGACCGGCAACCGGCGCACGCCGGTGACACGCCGGTCGTGGACTGCGGCACCCTGGCCTTTCATGCCGCGCTGCGAGAAAAACAGGCCACCCTTTATCTGCCCGGTCTGGCCCTGTCGTTGCCACGCAAGAAAGCGGACCCGGGCCAACGCTATCGCGGCCACGGTTATGAACTCTGGCGCAGGGACGGGCAGACCCGGGTGCGCACGCCGGAACAGCGGTTCCCGCAGTGCCGGATCAGTGAACAACACAATCCCTGGGCCAGTGCCTGGCTGCGCGGTGTGCGTTTCCGTGCCTTCGGCCATGAACCAGGCTGGATTCTGGAAATCGGCCGGGGCCGTCAAATCCGGCTGGAATGGAACTATGGCGAACAGCAGCTGACCACCACGGTGCCCGAAGCCAGCCTGCGCGACGGTCTGGTTATCTATCGTGGCCAGACCGAACAGCACAAACTCCGTGTGGAAATCCTGGAACATGCCTGTCGCGACAGCGCCAAGGGCGAAGAACACAGCCATGCCGTGCGCGTATTCATCGATGAACGCACCCTGCACGGCTGCGGGCGCGGGCTGGCGCCTGTGGAGGCTGGACCCTGAGGGGTGCTTACACCCCCACTTAATCGGGGCGTCACTTTCTTGCTGTTCGGTAAGAAGGTGACCCCATCTCGCCGCTAGGCGACTAAACGCACTTTAGTGCGGCCCGCAGGCCGCGAGTAAAGGAAACGAACCCCGACAAACTACCCTGCCCGCCAACCTTCGGCCTCGGCGTGTTACGGGCGAGGCCGAAGGCGAGCCTGTATCCAAGGGGCCCCGCTGAGCCGCCGAGGGCGGCGGGCGGAGCGCAGAACAGCTTCGCCAGGGATCGGCGAAGCTAGGCGAGCCAAATCGTGGACGATTTGTCTCGCCGCGTTCTGCGTGGAGCCCGCCAACTGAGGGGATTCCACCACCCAATCTATGATTGGGTGGTGGGACGGTGAAGTGGGGTGTCGTTTTTTTGCTTACTTTTTTTGGACAAGCAAAAAAACGTAAGGCGCCCGCCGGGGCGCGTCCCGGCTT
>CAJXLA010000129.1 GCA_913055795.1 uncultured Alcanivorax sp. | reverse complement strand
CACTCATCGTTGCCCTTTTTCGACGGGGCGTTACCCCGCCTTCAAAATGGCGCCTCGATTGCGAACCAGCCTGAAAGCCTGAGTACGCAACGGGTTTTTCAACAGCCTGTTAAGTAGCCAGTAGCAAGACGAACGATAAAAAAAACGGGGCGCCATCAGGCGCCCCGTTTTATTCAGGCGCTTTGATCCTTGTTGGCCTGCCGGCGTCTGAGCCGGGGATCATTGCTGGCGCGGCCCGCCGGCGGTTGCGGTTGTTCCTCCTGCGATCCGGAGTCCGCCTGCGCCGGTTGTTCCGGCGTCTGTTCCGCCTGCGCCGGGCCCGGATGGGCGGACTCGGACGCGGTGTCCGGAGCCTGCTCCGGTGTCCCCTGCTTCGGGGCTGTTTCCGCTGCCGGCGCTTCCGCTGCAGGGACTTCCGTGGTCGCCGCTTCCCTCCGCGCCGTTTCCGTCGGTGACGCTTCCGCTGGCTGCTCGGCAGCCGCCGCATCCGATTCCACCTTGTCCGTACCCGGACTCTCTACGGCTTCCTTTTCCGGGCCCGGAGCGGGCGTGTCAGCGTCATCGGGCCAGGGCGCGGACTCCGCCGGTGCAGGACCGGACTCCGCTGCTGCGCTCACCTGTTGCGATTGCGGTGCCGGCGGTCGTTCCCGCTCGCGCAGGGGGCGCTCATCCTGCACCTGGGTGCGGCGTTCGGCCGGGATGCCGCCTTCGGGTGCATCGGGCTTCGGAGGAGCCTTTTCGCCATCCTCCTTCTGCTCACCGGAAGCTTTATCCCGCTGCTTGTTCCGGCCGGAGGAGCGGTTGCCGCGTTTGCGCCCCGACCCGGAACCGCGATTCGAACCCGAGGCCTGACCCGAGCCCCCTCCGGACTCGGTACGGCCCTTGTCCCGGCCCTGCTCGTTATGGGGCGCCTGGCGGGCTCCGCCGGCCTCGGAGCTATCTTCCTTGTCCCCACCGCCGGATTTGCGCTGTTGGCCGCCCTTGTTGCGGTCACGACCCTGGGCGCTTTTCTTCGAGTCATCCGGCTTGGCGCCCTGGAAGGCCTCGGCGGGTTTGTTCTTGCCGCCGCGCTTGTCCGGACGCTGCTCCTTCTTGTTGCCGCCGCCACTATCCTTGCGTTTGGCGTCATCGCGGCTGGCATCACCCTGGGCGTTTTGCCGGGCCTTTGGGCCCTGACCCCCCTTGCCGCCTCGGTTGTTGCGCTGGCCCTTGCCGGAGTCCTTGCGCGCGCGTTCCGGCTGTTTGTTTTCTTCTTTCGGCGGCGCCACGGGCGGCTCTTCTTCCTCGGCCCGGAACACCTCGGCCAGCCAGGCACCCACGCGCGCCCAGGTACCGCCACCGGATTGCTTCGCTGTCGCCGGTTTCGGCTCGGGTGCCGACGGTTCGGGCGGGGCGGTGTCGGGGGATACCGACTTCACCGCCGCTTCCGGCGACTTGACTTCCGTCTCCCGGGACGACTCCAGAGTGGGGTCGGCCAGGCCCTCGCTCAGGGCGACATCATGGCTGCTGACATCCTCGCGCACTTCGTCATCGCGGACGCGCTCAACCTCGAAATGGGGAGTTTCCAGATTGCGATTGGGGATGATCACCACGCGCAGCTGATAGCGGTTTTCCAGGTCCCGCAGTTCATAGCGCTTTTCGTTGAGCAGATAGGTGCCCACCGGGACCGGCACCTGGGCCTGGATTTCGCCGGTGCGCTCCTTCATGAGTTCTTCCTCGACCAGGCGCAACAGCGACAGCGACAGCGATTTCACGTCGCGGATGTGGCCCTGGCCGTTGCAGCGCGGGCAGACAATGCTGGACGTTTCGCCCAGCGAGGGCCGCAGGCGCTGGCGCGAGAGCTCCATGAGACCGAAACGCGATATGCGTCCGGTCTGGGTCCGCGCGCGATCTTCGTCGAGAACGTCGCGCATGCGGCTTTCCACTTCGCGCTGATTCTTGGGCGGCCCCATGTCGATGAAATCCACCACGATCAGCCCGCCGATATCACGCAGCCGCAACTGACGCGCGATTTCATCGGCCGCTTCCAGATTGGTCTGCAGCGCCGTTTCCTCGATGTCCGCGCCCTTGGTAGCCCGGGACGAGTTGATATCAATGGACACCAGCGCCTCGGTGGGGTCAATCACCACGGAGCCACCCGAGGGCAGTTTGACCTCGCGCTCGAACGCGGTCTCGATCTGGGATTCGATCTGGAAACGCGAGAACAGCGGCGTTTCATCCTGATAGAGCTTGATCTTGTGCTGGAAGTCCGTCATGACCTGCGAGACGAACTGTTGCGCTTCGTCATAGACGTCCTGCGAGTCGATCAGCACCTCGCCGATGTCCTTGCGCAGATAGTCCCGGATCGCGCGGATAATGACGTTGCTTTCCTGATAAATCAGAAAGGGCGCCTTGCGTTCCTCCGAGGCTTCGGCAATGGAATTCCAGAGCTTGAGCAGGTAATCCAGGTCCCACTGCAGTTCCTCGCCGCTGCGGCCTACACCGGCGGTGCGCACGATCACGCCCATTTCTTCGGGGAAGGTGAGCGAATCCATGGCTTCGCGCAGCTGCTGGCGTTCCTCGCCCTCGATACGCCGGCTGATACCGCCGGCCCGGGGGTTGTTGGGCATGAGCACCAGATAGCGGCCCGCGAGACTGATAAAGGTGGACAACGCCGCGCCCTTGTTGCCGCGTTCTTCCTTGTCCACCTGCACGATCAGTTCCTGACCTTCCTTGACCAGCTCCTTGATGTTCAGCCGGCCCTCGACCTCTTTCGGGTCTTTGCGGAAGTACTGACGGGCGATTTCCTTGAGCGGCAGAAAGCCGTGGCGCTCGGCGCCGAAATCCACAAAGGCAGCTTCCAGGGAAGGTTCCACCCGGGTGATCTTGCCCTTGTAGATGTTGGCCTTTTTCTGTTCCCGGGTGCGGTGCTCGATATCCAGGTCATAGAGCCGCTGGCCGTCGACCAGGGCTACGCGCAACTCTTCGCGGTGAGTTGCATTGATCAGCATGCGTTTCATTATGCCTACCACACAGATTGTGGCGGCCGGGCAGAGCGCCCCGGGACGGGATGACAGGCGAGGAGGCCGGGCCTCCGGCAGCGCTGAATCCGGTACAAAGCCGGGCGTATGACCGCTCGATCTTCAACGACCGAAACAAAACTGCAATTCGCGTTCGGGCCTATGCCGTTGTCGGGTTTCGCGGCCGTGCCGCGAAACAGTCAAATCACGGACCGGCACCCGGCTTGCGAAACGGGTGCCGATTGCTGGTGCTGTCATAGCGCCGTTGTTCTGTCACCCGCGCCTCTCGGGGGCGGACTCTGCAGGCCACCGGGTTCTCATTCGGCCGCCGGTTTATGTGCCGCGGCGACACCATGTATTAACTGGCCTGCAATGCGCGCACGCCTGGGCATGCGCCTTTGCTGTTTCCCCAGGTTCCGCGCGGAACGCTGCCCGATTTCGGGGCAGTACGGCGAAAAATCGCTGTGCGTCGCCGCTTCCTGAAGCAGAACCAGTCTTGAATATAGCAGCAAAACAACGGAAATTTCAAATAGATAGATAATTCCTATTGTAAGACGCTCGAAGCACAAGCTCCGGGCCGGAAAAATACGTGCCTGGTGGCGGGGCAAGGATGCAGTTTCGCTACAAGCTGCTATCATCGCGTCCATGTCGCAGCACCCCCCCAACAGCAGCGTTAGCCACCTCCGGATTCCGGATGACCGGGCCGGCCAGCGTCTGGACAACTTCCTCATGAGTCAGCTCAAGGGGGTCCCGCGCTCACGCATCTACCGCATTATTCGTTCCGGCGAGGTGCGGGTGAACAAGAAACGGGCGCGCCAGACCTATCGCCTGGAAGCAGGCGATCAGGTCCGGGTACCACCGGTGCGCACCGCCGAGCGGGGCCAGGCGCCGGTCAGCCGGGAGCTGGGCGGGCGCCTGGCGGACAGTCTGCTCTATCAGGACGATGAACTGCTGATCTACAACAAGCCCGCCGGGCTGGCCGTGCATGGCGGCAGTGGTATTCAGGTGGGGCTGATCGAAACCCTGCGTTCGCTCTACCCGGACACGACCGGGCTGGAGCTCGCGCATCGGCTGGACCGGGATACCTCGGGCTGCATCATGGTCACGCGTGAGCGCCCCTTTTTGCGGCGCCTGCAGAAACTCATGAATCAGGGCGGCGTCACCAAACGCTACTGGCTGTTGTGCCACGATTTTCCCGCTACCCACACCTCGGTGGAGGCGTCATTGGAAAAGGGCGGGCGGGGCGGTGAACGCATCATGCATGTAGCCGAGGACGGCAAATCCGCGCGCACGGACTTTCGTCTGCTCGAACGGTTCGAATCCCTTGCGCTGGTGGAAGCCACCCTGGTGACCGGGCGCACTCATCAGATTCGCGTCCATGCGCAACACGGTGGTTTCCCGCTGCTGGGCGATCCCAAATACGGTGACGCGGAACGCGACCGGCCCTGGCAGCAGGCCGGCGTCCGTCGGCTATGCCTGCATGCGCGCTCACTGGCGTTCCGGCATCCGGATCACGGCGGTTTTCTGCAGGTGGAGGCGCCGCTGGATGAAGCCATGAACCGGGCGCTCGAGCTGGCGCGCGAGGCGGCGGCGACATGAACTATCGGCTGATCATCTTCGACTGGGACGGCACCCTGCTGGATTCCACCGGGCATATTGTCACGTCCATGCGGCAGGCGGCTCGGGATCTGGACTGGCGAGTGCCCGAAGTCGACGAGGTGAATGGCATCATCGGTCTGGGGCTTCCGGAGGCCATCCGTTCACTGTTTCCGGGCAGCACCGAAGACGACATCCAGGCCCTGCGCGCGCACTATGCCCGCCATTTCATGGACGAAGAACAGGACACCAGCCGCTTTTTCCCGGGCGTGCCGCAACTGTTGCATCGTCTGCACCAGTCCGGTTTCCTGCTGGGGTTGGCCACGGGCAAGGCACGGCCCGGACTCGAACGGGTCTGGCGTACCCACCGGGTGGGGCACTATTTTCATGCCTCGCGCTGTTCCGACGAGTCGCAATCCAAGCCCCATCCCGCCATGGTGTTCGAATTGCTCGAGACACTGTCGGTAGGGCCGGAAGAGGCGATCCTGGTGGGCGATACCGGCTTTGATCTGGACATGGCCCGCGCGGCGGGCGTGGACCGCGTGGGGGTGCGCTATGGCGCTCATCCGGCATCCGTGCTGGACCAGTATGCCCCCCTGGCGCTGGTGGATCATCTGGATGAATTGATGCCTCTGCTCGGACTGGAGCACAACGAAACGGAGACGATGTTATGAGCGATCTTGAACCGGGCGACGGCCGGCCACAGAACAACCGGGAATGGCAATTGATTGAAAAGGTGTTGCTCTCGGCGCATCAGGAAAATCGCCGGCGCCGTCGCTGGAGCGTGTTTTTCCGCTTTCTCGGCATGGCGTACCTGTTCCTGTTGCTCATTCTGTTTCTGCCCATGACCGGGGATGTCGCGCCGACGACATCCGACAAGCACACCGCCCTGGTGGAAGTGAATGGTGTCATCGCGGAACAGAATGAGGCCAGCGCGGACCGTATCGTCACCGGCTTGCGTGACGCCTTTGAAGCGGATAACAGCGAGGCCGTGCTGCTGCGTATCAACAGCCCCGGTGGCTCGCCCGTGCAGTCCGGACAGATTTATCGAGAAATTCAGCGCCTGCGCGAGAAACATCCGGAGAAGAAACTTTATGCCGCCATTACCGATATGGGAGCTTCGGGTGCCTATTACGTGGCGGCGGCGGCGGACAGGATCTATGCGGACCCGGCCAGCATTGTTGGTTCCATCGGCGTCATCATGTCCGGTTTCGGCTTTACCGAAGCCATCGACGAACTGGGTGTGGAGCGCCGCTTGCTCACTGCCGGCGAGAACAAGGCCATGATGGACCCCTTCCAGCCCGTCGATCCGCAGCAGAAAGAGCATGTCCAGACCATGCTTACCGAGATTCATGACCAGTTCATCGAAGCGGTCAAGGAAGGCCGGGGCGATCGCCTCGTGAGTCCGGAAAAGAACAATCTCTTTTCCGGGCTCTTCTGGACCGGACAGAAGTCCGTGGACCTGGGCCTCACGGACGGACTCAAGAGTCCCGGTCAGGTGGCGCGGGACGTCGTCGGTGCCAAGGACATCGTCAATTACACGCCCCGGAAGAATCCGCTGGACGAGCTGATGAAGCGTTTCGGCGCGCGCGTGGGCGCGGGCCTGGCGGATGCACTGGGGCTCCAGGAAACCCGATTGCGTTAGCACGCCGCCGGTTCAGGGGAGTTCCATGCCCTCGGCGCGGAGCATGTCCGTCAGCGCCATCAGCGGCAGACCGAGCAGGGTGTTGGGATCACGGCCTTCAAAACGTTCGAACAGCGTGATCCCCAGCCCCTCGGCGCGAAAGCCGCCGGCGCAGTCAAAGGGTTCTTCCCGGTCCACATAGCGTTCAATCTCGGCTCGGCCGAGCCGCCGGAACACCACCGTGAATTCCTCTACCGCCTCCTGCCATCTCCGAGTGGCGCTGTTGTACAGACAGAGGCTGGTGGGCAGCGTCACGCGCTGGCCACTGAATCCCGCGAGCTGGGCGATCGTGGTTTCCCGGTTGCCGGGCTTGCCCAGGATGGCCCCATTCGGTGCCCGGGCTACCTGGTCTCCGGTAATAATGTGATGAGCGGGGAAGTGCTCGGCCACCGCGGCGGCCTTGGCCCGGGCCAGGCGTTGCACCAGTTCCCGCGGGTTTTCGCCCGCACGGCGGCTTTCATCAATGTCCGGGCTATGGGGCTGAAAGGGCAGTTGCAGTCGCTCCAGCAGCGCGCTTCGGTACGGCGAAGCCGAACCCAGTACCAGTGCGGGGCGATCCGGATTCATGGACAGGCCTCCGATTCGGTGGATGCAATCGCATGGTAATCGACCCGGGGTCGGGGCTGCACGAAAAAGGCCCGTGGTTCAGACGCTTGGGGCCTGACTGTTTTGACAGGGCCCGGCCGTGGCCCTAGAATTGCGCGCCTATGTCGACAGGGCCTTTGCCGCGGTTTCTGGATCCGCGAAAACTGGCGGATCAGGGCGGC
>CAJXLA010000128.1 GCA_913055795.1 uncultured Alcanivorax sp. | reverse complement strand
CGGGGCTCGGTCCCGTCGAAAAAGGCCAACGATGACTGCGGGCCAGCCTGAAAGCCCCGCAGGGCGCGGCCTGAAACGCCCATCTGCTGCACTGGGTCGCTCGGAAAGGGAATCACCCTGTCTGTCGCAACCAAGCACACCAGCTGCACGCTTCAGGCCGCGCTGAGCTCGCAAAGGGTTTATCAACAGCCTGTTAAGGATTTTCGAATGATTTCTATTTCTTGTGTGTCTTCAAAAGTTCTTCCACTTTCGCCACATACTGGTCCATGGCCTCGTCCTTGCTCATCCCCTTTCTCTCCGCCCAGGCGTCGTACTTGGCGCGGTTGACCATGTTGAACGCGCCCGGGCGCTTGCCGGAGACATCGCCTTCTACGGCCTGCTTGTAGAGCGCATAAAGCGCGAGCATGTCGTCATTGGACGGGCGCTCGGTGAGGGTCTGAACGTCTTTCTGGGCCTGTTCGAACGCTGCCTGGTCGGCCATGGGAATGCTCCTCGTGCTTGCTGATTGATTAGCGGGTCTGGGCCCGGCTGAAGATTCGGCCGGCGCGGGCGAATAGGCTGATTACGCGGAAGCTGCCCACCGGCGCGGTGACCAGCAGCGCGTTGTCGCGCGCCCAGGCGGACCACATGCCCAGCTCGCGGTGGACTTCCACCAGCCGTTCATGGGCCGCGCGGTGCATGCTCGGGTGGTCGGTCACCAGATGATGGGCGGCCACATAAAGGCGCAGGGCGACCTTGTATTCGCCGCGATGGAAGGCGTGATCGCCGGAGTGCCAGATCTTCTTGGCCTCGTCGATGCGCTTGTGCCGCTCGGCGGTGGTGTTGGACATGGTTCCCGTGTCCTTGTCTGGTTCCGTGGGGTCCGACAGGCCCCCCTCCTTCCGTCTTCGCCACCCATCTTCGATGGCCGGCTATGACGTGACGAGTTAGCCTCTTTTACCCTTTCATCAAGTCGTAGCTCCGGGGCGCATCAGCGCGCCGAGAGCGAAGACTGATCCTTTCTTTTTCCTCCCCTTGCGAGGAGGGTGTCGCGAAAGCCTCTGAATTTTGCGTCCTGGACCCTCGAACAAGCTGTAGGGTGCGCCGTGCGCACCTTCAAGGTCCGATGGTGCGCACGGCGCACCCTACGCTTTGCCTTTTGCGACACCCTTGCCAAGAGAGGAAAGCCGCCTGTCACGCCGTAGCCTCTTCATCACGCCGTAGCCGGAGGCGAAGGCGGAAGGCGAAGGCGGACCCTCTGTGTCCTCTGTGATCTCTGTGGTTCAACCAACCGCCGGGGGCAACTCCGAACCCCGAAATAAACCACAGAGGTCACAGAGAGCACAGAGACCGTGAGACTCTGAAAGTCCCCTCTTCTTCTTTCCCCTTGCCCGAGCAAGAGAAAGTTATTGCCCTTGATCAGGAGGGTTAGCTTAGTACGGATACGATGCAAGGGCAAAGCGCGGCGGTGTTCAGGGCGCGGGCTCGCGACTACAATCGCGAAGCCATGACGCAAGCTCTACCTATTGATGCACTCCAGTCGGATTTCCGCGCGGCGCTGAACGATGGCTCCGTGGTGGTGGCCGCTGCCACGGGTTCGGGCAAGTCCACGCGCTTGCCATTGTGGGCCCGCGAGCAGGGGCCGGTGCTGGTGGTGGAGCCGCGTCGGGTGGCCTGTACCGCCCTGGCTGAATATGTGGCCTGGCTCGATGGCGCGGAGCTCGGGCGCGAGGTGGGCTATGCCATCCGGTTCGATCACCAGTGCCGGGACGACTCGGGCGTGGTTTTTGTCACCCCCGGCGTGGCGCTGCGCTGGCTGAGCGAGGGCAAGGCGGAGCGCTTCACCACCGTCATGCTGGACGAATTCCACGAGCGGCGCTGGGACACGGATCTGTTGCTCGCGCTGCTGAAGGCGCGCGGGGAGCACCGGCTGATTCTCACTTCCGCCACCCTGGCGGCCCGGCGCCTGGCCGATTATCTGGATGCGCCGCTCCTCGAGAGCGAGGGCAAGAACTATCCCGTCGAGGTGAAACACATGGACGCCGAGGACCGGGACATGCCGGCGGCGAAAAACCTGGACAAGCGGGTGGCGAACGCGGTGCGCAAGGGGCTGGATGCGACCGACGGCGATATCCTGGTCTTTCTGCCCGGGCGCGGCGAAATCCGGGGCGCCGAGCAGGCCCTTTCGAAGGTCCAGGCGGAGGTGATTCCGCTGCATGCCACGGTGCCGCCGAAGGATCAGCAGCGAGCGCTGCGCTCGGCCGATCATCAGCGGGTGATCCTGGCGACCAATGTGGCCGAGACCTCGCTGACCATTCCGGGCGTGACCCTGGTGGTGGATTCCGGGCTGGAGCGGCGCACCCATCAGCGCAACGGCCGGACCGTGCTCACCCTGGCCGCCATTTCCGAAGCCAACGCCGAGCAGCGCCGGGGCCGCGCGGGTCGCACACAGCCCGGCGAATGCTGGCGCCTCTGGGGCAGGAATGCGCCGCTGGACAGCTTCACGCCGCCGGAGGTACAGCGCGAGCCGCTCACCGAGATGATGCTGGCCGCAGCAGCGGCCGGGAAGCGGCTGGAAGCACTGGCGTTTCCCGACGCCCTGCCCGACAAGGCGCTGAGCCAGGCCCGCGAGGCGCTGCTGGCCATGGAGGCGATCGATGAAGACGGCACCATAACCGAGCACGGCCGGGCCCTGTTCGCCCTGCCCATTGATACCCTCTTCGCCCATCTGATCACGGCCATGCCGGATGCGGCCGCGAAAGGCGCGCTGGCCGATCTCACGGCCGCGCTCAGCACCCGCCCGCGCGTGATCAAACTGCCCACCGACGAGCGCGCCCGGCGCGAGCTGGCCGACTGGCAGCCCATCCCCTGTGACGCCACCACCCTGATCCAGGCGATCCGGGAACAGCCGCCGGCGGAGCTGAACCCGGACGCGAAGGCGCGCAAGGAGGCCCGCCGGCTGGCGAGCCAGATCCGCCGGGCCCTGCGGCTGGACGATGTGCCGGAGACCATGGATTTCGACCGCGACACCCTGCTGCGCGCGGCTGTCGACGCCAGCCCGGAGCTGGCCTTCGTGCGCCGGGAAAAACGCCGCGAAGCCATGGGTAACGGCTACCGCGAGATCACCGTGGGCGAGGATTCGCGGATGGAGGACGACAGCGAGGCGGCGCTGGTCCTTGATGATCACAGCGTGCCGGGCAAGCGCGGCCACAAGCAGACCTTCACCATCGGTACCTGCATGGCCCCGGTGCCGCTGACGATGCTGGTGGACGCCGATCTGGGGGAGGTGGTGCCCGGCCGGATCCAGTGGCGCGAGGGCGAGCCCTGGCTGGTGGCGGAACGCTGGTACGCCAGCCGCCGCATCGATCGCCGCGAGACCCGGCCCGAGGGCGAGAACCTGCGCCCCGCCCTGGCCCGCGAGATCCTGGAAGGCCGTCTGCTGGCGCCGGCGGGCGAGCATCTGCAACACGATCTCGCCCAGTGGGGCCTCTATGTGGAGCTGGGCCATGACAGCGGCGAGGTGCCGGAAGCGGAAACCTGGCTGGAAGAGCGCCTGGCGGCACTGGGCGTGGAGCAGCCCGAGGATATCGAGCTGGTGGAACCGGATGATCTCGGGTTCGAAGGCATACCGGAGTGGGAGCGCAAGCGCTTCGACGACAAGTACCCGCGCAAACTCACCGTGGACACCCTCAAGCTGGACGTGAAATACGACGTGCGCCGCAAACGCGTCACCGTCGAGAAAACCGGCGGCGCCCGCAAGAATCCGCCCCAGCGCTGGGAACTGCCCGCCTGGTCCGGGTGGAAGGTGCGGTATCGGGACGGCAGTAAAGTCGTTGATGTGAAGTAGAAAGTCGAAAGACAAAGGCGCCAGGCAGAAAATGGCCGGGAGGCCTTTCCGCCGTGCTCTCCGCATCCTCTCTGGTTGATTCCAGAATCCGGTGAAGCTCCACGGCTCTTGATTTGAACCACGGAGATCACAGAGAGCACAGAGATTTCAGGGGTTAACCTCTGTGCTCTCTGTGATCTCTGTGGTTATTTTTCTGGGGCCGGTGCCACCTCACGCCGGCGAACCCCTCCTCGGTCCTCCCCTTGAAAAGGGGAGTAAGCGTGTTGCCCAGCGCGGTGCAGGCGTTCAAGCTTCTCCCCTTTTCAAGGGGGAGATCACAGAAGGGGTTCCCTAGAGCTTGCTCCGCACCGCGTCGACCTTTTGCGCCGAGCTTTGTTCCTTGTCCGTGCGGCTGTTGATCTTGAGGGTCGAGAAGAGCCGGACCACGCCGTCTTCGTTGTGCAGTTTTTCGTGGCACTGCTTGATCGCTTCGAAGACGGTATCCCATTCGCCGTCCACATTGGTGCCGTTGGGGCCCACCTCCACGTTCAGGCCGGCGTCTTCAAGAATGCGACAACAGTCGGCGATATAGCCGGAAATGGAAACGCCGCTGCCAATGGGAATGACGCTGAGTTCCACGCTGACTTTCATGGCCGCCTCCGTGACGATTGCGTGTGCATGGCATTGTCGACCCGGGGACCGGGTTTTCCAAGGGCCGATTCAGGCCTGCACGGGCAGCCCCGCCGCCTTCCATTCCGGGAAGCCTTCTTCGAAACGCCGGACCCGGAAACCCAGTTCCGTCAGGCGCTGCACGACCTCGTGGGACAGTGCGCAGTACGGGCCGCGGCAATAGGCGACGATTTCCCGGTCCCGGGGTAGTTGGTCGAGGATCTGATCCAGTTGGTCCAGGGGCGCATTGATGGCGCCCGGCAGATGGCCGGCGCGATATTCGTCTTCCGGGCGCGTGTCCAGCAAGGTCACCTCGCCGCGCTCCAGACCGGCGCGCAGGGTTTCGCGGGATACGGGTTCCAGGGCACCGTCCGCATCCTCTTCGGAGAACAGCCGGCTTACCAGTCGTTCCGCCTCGGCCAGGTTGGTTTCGGCGATGTCACCCAGCAGCCCCACCAGCTGAACCACGCGCTCGTCCGTGAGCCCGTAGATCACCTGCCGGCCCTGGCGCCGGGCGGTGACCAGCCCCGCCCGACGCAGCTGCTGCAGGTGCTGGGAGGCGTTGGCCACGGACAGGTCGGTGGTGTCGGCCAGCGCCTCCACCGGGGCCTCGGACTGGGCCAGGCGCTCGATCAGCTCCAGGCGGTTGCCGTGGCCCAGGGCCCGGGCCACGCCCGCCAGGGTGTCCAGCAGGTCCTTTTTCGATTGGTTCATGGCGGCCTCGTGGGTTCGATTTGACGCCGGGGCGCGAATCGCTCAATATTCAATTGATTGCTTGAATATATCATGGGGTCAATGCAATGCACACCCTGATCGTGATCAATGACCCGCCTTATGGTACCGAGCGGCTCTACAACGGCCTGCGCCTGGCCCATGCGCTCATCAAGCACGGCAGCGAGGTCACCGTCTTTCTCATGGGCGATGCGGTAGTGGGCGGCAAGGCCGGACAACAAACGCCCGATGGCTTCTACAACGTGGAGCGCATGCTCAAGCGCGTAATCAACAAGGGCCGGGTACTGCTGTGCGGCACCTGCCTGGACGCGCGCGGGCTCACCGACGAGGAACTGGTGGACGGCGCCGAACGCAGCACCATGGACGAGCTGGCGCAAACCACGGAAGCGGCCGACAAGGTCCTGATTTTCTGAGTCGCGCCGAACGGCGCGGGGAGCACGCAATGGTGGAACGCATCATGGAACTGGAACCGGTGATCCGGCTGGGGTTTCTCTTCGGCATGGTCGCAGTCATGGGCCTGTGGGAGCTGGCCGCGCCCCGGCGGGCGCTGACCGTGAGCAAGGCCTACCGCTGGCTGAAAAACGCCGCCATCATCGGCGCGGGCACGCTGCTCAGCCGGATTGTGCTGCCCGCCGGGGCCGTGGGCGTGGCGCTGTTCGCCGAGTCCCGGGGCTGGGGCCTGCTGCCCGAGCTGGCGCTGCCCTTCGGGCTGACGGTGGCGATCGCCGTGGTGGTGCTGGACTTCGCGGTCTGGGCCCAGCATGTAATGTTTCATGCGGTACCCGTGCTGTGGCGGCTGCACCGCATGCATCATGCCGATCTGGATTTCGATCTCACCACCGGCCTGCGCTTTCACCCGCTGGAGATTGTGCTGTCCTTCGGTATCAAGGCGCTGTTCATCGCGGCGCTGGGCGCGCCGGTGGTCGCGGTGCTGATCTTCGAGGTGATTCTCAACGCCCTGGCGCTGTTCAACCACGCCAATGTGCGCCTGCCGACGGCGCTGGACCGGGTGCTGCGCTGGTTCATTGTGACGCCCGATTTTCACCGGGTGCACCATTCCTGGTATCCGCACGAGACCAACACCAACTTCGGGTTCAATCTCTCGCTCTGGGACCGGCTGCTGGGCACCTATCGGGCCCAGCCGCAAGACGGCCACGAAGGCATGACCATCGGGTTGAACCAGTTCCGGGAGCCGAGCTGGGAGCGTTTTGACCGCTTGTTGATTCAGCCTTTCGTGGGGCCGGTGCACAGCTACCCCATCAACCTGCGCCCGCATGGCGGCACCAACTCGGAGAGCGATGCTTCCGAAGGAAAATGAAGGTTGCGGGGTCAGGTTTCTTCACCACGGAGAGGGTAAAGAAAACAAAGCTTTCACCTCTGTGGTCTCTGTGTCCTCTGTGGTTCTTTACTGTTCGGTGCCATGCTCCAGCGGTTGATTTGACCACAGAGAGCACGGAGGGGCACAGAGAATTCACGGGTTAAGCCCTGTGGTTATTTTTTTGGTCTGGATGGCCGCCTGATTCCGGTTAACCCCTCCTCGGTCCTCCCCTTGGGAAGGGGAGGAAGGGACTGAATCAATCGCCTGCGCGAAGTTCAAGCTTCTCCCCTTTTCCCAGAGGGTGTCGCTAAAGCCTCTGGATTTGTATCTCGTTTGTCGAACAAGCTGTAGGGTGCGCCATGCGCACCTTTGAGTCCGATGGTGCGCGCGGCGCACCCTGATTCAGCCTTTCGTGGGGCCGGTGCACAGTTACCCCATCAACCTGCGCCCGCATGGCGGGGAGGAATCAGGCGTTGATTGAAACCACAGAGATCACAGAGAGCACGGAGAATGCGCGGGTTAACAGGCTGTTGAAAAACCCTTTGCGTGCTCAGCGCGGCCTGAAGCGTGCAGCTGGTGTGCTTGGTTGCGACGGACAGG
>CAJXLA010000127.1 GCA_913055795.1 uncultured Alcanivorax sp. | reverse complement strand
TCGACCAGCTGGTAGGCGTTGATCTGGAGATGGGGCGCGCCGGGCGCCGGTTCCGTGGAGTCCGCATCCCCGGTATCCGGCGGGGCGGACGGCTCCTGATCACTGCCGTTGGACGAGGAGTCGCCGCAGGCCAGCACCAGGACGGCCAGCGCCGCAAGGAGAATTGTTCGCATTACCTGCCCTCATGGACCAGCCCGCCACTCACACGGCTCGTGGATTCACCCGCACAGGTCTTCCTTTATAGGGCATCGGCAGCGGAATGAAATTGAGCTGGATCAATAAAGGGATCAGGCAATGGTCGCGGAGGCGCTCAGCACATTGCCCAGATGCATGCGCAGACGGTCGCCCGAGGCGAGCGGGCCCACGCCGGCCGGGGTGCCGGTCAGTACCAGATCGCCCGGCTCGAGCGTGAAGCAGTGGCTGATATGGCTGAGCAACGCGAAGGTGGGCATGAGCATCTGGCCGGTATCGCCGTGCTGGCGAAGCTCGCCGTTCACCTCCAGGGCCACGCGCAGGTTCTGCTTGATGGAAATGCCCCGGGCCTCGACAAAACCGGACAGCGGCAGCGCGCCGTCGAAGGCCTTGGCCCGTTCCCAGGGCTGACCTTGTTCCTTGAGCCGGTTTTGCAGCTCGCGCAACGTCAGATCCAGTGCCAGACCATAGCCGTGAATGGCGTAGCGCGCCTGCTCGGCGTCGGCACGGCGCAGCCGTTCACCCATGAGCACCGCCATTTCCACCTCGTGGTGGACAGCACCCTGCCCCTCGGGCAGGTGCAGCGGTTCGTCCAGGCCCACGATGGCGCTCGCCGGTTTCATGAAGAGTACCGGCTCATCCGGCACGGCATTGCCCAGCTCGCGCGCGTGTTCGGCATAGTTGCGCCCCACGCACACGGCCTTGCCCACGGGCAGCTCGATGGGCGAGCCGTCAATCCAGTGATGACGATAGCCGGCTTCAGGCATCAATCAGCTTGCCCGGATTCATGATGCCGTTGCGATCGAAGACCCGCTTGACCGACTTCATGTATTCGATTTCCGCCGCGTCGCGGGAATAATCCAGATAGGGCTTTTTCAGCATGCCCACGCCGTGTTCGGCGGAAATGGAACCATTGTACTTCTGCACGATCTCGAAGACCCACTTCGAGACATGACTGCATTTCTCGAAAAAGTCCTCTCTTGAGAGAGCCTCGGGCTTGAGAATGTTGAGATGCACGTTGCCGTCGCCGATATGGCCGAACCAGACAATCTCGAAGTCCGGATACTCCTTTTGCACCACGGCGTCGATTTCCGCGACAAAGGCGGGGACATCGGCCACATTGACGGAAATATCGTTCTTGTAGGGCGTATAAGGGCTGATGCTTTCACTGATGCGCTCGCGCAATTGCCACAACTGCTCCGCCTGCCCGACGGACTGGCTCATGACACCATCTTCCACCCAGCCCTGCTCGACGCACTGTTCAAACACGGCCATGGCCTGTTCGGCCACGTTCTCGGCGGGTTGTTCGAATTCCAGCAGGCAATAGAACGGCGTTTCGGTGTCGAACGGCCGCGGCACGTCGTGTTCGAGCACATGATGCATGGCCTTGTCGGAAAAGAACTCGAACGCGGACAGATCGATTTCCTGCTGGAAGGCGTGCAGCACCTGCATGACCTCGTCGAAACCGGGACAGCCCAGCACCAGGACCGCCGGATCCTTCGGCTGGCGCGCCAGCTTGATGGTCGCTTCCACCACGAAACCGAGCGTGCCTTCCGAACCGATAAACAGATGACGGAAGTCATAGCCGGTGGCGTTCTTGATCAGGCCATGATTCAGGTCCAGGAGTTCACCATTGCCGGTCACCACCTTGAGGCCGGTCACCCAGTCGCGCGTCATGCCGTAGCGGATTACCTGAATACCGCCGGCATTGGTATTGATGTTGCCGCCCATCTGACTCGAACCCGTGGAGGCGAAATCCACGGGATAGAACAGGCCCTGCTCGTCGGCGTATTCCTGCAGCTGCTGGGTCACCACACCGGGTTCGATGCGCACGGCCCGGTTATAGGCATTGAAGTCCAGAATCCGGTTCATGCGGTCGAAGGCCACCACGGCTTCGCCATTGGGCGCCACGGCGCCACCCGACAAACCCGTGCGCCCGCCCGAGGGCACCAGGGCCACACCCTGTTCGTTGGCGATGCGCACAATGGCCTGCACTTCCTCAATGGTTTCAGGCATCAGGATGGCACCGGGCGCCGGGGTCCAGAATTTGGTCCAGTCCCGGCCGTACTGCTCGGCGCTGTCGGCATCGGTCAAACAGCGCTTGTCCAACAGTTGCTGGAATTCGGACAGGGCTTGGGGGGCCAATTCGCTCATCAGGGCTTCTCCGACCATTGAGTCATGGAATCCGGGTGCGCCATCAAATGCGCTCATGACGGCATGAGCGGGCGGCGCTTTATCCGTGGGGCGGTTATGATACCATACGCCGCCCTTTTTCGAGGCTTCGAGAAGATTCCATGGCTGAAACGTCGCTCCAGAAGGACAAGATCCGCATTCTGCTGCTGGAAGGCATTCACCAGACTGCGGTAGATAACTTCAAGGCACACGGCTACACCAATGTCGAGAGTATCTCGGGTGCGCTTACCGGGGAGGAACTCAAGGACAAGATCCGTGATGCCCATTTTGTCGGTATTCGTTCGCGCACCCAGTTGACCGAGGAAGTGTTCGCCGCCGCCAACAAGCTCATCGGCGTAGGTTGCTTCTGCATCGGCACCAACCAGGTGAATCTCGATGCCGCTCGCAAACGCGGCATTCCGGTATTCAACGCGCCCTATTCCAATACGCGTTCCGTGGCGGAACTGGTCGTGGCCAATACCATCAGTCTGTTGCGCGGCATTCCGCGCAAGAACGCCGGTGCGCATCGCGGTGAATGGTTCAAGTCCGCCAAGGCCAGCTACGAGGCGCGCGGCAAGACCCTGGGCATTATCGGGTACGGCAACATCGGCGCCCAGTTAAGCGTGCTGGCGGAATCGCTGGGCCTGCGTGTGCGCTATTACGACGTAGTGCCCAAGCTTTCCCTGGGCAATGCACAACAAGTAGGCACGCTGGATGAGCTGCTGAAAGAATCCGATGTAGTGAGCCTGCATGTGCCGGACACGGCCCAGACGCAATGGATGATCGGCGAACACGAGCTGCGGAAGATGAAACCCGGCTCCTACTTGATCAATTATGCGCGCGGCAAATGCGTGGACATCGATGCACTCAGCAAGGTGCTGGATGAAGGTCATCTCGCGGGCGCGGCCATTGATGTCTTTCCGGAGGAACCGGCCAGCAACGAGGATGAATTCGTCTCGCCGCTGCGCGCGTTCGACAATGTGCTTCTGACTCCACACGTGGGCGGCTCCACCCAGGAAGCACAGGAAAACATCGGCGCGGAAGTATCCGAAAAGCTGATCCTGTACTCGGACAATGGTTCCACTTTGGGATCGGTAAATTTCCCGGAAGTGTCCCTGCCCGCGCACCCGGGCATGCACCGCCTGCTGCATATTCACAAGAACATTCCGGGCGTGCTTACCCAGATCAACACCATCTTCTCCGAAAACGACATCAACATTGCCGCCCAGTATCTGCAGACCAACGAGGACGTGGGCTATGTGGTGGTGGATGTGGACAAGGAATACTCCCAGATGGCACTGGAGAAACTGCGCGGCATCGAGGGCACGATCATGACGCGCGTGTTGTTCTAGGCCGCCGCGAGCGCAGGACCACGTCCCCGGTTCCCGCGGGGACTCGACACAGCCCCCGAAACGGGGCTAGCTTTGAAGGGCCGCCACGAGCGGCCCTTTTTCATGAACGGGGTAACCCAAGTGCCGGCGAACCGGATCCTGCTGCTCGTCACGGCCGTGTTACTGCACGGCTGCGCCTCCACCTCGGTGTTCCAGGCCTATCCGCGTCAGGCCGACAACTGGAAGATGGCGCTGCAGAACGGCCGCACGGAGGCCGCACTCAAGAAGCTGGAACGGCGCTCAGACTCCGCCGACCGCCTGCTCTATCTCCAGGAAAGGGCGCGCCTGGAACAACTCACTAAGCGCTACGATGCCAGCCTGGACACCTTCAAACGCGTGTTCGATCTGTATGAGCAGGGCGATGCCGAGGCCCGGTTCCGGGTGAGCGAAGCCGGCAGTGGTACCGCCAGCCTGCTCACCAATGATAACGCCATCCCCTATTCCGGTTTCGCCTATGAACGCATCTTCGCGCACGGCTTTCAGGCGTTGAACTATCTGGCCCGGGGCGACTACCAGGGGGCGGCGGTGGAATGGCGGCGCGCGGCCCTGGAGCAACGCGTAGCGGAGCAACAGCGCGCAGCGCTGATCGCCCGGGCCGAAGAACGCGCCCGGGAAGAAGGCGTGGACCCGCGACGGTACGAGACCCACTTCAGCGGACTCAATACGGCGGCCAGCGAGGTGAAGAGCGCGATCAACAATGCCTGGGTCTTTTATCTCTCCGGCGCCTTCCGCGAGGGCCGGGGCGAATACAATGACGCCCGGGTGGACTACAAAAAGGCGCTGGAGATGAACCCGGACAGCGAGATGCTGCGCACCGATGTGCAACGGGTAACAGCGAAGATGGAAGGCCGTATCCAGGATGATCGCGGCCTGGTCGTGGTGAGTTACGAACAGGGGTTCGTGCCGCCGCGCCGAGAGATCAGTATCCCCATACCCACCATTCACGGCTACTTCGCCGTGGCCTTCCCCACCTATGATCCCCGGGATTTTACCACTGCCCGGCCGTTGCGCGTGCATGCCGGCGGCGAAACCCGGACCACGGAAGCGCTGGCCCCGGTGGGCCCCATGGCCGCCCGGGCGCTCAAGGAGCGGCTGCCGGCCATGCTGGTACGCCAGGCGCTGCGGGCGTCGGCCAAGTACGCCGCCCAGAAACGCGCCCATGAACAACTGGGCCCCTTTGCCGCATTCACCACCCAGATCTACAACCTGGTTTCCGAACGCGCGGATTTGCGTTCCTGGCTCACCCTGCCCGCCCATGCCCAGGCCACCCGCCTGCGCCTGCCTGCGGGCGAGCACGAGCTGGAGTTGTCCGCCCCGGGTGGTGGTGCTACTGTTTCCGTACCCGTAACCGCCGGCGCGACCACCTTCGTGCGGGCCGTCCAGCCCGCTTCGGAATTACGCGTGGACGTTCTGCCGGCTCAGGAGGAAACCCGATGAAGCCGTTGCGCGCCGTCCTCGTGGCCGGCACCGTCACCGCCCTCGCCGCCTGTTCGGCCAGCAACATGGTCCGCCAGGAACCCGAACCGTCCGGCAACGCTGAACAACAGCAGGTGCTGCAGTCCAATAACGCCTTGCTGTACAACCGGTTGCGCATCGTGGACACACGCACCCGGGAAAAGAACGACCTGCTTCAGGTGCAGGCCACCCTGCGAAACCAGTGGAAATTCGAACTGGATTTCCAGTACCGGATCAAATGGTTCGACGCCGACGGCTTCGAGATCAATCCCGACGCCCAGACGTGGCGGCAACTGGTACTGCCCGGCAGCAATGAAGCCAATGTCCAGGGTGTGGCGCCCAACAGCAAGGCGGAAAGCTTCGAGATCTGGGTGCGCGAATGAACCCGCGAGAGGAGAACAGCATGCGTACACTGACACTGGCTTTACTGGCCCTGGCCATGATGGCGGGCGGCTGTTCGTCGAAGGTGGAATACGGCGATGCCCAGGCCCGTGAGACCGTAACCGCGGACTTCGGCTCCACGGACCTGCAGGAAATCGCGGGCAAGATGGTGGATGATCTGCTCAGCTTCGACCCGGTCATGAAGATGACCCGGGAGCAACGCCCGGTGGTGTTTGTCGACCGGATCAACAACAAGACCACGGAACATATCGACACCGAAGCGGTCACGGACAGCATTCAGACCAGACTCATCCAGTCCGGCAAGTTCCGCTTCGTGGAACCGTCCAAGCGCGAGCAAGTGCGCCGGGAACTGAACTATCAGAACGAAAGCGGCGAGGTAAATCCGGAAACCGCTACGCGCATGGGCAACAAGATCGGCGCGGACCTGATGATGTACGGCAACCTGGCCGGCATTACCAAGCGTGACGACAACACCAAGGATGTCTACTACAAGTTCACGCTCAAGTTGCTGAACCTGGAAACCGGCATTATCGAATGGGCCAGCGAAAAGGAAATCCGCAAGACGCGTTCGCGCAGCCTGTTCGGACTCTGAAGAGCAACCACAAGAGGAGCCTCATGTCTTTCCCGCGACTGCTGGGCGCACTGGCGCTGATGATCAGCCTGCCTGCCGCGGCCGCGCAAAGCCTGAACCTGACGGCCACCGGCCTGGGACAGGACGCCGAACAAGCCACCCTGCGGGCGCTCGAGGAAGCCGCCACGGAAGCACTGGGCGTAGCCACAACACTGGATCCCGCCTTTACCCGGGAGGCCGGCGAGTGGGTGCAGGAACATGGCGCGCAAACGGGATCATGGTCGAACAACCCGGATGACCAATGGGCCGCACTCAAGCCGCTGTCCGCCTTTCGCGTACTGGAACAGGAAACCGGATCGGACCAGCTCCACCGCGCCCGGGTGGAAATCCGTTTCCAGGCCGAGCGGGAGAGCCCGACACGGTCCAGCACCATTCTGGTGGCTCCGTTTCAGACGCAGTCAGGACAATACCCGGTGGGCAGCCAAGTACCGGCGCAAGAGGTGCGCGATCAGCTCAAACGTCATCTGGAAACGCAATTCGCTCAGAGCGGGCAACTGAGCGTTCTCGGCGAAGCCTCCAACCCGGCCATGCCACCGGCGCCCACCGGACAGATCAAGCGCGCTCGAGAACGGGGCGCCGACCTCGTCCTGGTGGGCACCATCAAAACCTTCGCCCTGACCACCCATGACAAGGAATACATGGGCAAGGAGTTCAATACCCTTCAGCCGCGCGCGGTGATTGATTATCAGATCCTGAACACGGTCACCCGGGAAGTGGTCCGCGCGGGCACCTTCAGCGACCGCAAGCTGCCCAAAAGCCTGAAGCAGGCTTTCGACGAGGACAAAATCGATCCCCGCAAGGAACCCGGCCGCGTGGGCGAAATCCTCTATCCCCGGGTGGCCCGGGCGCTGTCCAGCGAAGTCATGGAAACCCTGTTTCCCCTGCGCGTGCTCGCGGCACAGGACAAGGACAAGGACAAGATCCTCATCAGCGCCGGCCAGGGCCGCCTGCGCGAAGGCGATCTGCTCTCCGCCCATCGCATCGAACGCCAGGTCCGCGACTCCAGCATTGATCTGGGCATCCGCATGGAAAGCGCGTCCCTGGCCACCGTCAGCGTCACCGAAGTCAACACGGACTATGCCCGGGGCCGGCTGATGACCGGCGACAAGGATGAGCTGGATCAGGGCACCTTCCTGCGGATTCAGGCCCGGCCCGAAAGCCCGGCCCGGGAGCAGGAAGGCCGGATTACCGCGCCCTGAATCCTCGCGGCGGGGGCATGGTCCCCTGTCGTTGGCGCCCTTGCGGGCGCAAGCCGGGACGCGCCCCGGCGGGCGCCTTACTCTTTTTTGCTTGTCCAAAAAA
>CAJXLA010000126.1 GCA_913055795.1 uncultured Alcanivorax sp. | reverse complement strand
GGCGCGAGGCGCGAGGCGCGAGGCGCGAGGCGCGAGGCGCGAGGCGCGAGGCGCGAGGCGCGAGGCGCGAGGCGCGATCAGAATTTTTTCAGCCCCGGCGATTGTCAAGTATCCGTTACAGAAAAATGCGGGCGCTGTAGGCGCGCTGCTTTATTCCTGGCTCCTCGCCCCTAGCACCTCGGCCCTGGTTTCCTCGGCCCTCGCGCCTGTTTTCCTCTGGATTTTCTCCCTTTTTCGTACCATAATCCCCGCCCTTCCGGCGCCGCCGGGAGCACAGCTTTCATGAACCTCCCCGGAAATCGCCTGGTCGCGGGCCTTCCGGGACCGAACCGGAGAATCTCATGTCGGATGAGTTCCATCTCGAAGCCGAAGCACGTGAGGACGTGGGGAAAGGTGCGAGCCGCCGCCTGCGCCGCGTGCATGACCGAGTGCCCGCCATTATCTACGGCGGCCACGACCAGCCGCGCAACATCTCGCTGCCGCTCAACGAGCTCAAGCATGCGCTCAACAACGAAGCCTTCTTCTCGCACATCCTGACCATCAAGGTGGGCGGCACCGATACCGAGGAAGTCCTCATCCGGGATCTGCAGCGCAATCCGCGCAATGGTTTCCCCATCCATGCCGATTTCATGCGCGTGGTGAAGGGCGAGCCCATCACCCAGACGGTGCCCCTGCACTTCGTCAACGAGGAAACGGCGCCGGGCGCCAAGCTCTACGCCGGCAAGTTCCAGCACAACATGACCGAAGTGAACGTCTCCTGCCTGCCGCATGATCTGCCCGAACACATCGAGGTCGACGTGGGCGAGATGCAGCTGGACGACATCCTGCACATGTCCGATCTCAAGCTGCCCAAAGGCGTCGAGATCGTGGAGCTGCAACAGGGCGAAGAACACGACCAGCCCGTGGTCGCGCTTCATGTGCCCAAGCGTCAGGCGGCCGCCGCCGGCTCGGGTGAAGAGGGCGACGAGGAAGGCGGTTCCGGCGAGGAAGACGAGGGCTGAGCCCGGGGGGACCTTGCGGTCCCCCGTACGCCTATCCCATGACCCGACCCGAGGCACCACCTGTGCAACTCATTGTCGGCCTGGGCAACCCGGGCCGACAGTATGCCGATACCCGGCATAACGTGGGCGTATGGTATGTTGAAGCCCTGGCCCGCTCGCTGGGCATTACCCTGAGCGAAGACAAAAAGGCCTTCGGACTGACCGGCCAGACCACGCACGGCGGACGCACCATTCGCCTGCTGGTACCCACCACCTACATGAACCGCAGCGGCCAGGCCACTGCAGCCGTGGCCGGTTTCTTCAAGATTCCCCCGGAAGCCATGCTCGTCGCCCATGACGATCTGGACCTGGCGCCGGGCACGGTGCGCCTCAAACAGGGTGGCGGCCACGGCGGACACAACGGTCTGCGCGATATCATCGGCCGACACGGCAACAACAAGAACTTCCTGCGCCTGCGCATCGGCGTCGGTCACCCCGGCCACAGCGATCAGGTCACCCCCTGGGTGTTGAACAAGCCTTCCCCGCACGACCGCCGCGCCATGGACGACGCCATCGACGAGGCCGTGCGTCAGCGCGACTATCTTTTCGATGGTGACCTGCAGCGGGCCATGACGGAACTGAACGGGTTTCGCGCCTGACGGCGCGAGGCGCGAGGCGCGAGGCGCGAGGCGCGAGGCGCGAGGCGCGAGGCGCGAGGCGCGAGGCGCGAATAGAATAATCCGGCCAATCAGACTGTCAATAAAAAGGGCGCCAGAGGCGCCCTTTTTATTGCTCGTTCCTCGCTCCTCGAGCCTCGCCCTCGTTATGGCATCTCGTCGATTTCTTCCTGTGCCTTCTCCGGCAGCATGAAGTCTTCCTTGTCCACCTTCATGAGCATGAGCACATTGCTGGCCACATAGATGGACGAATAGGTACCGATAATCACGCCCAGGATGAGCGCCTCGGAGAAGGCGCGCATGACCTCGCCGCCGAAGATGAAGAGCGCGATCAGCACCAGGAGTGTGGTAATCGAGGTCACGAGGGTGCGGCTAAAGGTACGGTTCAGGGCATCATTGATAATCGCCACGGGATCATCCATGCGCGTATTGCGGAAGTTCTCGCGGATGCGGTCGGCGACGACAATGGAGTCGTTGAGCGAATAGCCGATCAGCGCCAGCATGGCCGCCAGCACGGTCAGATCCACCTGTAACTGCAGCAGCGAAAACGCGCCCAGCACGAAAAAAACATCGTGGAATAGCGCCAGCACCGTGGAAATGCCGAATTTGTTGGAAAAGCGAAACCAGACGTAGATCAGCATGGCGCCCAGCGCCATGAGCATGGCCAGCCCGGACTCGTCGCGCAGCTCGTCGCCCACCTGGGGACCGACGAATTCAATCCGGCGCAGCTTCAGCTGCGGCATCTGGGCGGACAGCGTATCGAAGACCTGCTGGCCCACTGCGGAGGCATCCTGACCTTCGCGCGGGGCCACGCGCACCAGTACATCACTGGGCGAGCCGAAATTCTGGACCTGGGCATTGCCGAAACCGTTCTCGCCCAGAATGCCGCGCACGTCCGCCAGCGCAATGGGCTCGGACGCGCCCACTTCCACCAGGGTGCCGCCGGTGAAATCCAGCCCCAGGTTCAGCCCCCGGGTCAGCAGCAGCAATACGGCGGCAATGACCATGACCAGCGAGGCCATGCCCAGCGGTTTGCGCGCCGCCATGAAGTTGATATTGAAATCCGCGTTGCGCATAAGGCCCTCAGATACTCAGTTTTTCCGGCGCCCGGCCGGCGCGGCCGTAGATGAGTTCCACCACGGCCCGCGTACCCAGGATCGCGGTGAACATGGACGTGAGAATGCCGATAAACAGGGTCACGGCGAAACCCTGGACCGAACCGGTGCCGGCGGCGAACAGAATCACGGCCACGATCAGGGTGGTGACATTGGCGTCGAGAATGGTGACAAAGGCGCGGCCATAGCCGGCGTCGATGGCCTGCAAGGGCTTCTCGCCCGCTTTCAGTTCCTCGCGAATGCGCTCAAAGATCAGCACATTCGCGTCCACCGCCATACCCACGGTCAGCACCATGCCCGCAATACCGGGCAGCGTAAGCGTGGCACCGGGAATCACCGACATGACCCCCAGTACAATCACCAGGTTGCCCAGCACCGCAATGTCCGCCACCAGACCGAAGAGGCGATACCAGAGGGCCATGAAAACCAGCACCAGCACCAGGCCCAGCACAATGGAATTCAGGCCCGCCTCGATATTGTCCGCGCCCAGGCTGGGCCCGACGGTGCGCTCCTCGATAATGGACACGGGCGCGGCCAGCCCCCCGGCGCGCAGCAGCAACGCCAGCTCCGAGGCTTCCGCGGCATTGTCCAGGCCCGTGATCCGGAAGCGGCTGCTGAGCGTGTCCTGAATGGTGGCCACATTGATGACGTATTTGTTTTGCTTGGTCACCATTTCCTGCCTGGGTTCGCCGTCCTCGCCCTCGACCACCTTCATGTCGGTCTTGGTCTCGATGAAGAGCACGCTCATGGGTTCGCCCACATTCTCGCTGGTCACCCGCCGCATGGAGCGCGCGCCCGTGCCATCCAGGTTGATGTTCACCTGGGGACGGCCGTTCTGGTCAAAGCCCATCTGGGCATCCACGACCCGGTCACCGGTTACGATCTTGGAACGTTCCAGAATCACCGGCGGACGCTGCTCGTCCTTGTAGGGGAAGATCTGGGTACCGGGCGGCGCCACGCCCGTGCGGGCGCGGCGCGGGTCATTCTCGTCCGCCACCAGGCGGAACTCCAGCGTGGCCGTGCGCCCGAGAATCCGCCGCGCGCGGGCGGCATCCTGCACACCGGGCAGTTCCACCACGATCCGGTCCGCGCCCTGACGCTGAACCACCGGCTGGGCCACGCCCAGCTCGTTCACCCGGTTGTTCAGCGAGGTGCGGTTCTGATCCACCGCATAGTCCTGGATTTCCTGAATAGCCGACTCACGCAGATTCAGGCTCAGTCCGGCCTCATTTTCCAGCGGCTCGATGGCGAATTCATCGAAACGATCCCGGATCAGATTCCGGGCGGTATCAACGGTGCCGCTGTCGCCGAACACCAGATCCAGGCCCCGCTCCCGCACTTTGACGTCGCGATAGCGCAGCCCTTCTTCCTTGAACAGGCGCTTGATTTCATCGCTCCAGGCATCCAGACGCTGCTCAATAGCCGTATCCATGTCCACCTGCAGCAGGAAATGAACACCGCCACGCAGATCCAGACCCAGATTGACCGGCCGGGCGCCGATGGCACGCAGCCACTGGGGCGTGGTAGGCACCAGGTTGGGTGCCACCACGTATTCCTCGCCCAGCTCCTGCTGGGCCAGCGCCCGCGCGCGCAGCTGATCCCGGGTGCTGTCGAAACGTACCAGCCAGGAGTTGTCCACCCGCTCGCCCGGACCGGGCGATAGTCCCTCTTCTTTCAGCGCCGAACGCAGTTCCGTCACCGCCGACTGCGGCACCTGGTCACCGGCTTCGGCCCGGCTGATCTGCACCGCGGGCGCGTCGGGAAAGAGGTTGGGCAGCGCATAGAGGCCGGCCACCGCCAGCACGACGATGAAAAGCGCGAACTTCCAGCGCGGGTAGCGGGTCATGACGTGCTCCCGATCAGATGGACTTCAGGGTGCCTTTCGGCAGGGTGGACTGGATGGAGTGCTTCTGCAGCTTGATCTCCATGTTGTCCGCGATCTCCACCACGGCATAGTTCTCGTCCACCTTGGTGATCTTGCCCAGAATGCCGCCGGCGGTGATGACTTCATCACCCTTGGCCAGTTCGCTGACCAGCTGCTGATGCTCCTTCGCGCGCTTTTGCTGCGGACGAATCAGCAGGAAATAGAACACCGCGACCATGACCACGATCATGACCAGCTCGAAGATCCCGCTACCCTGGGGCGCGCCACCCGCCTGGGCATAGGCCGGGGAAATCAGACTCATGGTTACCTCTCCGAATGTGAAGTTCAGGACCCGAGGGCGGGCACCGCCTCGCCCCGCGCCCGATAGAAGCCGTCGATAAAGGCGGACAATGTACCGGCTTGAATGGCCTCCCGCAATCCGGCCATCAGCTGCTGATAATAGTGCAGGTTGTGCAACGTCCCCAGTTGCGCGGCCAGCATCTCGCCACAGCGGTGCAGATGATGCAGATAGGCCCGGGAGAAGTGCCGGCAGGTGTAACAGTCACAATGCTCGTCCAGTGGCCCGGTGTCGGACTTGTGGACCGCGTTGCGGATCCTGACCACGCCGGCAGCCGTAAAAAGATGACCGTTGCGGCCGTTGCGGGTGGGCAAGACACAGTCGAACATGTCCTGGCCGCGGCGTACCGACTCCACCAGGTCCTCGGGCCGGCCCACGCCCATGAGATAGCGCGGCCGCTCCGCAGGTAGCACCGGTTCCAGATGCTCCAGCACCGCCATCATGTCCTCACGGGGCTCGCCCACCGAAAGCCCGCCCACGGCATAGCCGTCGAAGCCGATCTTCATGAGGCCTTCGAGGGATTCGGCGCGCAGCTTGTTGAACATGCCGCCCTGGACAATGCCGAAGCAGGCCGCGTCATGGCCCGCATGCGCCTGCTTGCTGCGCTCGGCCCAGCGCAGCGACAGCTCCATGGACTTGCGCGCATCGTCCTCGGTGGCCGGATAGGGCGTGCATTCATCGAAGATCATGCAGATATCGGCATCCAGCGAGTGCTGCACCTGCATGGCCTTCTCCGGGGTGAGTTCCACCAGATCACCATTGATGGGCGAGCGGAACTGCACACCGTCTTCGGAAACCTTGCGGATATCCCCCAGGCTGAACACCTGAAAACCGCCGGAATCGGTAAGAATGGGCTTGTGCCACTGCATGAACCCGTGCAGCCCGCCATGGGCCTCGATAATCTCCGTGCCCGGACGCAGCATCAGGTGAAAGGTGTTGCCCAGACAGATCTCCGCGCCCGAGGCCTCGAGCCGGTCCGGCAGCATGCCCTTGACCGTGCCGTAGGTCCCCACGGGCATGAAGGCAGGCGTTTCCACCGTGCCGCGCGGAAACGTCATGCGCCCGCGCCGCGCCGCGCCGTCGGTGGCGAGCAGTTCGAATTGCATGCGTGACAACCTGTTCTCCTCTGCTGCCAGGGCCTTCGGTTCGCGGCCAGCGGCGCGAGGACGCGCCTCCCACACCGAATGAACCGTCGTGGGAGCGGCGTCCCCGCCGCGATCCCCTTTCATTGCCCCCGCTCGATATACATGGCATCGCCATAACTGAAAAACCGATAGCGCTCGCGTACCGCTTCCTCGTACGCCGCCAGAATCCGCTCGCGTCCGGCCAGCGCACTCACCAGCATCAGCAGACTCGAACGCGGCAAATGAAAGTTGGTGATGAGCGCGTCCGTAATCCGGAACTCATAGCCGGGATAAATAAAGATGTCCGTTTCTCCCCGCCCGGCTTCCAGTTCACCCGACGCGGCCGCCGATTCCAGCGCCCGCAGGGCCGTGGTACCCACAGGCACCACCCGGTTCCCGCGGGCACGAGCCGCCCGCGCCTGGTCGGCCAGCGCCGCCGGCACCTCGTACCACTCCGAGTGCATCTTGTGTTCTTCCACCGTCTCCACCCGTACCGGCTGAAAGGTCCCGGCGCCCACGTGGAGGGTGAGATAGGCGATTTCCACCCCGGCGGCGCGCAACTCGTCCAACAGCGCCCCGTCGAAATGCAGTCCGGCCGTGGGCGCGGCGACCGCACCCGGACGGCGGGCAAAGACGGTCTGATAACGCTCCCGATCATCCGCTTCATCCGGACGGTCGATATAGGGCGGCAGGGGCATGTGTCCTACCTGCTCCGCCATGGCCAGCACCGAGTCCGCCTCCGGAAAGGCCAGATGGAAGAAGTCCCCGCTACGCCCCAGTACATCGGCATGGTAGCCGCCATCCAGCGCCAGCCGGTTCCCCGGTTTCGGCGCTTTCGAAGCGCGCAGATGACATAACGCCTCGCGCTCGTCCAGCAGCCGCTCGATCAGCACCTCCACGCGGCCGCCGGTTTCCTTGTGTCCATACAGCCGCGCCGGAATGACCCGGGTGTCGTTCAACACCAGTACATCACCGGCGTTCAGAAAACGACCAATATCGGTGAAAGCGTGATGGCCGATCCCCGCCCGGGTAAGCGACAACAAACGCGAATCCCGGCGCCGCTCGGGCGGGTGTCGGGCAATGAGCTCATCGGGGAGCGCGAAATCGAATTCAGCAACCTGCATCGTACTGTACCGGCACGACTGGAAAGCACACATGGTACTGCCCCTGCGCCCCGCCTCCAAATCCCGCACTTGCCCCAGCAGGTGACGTGCCTGCTATACTCCCGCGCTCCTCGCGCCGAGGTGGCGAAATCGGTAGACGCGACGGATTCAAAATCCGTTCCTGGCAACAGGGTGGGGGTTCAAGTCCCCCCCTCGGCACCAAACACCCTTCCACTCGCTTCCCCCCGAATCCCTAAAACACTGATATAATGCGACTTCCAGCGCGATCGCTGTCTCCCGAAATCCATTCAAATCTCCCGGAAGCGACGCTCGTTTGGGGGTAGATCCGGGG
>CAJXLA010000125.1 GCA_913055795.1 uncultured Alcanivorax sp. | reverse complement strand
ATGATACGAGAAAGTGACTTTACCGCACCCGCCTGGGCTCGCTCGCCCCATATCCAGACCCTGTGGGGGCCGCTTTCCCGGCGCATCGAGCCGCCGGAACGCCGCACGGAGAAACTCGCCCTCGACGACGGCGATCATCTCTGGCTCCACCATGCCGGTCCGGAGCCCGGACCAGGGCAGAACCGGGTGATTCTGCTGCACGGACTGTCCGGTTGTGCGGATTCACACTACATGGTGGGACTGCAGCGCGTTCTGGCCCAGCAGGGCATTGCCTCCACGGTCATGAATGCCCGGGGCGCCTTCCAACCCAATCACCGGGCCCGCAGTTACCATGCCGGCGAAACCGGGGATCTGGATGAACTGATTCGCCGGCTGCACGAACGCGACCCGGCCGCCTCGCTGTTGCCCGTGGGGGTGTCGCTGGGCGGCAGCCGGTTACTGAACTGGCTGGCTGACGGCGGCCATCCCGCCGTGCCCACGGCGGTCGCCATATCCGTGCCGCTGAATCTGTATGCGGGTTCACTGCGGCTGGACCAGGGACTGTCCCGGATTTACCGCAACCATCTGCTCAAGCAGCTGGTTGCCCAGCAGCAGGCCAAGCGCCGGCACCTGCGCCAGGCAGCGCCGGACGAAGCCGAGCGCCACGAAGCGCTGGGGCCGCTCACCGGCATCCGCAACTTCCGCGACTTCGACAACCGGGTGGTGGCACCGCTGCACGGCTTCCGGGATGCACTGGACTACTATGAACGCGCCAGCGCGGGCCCGCGCCTGCCCGCCATCACCACGCCCACCCGGCTGATCCAGGCGGCGGATGACCCCTTCATGACGGCCGAGTGCCTGCCGGACAACCAGCAGCTGGGCAACAAGGTCACTCTGGAGGCAAGTCACCGGGGTGGCCATGTGGGCTTCTTGCAGGGTTCGCCGCTCAAGCCCCGCTTCTGGCTGGAGCAGCGGATTCCGCAGTATCTGGCGGACTGGATCGCGTGAACAGCAGCGTCAGGGTGTCCGGGGCCTGGCGGTAGCGCTGTTTCATCTCCTCCAGGTGCTCCCGGGCTTCGCCGCGGAGGTAGGGCGCCTCCAGGCAGATGAGCTGGTAAATGCCCTGTTCCAGCAGGCTGCGGTCCAGCGCCGCCTGGCGCTCGCCGGCGGGCAGCAGGGAATGAACGAAGCCGGTCCAGCTGGCCGCCAGCACCCAGGTGTTCACCAGCAGCGCCCGGATCTCCTCTTCGGTGGCCTCGAGCAGCCCCGAACGCTGCAGGCCGCGGTAGACCTCCATGGCCTGGTCCAGACTCAGGCGCACAAAATTGCCGTAGCGCTCGCGCAGGGCGTCGTCCTGATCCAGCAGATGTCCCGGGTCCCGGTGGAAGAAGCGCGCTTCCCACATGTTCTGCAAAATGGCCTCGAAATAACCCATCTTGTCCCACCAGGTCAGTTCGCGGTCCGTGGGAACACTGAGAAACTCCACCACCCGGGCCTCATAGCGCTTGAATAGCTCGAAGACGATGTCCGCCTTGTTGCGGAAGTGGTAGTAGAGGTTGCCCGGGCTGATGCCGAGCTCGGCGGCGATATGATTGGTGGTGACATTGCGCTCGCCACGTTCGTTGAACAGGGTCAGGGCGGTATCCAGGATGCGTTCGCGGGTATGTGTCATATCGGGCCGACATCATGGCGTACAGGCGCTGCGCCGCCGGGACGGCGAGAGCGCGCGTTGACTTTCGATTGTTAGAGTAATTACTCTAGATGTCAACTATCCCGGAAACCAACCCAGGAGGCCGGCCATGGTCGCCGAAGTACAGAACCTGCGTGGCGAGCAGGACGAAATCGATCGGATGAAGGCTATCTTCACAAGCCAGCGGGAGTCTTTTTACCGGCATCCCTGGCCGGCCGCGGTGGAACGCATTGATCATCTGCAACGTCTGCGCCCGGCGCTGACGCGTTACACCGACGAAATCGCTCATGCCCTCAAGAAGGATTTCGGCCACCGCAGCGAGGACGAGACCAAACTGGCGGAACTCATTACCTGCCTGGAAGGTATCAAGTACAACGCCCGCAACGTGCGTGACTGGATGAAACCGTCCCGGCGCAAGGTGGGCGCCATTCAGTTTCCAGGCTCGGCCTGGGTGGAATATCAGCCCAAAGGGGTGGTGGGCATCATGGTGCCCTGGAACTACCCGATTTATCTGGCCATTGGGCCCATGCTGTCGGCGCTGGCGGCGGGCAACCGGGTTATGCTCAAGATGTCCGAATACACGCCGCACACCGCCGAGTTGTTGCAGAGCATCCTCGGGGAAATCTTCGAGGAGGACCATGTGGCGGTGATCCGAGGGGAGGTGGAAACGGCGCAAGCGTTTGCCGCGCTGCCCTTTGATCATTTGCTCTTTACCGGTTCCACCCAGGTGGGCCGGCATGTCATGCGCGCCGCGGCCGAAAATCTCACGCCCGTGACCCTGGAGCTGGGCGGCAAGTCCCCGGTCATTATCGCCCCGGATTTCCCCATGAAGGATGCCTGTGAGCGTATCGGCTTCGGCAAGGGCCTCAATTGCGGCCAGACCTGTGTGGCGCCGGACTATGTGCTATGCCAGCGCGACCGGGTGGAAGAATTCGTCGAGACCTGGACGGCCCAGGTGGAACAGCAGTATCCCACTATTCGGGACAATCCGGACTACACCAGCATTATCGACGAGCGCCAGTACGAACGCCTCCGGGCCGTGCTCCAGGACGCGCGCGACAAGGGTGCGCGGGTGATCGAGATCAACCCGGCGAACGAGGATCTGTCGGGTACGCGCAAGATACCGCACACGCTGGTGCTGGATGTCACCGACGACATGCGCATCGCCCACGAAGAGA
Organism: uncultured Alcanivorax sp.; assembly: GCA_913055795.1. GTDB lineage: Bacteria > Pseudomonadota > Gammaproteobacteria > Pseudomonadales > Alcanivoracaceae > SLJS01. The sequence continues at coordinate 4,908 of CAJXLA010000125.1, read as the reverse complement.
TTTTCGGGCCCCTGCTCATGGTCGAGACCTATAACGAGCTGGACGACGCCCGCGAGTATGTGAACGCCCGGCCCCGGCCGCTGGCGCTGTATTATTTCGACTGGAACATGGAGCGCTGCAACCGGGTCATCAAGGAAACCCATTCCGGCGGTGTCTGCCTGAACGACACCATCGCCCAGGTGGGCGTGGATGATCTGCCCTTTGGCGGCAGCGGCGATTCGGGCATGGGCCACTATCACGGCCCCGAGGGTTTTCAGACCTTTTCCAAGCCCAAGGGGGTTTATTACAAGGGCCGTTTCAATGCGGCGAAGAACGCCCTGCCGCCCTATGGCCGGCGCATAACGGATCTGATTTACCGGGTGCTGCTGAAATGACCACCGAGCTGGGCCGACGCGACTTCCTGCGCCTTTCGACCACAGCAACCCTCGCGGTGGCGGTGACTGCGCCCGTGGCCGGGCTCCTGACCGGCTGTTCGTCGTCCGCGCCCCCGGCCCAGGGCTACCGGCATCTGCGCGCCTCAGACGTGGCGCTGCTCGCGCCCCTGGCGCCGGTCGCACTGGCCGGGGCCCTGCCCGAAGACACGGACCCGGAGCGCCCGCTCCGCGTGCTGGATGGGCTGTTGCATCACTTCTCGCCGGGCGGGCGCAAGGTCCTGTTCCAGCTGCTGGATCTGCTGCAGCTGGCGCCGGCCCGCTGGTATCTGACCGGCACCTGGGCGGCCTTTGGCGAGCAGAGCGAAGAGGAACTGAAGGCAACGCTGACAGCCTGGAGCCGGTCGAACAGCGGCTTCGCGCGCGTGGCCCAGAATGCGGCTATCAAACCCATGATGATCGCCTGGTATTCCGAACCCGACATCGCGCTCAAGACAGGCTATCCCGGACCACCGGAGAAGATCGTATGAAGGATCTGTCGAGCCTCCAGATCAAGGATATCCCCGATCCCTGGCAAAGGGGCATCGAGGGCGGCTGGGACGTCATCGACGGCGCCCGGATGGAGCAGGACCAGACCCTGGAAGCGGATGTAGTGATCGTGGGGTCCGGCGCCGGCGGAGGGGTGAGCGCGGAAATCCTGGCGCAGGCCGGATTGAAGGTGGTCGTGGTGGAGGCCGGCCGGCTGCACAGTTCCGATGAGTTCAACATGCAGGAAGACCGCGCCTACCGCAATCTGTATCAGGAGGCGGGCGCCATGGCCACCGCCGATGGCGGGATTTCCATCCTTCAGGGCCGGGCCGTGGGCGGCTCCACCGTGGTGAACTGGACTTCGAGTTTCCGTACCCCCGAGCAAACCCTGGATTACTGGCGCGATACCTTCGGTGTGCAGGATCTGGACCGGTCCGCCCTGGATCCCTGGTTCGCGCGCATGGAAGAACGTTTGAAGATCAGCACCTGGACCCGCGAGCCCAATGCCAACAATGACGTACTCCGGCGCGGTTGCGAGGCCATGGGCTGGCACTGGGAGCGCATCCCGCGCAATGTCTCGGGCTGCCTCGATATCGGCTACTGCGGCATGGGCTGCCCGGTGAATGCCAAGCAGTCCATGCTGGTCACCACCCTGCCGGGCGCGCTCGATGCGGGCGCAACCCTGGTGCACAGCTGCCCAGCGGAACAGCTCGAGCTGGACGGCGACCGGGTCCGGGCAGTGCGCTGCCGGCCCCTGGACGCCGAGCGCCGCCCCACGGGCGCGACCCTCACGATCCTTGCGGATCAGGTGGTGGCCGCGGGCGGCGCCATTCATACGCCCGGCCTGCTGTTGCGCTCCGGGGTGCCGGACCCGCACGGGCGCGTCGGCAAGCGCACCTTCCTGCATGTAACGTCCTCGGCGCTGGGCTTCTTCGAGCAGGAGATCGCCGGCTACTATGGTGCGCCGCAGTCCACCTATTCGGACGAATTCGTCTGGCGCGACGGTGTGACCGGGCCCATGGGCTACAAGCTGGAAGTCATGCCCATGCATCCCGGTTTCATGGCCGGGCTGGCCACCGGCTTCGGGCAGGAACACCGCGAGCAGATGGAACGGCTGCCCTGGACCAGCGCGGCGTTGGGCATCATGCGTGACGGCTTCCACGAGGACAGCCCGGGCGGCGAGGTCAAGCTGCGCGATGATGGTTCCCCCATGCTGGAGTATCCGCTAACCGACTATGTGCTCGACGGCGCGCGGCGCAGCCTGATCGCGCAGACGGAAATGCTCTTTGCCGGGGGAGCGAAAAGTGTGCGTCCGCGCCACGGCGATGCCCGGGAATACACCAGCCTGGCGCAGGCAAAGAAGGGCATCGAGGAGCTCCGCTTCGAGCCCTACTTCGTCACCCTGGGCAGTGCTCATGTCATGGGCGGCTGCGCCATGGGCTCGGACCGACAGCACGGCCTGGTTGATGACCGCGGCCGCTATCATCACCTGGCCAATCTGCATGTTTTCGACGGCTCGGCCTTTCCCACCAGTCTGGGCGTGAATCCCCAGCTCAGCATCTATGCGCTGGCCGCGCGCAATGCCAGCCGGCTGGCGGACGAGCTCACGGGCTGACCCTCTGACTTTGCCGCCACATTCCGGTATCCTCGCCCCCTCAATCGGAGGGAGCGAGCCGTTATGAAAAACCGAGTGGTCTACCCCGGTACATTCGATCCGATTACCAATGGTCATCTGGATCTGGTCGAGCGCGCCGCGACCATGTTCGACGATGTCATCGTCGCCATCGCCGCCAGTGAAAAGAAGGGCCCGCTGTTCGACCTGGACGAGCGGGTTCAGCTGGCCCGGGACAGTCTCAGCCATGTCCCCAACGCCCAGGTAACCGGCTTCGACAAACTGCTGGCCTTTTTCTGCCGCGATCAGGGCGCGCATGTGCTGCTGCGCGGGCTGCGCGCCGTTTCGGATTTCGAATACGAGTTCCAGCTGGCCAACATGAACCGCCAGCTCGCACCCGAACTGGAAACCGTCTTCCTGACCCCGGCCGAGGATCTGTCTTTCATCTCCTCCAGCCTGGTGCGCGAGATCGCGCTGCTGGGCGGCGACGTGAGCAAATTCGTGCCGGACAATGTGCAGGCCGCGCTGGACCGCAAGGCGCGCGAACGGCAGGGGTGACGTGACGGCCCGCGCGGGGTTATAACAAGGCGGGCTGTTGAAGAACCCGTTGCGTACTCGGGCTTTCAGGCTGGCCGAGTCCGGTGGGTGTTTTTCAACAGCGTGCCAGGCCCAACCGACAAGGATGATGCCCATGATGCGTATTCTTCTGGCCCTGATTCTGCTGTCCGCGGTGGCGGCCCGCGCCGGCGCACCATCGCAAGCCGCCATTGCCAGTGCTCATCCGCTGGCCACCGAGGCGGGCGAAACCATTCTGAACCAGGGCGGCAATGCCTTCGACGCGGCCGTGGCCGTGGCCGCGGCCCTGGGTGTGGTGGAGCCCTACAGCTCCGGGCTGGGCGGCGGCGGCTTCTGGATGCTGCATCGCGCCGACGACGGTCACGAAGTCATGCTGGACGCACGCGAAACCGCGCCCGGCCGCGCCACGGCCGATATGTACCAGAACGACGAAGGCGAAGTGCAGCGCAAATGGGCCACCGAGGGTCCGTCCGCGGCGGGTATCCCCGGCCAGCCGGCCGCCTTTGTGCATCTGGCCGAGCAATACGGCGAGCTGCCGCTGAGCGAAACCCTGGCGCCGGCGATCGAGCTGGCCGAAGACGGCTTCAAGGTGGGCGAGTCCTACCGGGACATGGCCAACTGGCGCAAGGATGTCCTCAACGACTTTGCCCAAGCCCGCAGCATCTTCCTGCACAACGGCCGGGTTCCCGGCAAGGGCTGGCGGCTGCAGCAGCCGCAACTGGCGGACACGCTGGAGAAAATCGCGCAGGAAGGCCGGGCCGGTTTCTACCAGGGGGAAGTGGCTCGCAAGCTCGTTGAGGGGGTACAGCTGAACGGCGGGCTCTGGAACCGAAAGGATCTGGAAAACTACAAGGTGATCGAGCGCGAGCCCATTACCGGCACCTTCCGGGATGCGCGCATCATCTCCGCCGCGCCGCCGTCATCCGGCGGCATTGTACTGCTGGAAATGCTGCACATCCTGGAAACCTTCAACGGCGGCGACATCGACGCGTCCCTGTTTCCGCACCTGGCCGTGGAATCCATGCGCCGTGCCTACCGCGACCGAGCGGAACACCTCGGCGACCCGGACTTCGTGGACATGCCCGTGGACAAGCTCCTGAGCCGGGATTATGCCAAACAGCTGGCGTCTTCCATTGATGCGGATGAGGCCACGCCCAGCGAGGAGCTGGATCCGGCGGTCGGGCAGGCGCCCGGTGGCAAGGACACCACGCATCTGTCCGTGCTCGACAGCGAGGGCAATCGAGTTTCGGCGACCCTGAGTATCAATCTGCCGTTCGGATCCGGGTTCGTACCCAAAGGCACCGGGGTGGTGCTGAACAACGAAATGGACGACTTTTCCGCCAAACCGGGCGAGCCCAACGCCTATGGCCTGATCGGCAGCCAGGCCAACAGTATCGCGCCCGGCAAACGGCCGCTGTCGAGCATGACGCCCACCTTTGTGGAATTCGACAACAAGGTGGCCCTGCTGGGCACACCGGGCGGCAGCCGCATCATCACCATGGTGATGCTGGGCGTACTCGAAGCGCTGGAAGGCAAACCGCCCAAGGACTGGGTCGCCCGCACCCGCTTCCATCATCAGTATCTGCCGGACAAGGTGGAAGCGGAGCCGTCCTTTATCGGATCCGAGGCGGGCAAGTCGCTATTGGTTCGTGATCACGAACTCGAATCCGCGGGCCGGCGCTACGGGGATATGCAGGCGATTCTCTGGGATCGGGACACGGGCGACGTGCAAGCTGCGTCAGACCCGCGCGGCCAGGGGCTTGCGCTTCCGTCCAGCAAAAAGGCGGAACCAGCGGAGCAATAAGGCTCCCCGCATATGCG
>CAJXLA010000124.1 GCA_913055795.1 uncultured Alcanivorax sp. | reverse complement strand
CGCCTTCAAAAGGGCGCCTCGATTGCGAGCCAGCCTGAAAGCCTGAGTACGCAACGGGTTTTTCAACAGCCTGCTAGTCGTCGCTGGTGCATTCCGCGCGCGAGGCGTCGAGCTTGCACCGGACCCGGCGCTGGAGCTTGAGCATGTCGGCACTGTAGTAGCCCTGCTCGCGCAGCTGCTGCCGGGCTTGCTGCATCATGGCTTCATATTCCTGTTTGTCTTTCGCCGGAATATCCACCCACCATTTATCCGGCACGGCTTGCGCTTCCTGGTTCAGTGTTTTTCGGGTTTCGTCGAAATTGGCGAAAAAGTATTCCCGTGATTTCTGCGTCATCTCGTCGGGAAAACTTTCGTCATTGGCCACCAGCTGGAAGCTGATCTGGGCGAGCGGATAATCAATGATGCCGCCGTCGGGCTTGAGGCCCTTGTAGAGCTCCAGGGCGTTATATGCCGCCAGGGGCGCGACAATGACGTCCACGACGCCGTTATTGAACTTGGAAGAGAAGTCCGTGATGTTGGATGGTACCGGGGTCGCACCTACCTGGGAGACGAGCTGCGCCTGGGTCTTGTCGTAGCTGAGCACGGCCACTTTCTTGCCCGCTGCCTTGCTCAGGGTATTGATGCTGCGATCATCAACGAAGACGTAGGCTGCGCCTGCCGGCGCGATGCCCATGATTTCGTAATTGCCGTTGCTCATCTTGTTGGCCCGAGACGGATGGGCGAGGACCCTCAACAGCAAGCGCATGTGTTTCATGCTGGGTATGCCCCCCACCGAATCCAGGGTGCCGACATACTGGTTGAACAAGCGCGCACGGATGCCGGTAAGCAGGGCGGCGTCGCACTTGTCCGACTTCAGTTCCTCGGCGGCCACGCCTTCATTCACATAGGGCACGAGTTCCGCTTTCAGGCCCCATTTCAGCGCTTCGGCGCGCCAGTCCTTCATGGCGTTCATGGCCGGGCCGGCGTTGCCGGCGACATCGAAGACGCAGACGCGGCGTTCAATGGGTTCGGCTGAAACCGGAAGACCCAGGCTGGTCGTGAGAACCAGCAGCGCCAAAGCAGCGTATCTCATGACTCCTCTCCGTTCGTCGTGATGGCATGGGCCTGCGCCTGTCCAAGCCCGGCCCGAAATGATCAGGATTGTACCCTACCACACCGGCATCACAGGCGAGGTGGCATCAGCGCCGCGCGCGCCGGCCCGGGGGGCCGGCGCCGGGCCGGGGTTTTACAGACCGCTGTTTTTCAGGCGATTGGCATGCTGGCGGTAAATACTGGTGGGATCCGTTGCCCACAGGTGGTGCAGGCCGAAGAGCTGGTTCACTTCATCCAGATGATTCATCCGGTAGTCGTCCCGGATAACCTGACCCAGATGACTCGAGCAGCGACCCACGAGGCCATCATTGGCGCCATCAAAAACCAGCGAGGTGGCGCCCAGCAGCGCGTCGGAAGCGTCCAGGGCATTAGTCAGCGGTTGGGTGCCGGACCAGGAGAAATATTGCACGCCATTGCTGCCATGGCGGTTGCCGTTGCCGCAGCGATCCGCCGGTACCCCTTCGGGGTATTGCTGGTTAAAGCGCGTCAACGCATCGGTAGTAAGATCGGAGAGGCTGGCCATGACATCAGCATCGTAATCGCTGCTCGAGAGCAACCCGATCAGATTCCCGAGAGCATTGCCCAGGGTTTCCACCGTGGATTCGGCCAACGCGCTGTCATCAGTGACGCCCTTGACCACGTCCGCGACACGCGAGCCCTGGTTAACCCCGCCCACGCTGGTGGCCGAGGCCACATAATGGGGATAGACCGAGGCCACATAACGAATCGTGGGCGCGCCATGGCTGTGGCCGATCAGGTTGACCTGGTCCGCGCCCGTGGTCGCCAGAATCTCTTCCACCTGGCGGGCCAGCTGCTCGCCCCGCTTGACCGTGCCGTCCAGCGCGGCGACCTGGGTGACATGCACATCGGCGCCGCTGCGTTCCAGCTCGCCGGGAATGCGATACCAGTAGTCCACGCCCGCCAGGCTGTCGAAACCGAACATGCCGTGTGCCAGCACCACCGGATAACGCGTTTCAGTATAGGTATCCGCGCCCCAGAACCAGGCGTGCGCCGGACTGGTGAGGAGACTGAAAGCCAAGAGGCTCGCGCAGATAATCGCGATGCGTTTCATGTTGTTCTACCTTCTTTGTTGTTCTCGGTTGTGGGGCTGTACGACCTGGAGCAGCCATCCGTGTCGATCATGCTACGAGTCGGGGGAAACGAAGTCAGTCCATCACTGGCCTTATTCTTTTGTACCGTCGTGCTAAGTAATAGGTATCAGATCGAGTGGCGCTGTGGCGGGCCAGAGAAGACTTTGCCCGTTCAGGCTGGAAATACCTGGTTTTGGGGCCGCAGAAAGGACCAGAAAGAGGCTGGATACTTTTTCGTACCCGGGCAACCGCGGGTGTTACCGGTAGTAACACCCGCGGTTGCGAGGCGGCGGCGACTGGCTCCTTGAGATCCCGGCGCGGGCCATCGCGGCAATAGCCAGGTTGCGGAGCTTGCCCTCAGGGCCCGGATAATTCTGTTTCAATGACACCGGCAATCCGGGTTTGATGACCCGAACCGGGCACTGCCACGCGCACATACAGTCCGGGGCAAAAGACCATGAAAAGAAACAAGATCCTGATAGCCGCTGTAATCCTGGGTCTGGCGCTGCCCGCAGTCCTGTGGTTTGCGACGGCCAATCGCCCGGACTCCGGCGCCGGCAAGGCAGAGCCCGATCGTCTTGCTGAAGTCGACCCTGCCATGAAACCGGATTCACAGGGTTCAGGGGAACCAGGGCATCCGACAGCGGCTGCTCCGGATAGCGGCCTGGCAGCCTGGGTTGGGCGCGAGCGCCCCGCATTGCCGGATTCGCTCCAGGGCACGGACGTGGACGGTGGCGTCCGTGCCAATGATCAGGGCGAGCTGATTCTGGAAGGCCGTATCCGGGATCTGTTCGAATACTATTTGTCCACGCTGGGCGAGGCGGATCTCGACGACGTCAAAACCTGGATCGCGCATCATCTGCGCGCGCAATTGCCGCCGGACGCGGCGCGCGAAGCCTGGGCGTTGTTCCGGAATTATCTGGATTATCGACGCAAGCTCGACGGTGTGTCTGAACCCGGCCTCGATTCGGGTGTGGAGGAGATGAAGTCCGTCATGGCGCAACGCAATGCCCTGCGACGGGAAAGCCTGGGCCGGGAAGCCGCGGAAGCCTTTTTCGCTGCGGAAGAGGCCTATGACCGTTATATGATCCGTCGACGCGAAATCGAGCAGAACGATGAACTGGATGCAGCGGAAACGCGCCGGCGCCTGGATCAGGCCCGGGCGGAGCTGCCTCAGGCCATGCGCGAAGTGCGCGAGGGCAGCACGGAAGCCATCCGGGCCCGCGAGAAGGTGGAACAGATGCGCGCGGAGGGTGCCTCCGAGGCCGAAGTGCGGGCGTGGCGGGAAGCTGAACTGGGCCCGGAAGCCGCGGATCGTCTCGAAGACCTGGAGGATCGGCGTGACGCCTGGCAACAGCGCTATCAGAACTATCGCCGCGAACGCGCACAACTGGATACCTCGGGACTGGCGCAACAGGAGCGCGAGGCGGCGATCCGCCGCCTGCGCGAAGCCCACTTTGAAGACGACGAGTTGCGCCGGGTTCAGGCGCTTGATCGCATGCGCGAACCGGAAAGCGAAGGGCGTCCGGATCAGTAGCGCGCCGGCAGCCATCGATCACGGCTACCGGCCCCGCATCGGCACGGGCTCTGTTGGCGCTACGGCCGAGTTCGCCTTCTCCGATCAGTCGGTATCGCCCAGGTAATAGCTGCGTTCGGGTTTGAGCTGGTCGTCGAGTTCATAAACCAGCGGAATGCCGGTGGGAATATTGACGCCCGTAATTTCGTCGTCGGCCATGTTGTCCAGGTATTTCACCAGGGCCCGGAGGCTGTTGCCGTGCGCGGCAATCAACACCTGCTGGCCGGCCCGGATCCGGGGCGCGATTTCTTCGTCGAAATAGGGCACAAAGCGCGCCACGGTATCCTTGAGGCTTTCCGTCAGGGGTATGTCGCGGGGATCCATGGTTTCGTGGAACATGCGCAGATGACCGGCATAACGCTCATCGTCGGTGGACATTTCCGGCGGTGGCGTATCATAGCTGCGGCGCCAGATATGCACCTGCTCATCGCCATACTTTTCCGCCGTCTCGGATTTGTTCAGCCCTTGCAGTGCGCCGTAATGACGTTCGTTCAGCCGCCAGTGGCGATGCACCGGGATCCACATCTGATCCATGACGTCCTGGATGGTCCAGAGGGTACGGATGGCGCGCTTGAGCACCGAGGTATAAGCCAGGTTGAATTCGAAGCCGGCCTCGCGCAGCAATTCGCCGGCCCGCCGGGCTTCGGCCAGTCCCTGGTCGGTGAGATCCACATCCTTCCAGCCGGTAAAGCGGTTCTCCTGGTTCCAGAGGCTCTGGCCGTGACGTACGAGTACCAGTTTCGTGGTCATGGGCATGTCCTGTAGCCGTTGTTTCACGGAATTGCGCCGCGCACCGGCATCGCGCCCGCGCACGGTGTTCGAGCGCGCGCAAGCATAGCAGAAACCCCCGCCCCTGGGGAGCGCGGGCATGGGAATCCGACCTGAAACCGGTACAATGCGCGTCTATGCCCTTATCTGCTGATTTTCGATGGCTGGACAGCGAGACCGCGCTGCGGGACTGGCTGGCCGGACTGGAGCCGCACACGCCGCTGTATCTGGACACGGAGTTCATGCGCGAGCGCGTTTTCTGGGCGCAATTGGCGCTCGTTCAGATCAACACGGGCCGGGAGCTGGTACTGATCGATCCGCTGCAGGTGCCCATCGAGGGGCTCAGGGAACTGGTCGAGGGCCGTCATCTGGTCATGCATGGCTGTTCCGAGGACCTGGAAGTGCTCTGGCAGACCACAGGCCGGTTGCCCGCGAGCATTGGTGATACCCAGATCGGGGCGGCGCTGACCGGCTCCGCGCTGCAGAGCGGCTACCAGCGCCTGGTGGAGGACTGGCTCGCGGTGGAACTGCCCAAGGGCGCGACGCGCACGGACTGGCTCCAGCGGCCATTGTCCGCCGAACAACTGCGCTATGCGGTTCAGGATGTGCAGTATCTGACGCCACTGGCCGAGCGCCTCCGCGAGCGCCTGCGCGAGCAGGGCCGGCTGAGCTGGTGGCAGGAAGAGTGCGCGCGCATGCTCCGCGAGGCGACGCGAGCGCCCGAGGCGACCGATCTCTGGCGCCAGGTCAAGGGCGCGGGCAAGCTGCCGCCGGATCAGCGCGTGGTGCTGCAGTCCCTGGCGGCCTGGCGGGACGAACAGGCGCGCGCCCGGAATCTGCCGCGCGGTTTCGTCATCCGGGACCAGGATCTGCTGCAGCTGGCGGATCGCAAGCCTGATTCACCCGGGGAGCTGCGCGGATTGGGATTGCATCCCGCCCTGATCCGTCGCGACGGCGATGCCTTGCTGGAGCGCATCCAGACGGCGGATTTCGCTCATCCGCCGCCGGCGCCGACGGGACCTCCGGACCGGGCACAGCGCGCGCTGATCAAGCGGATGCGCGAGGAGGTCGGGACCCGGGCCCAGGCGCTGGGACTCGAACCCGAAGTGCTCATGCGCCGGCGCTGGCTGGAATCCCTGGCGCGTGATCCGGAAACCATCCCCGAGCCGCTGAACGGCTGGCGGCGTGAGCTGATTACTGAACCCCTGCTGGAACTTATGGCATGATGCGCGCTTTGTCGGGGAAAGCAATCGTCGCCCCCGCATGAGCCGGAGCCGTTATGCGTGAACGCTTCTGGGAACGCTTCCCGCTGGAAGAGCTGAGCCATGAAGAGTGGGAGGCACTGTGTGACGGCTGTGGCCGCTGTTGCCTGGTGAAACTCCAGGACGAGGATGACGGTCGGCTTTATTTCACGGATCTGGCGTGTCAGTACCTGGATCACCATCAATGCCGTTGCACTACCTATGCGGACCGTTTCGAGCGGGTGCCGGATTGCGTCCGTGTGACCGCCCGCATGGCGCGGAATTATGACTGGCTGCCGGCGAGTTGTGCTTATCGCCGTCTGGCCCGGGGGCAGGGCCTGGCGGATTGGCATCCGCTGATCAGCGGCGACCCGGAATCGGTACACAGGGCCGGCATCTCGGTACGCGACGCGGTGGTTTCGGAAACAGCGGTGGCCGAAGCCGACTACGAAGACCATGTGGTGCGCTGGGTCTGACCGCCTGCCAGCGGCGGCCGCTGAATCATTGTTGTCGATCATCACAGGAGAAATGCGGTGTCCGCGGAATCCTATTTGCTGGGCTGGGCGGTGTATCTGGCCGCCCTGATCGGTTTTCTGGCGCTGGGCTGGTATACCAGCCGGAATTGGCCGTACTGGCTGCGTCATCCGGTCCGGGCCCTGGTGGCGGTTGTGTTGCTGTTGCCGTGGACTGTCAGCCCCGAGGGGCAGCAATGGGCGCCGGCCTGGATCGTCACGCTCTTTGACGGGCTGATACAACCCGACGCCCGGGCCGGACGGGCCGGCTGGCCGTTGCTCGGCGTGGTGTTGGTGGTGACACTCGCGGCCGGGGTGGAGCAATGGTATCGCCGGCGCAAGGGCAAGGGGATCGCATGACGGACTGTATCTTCTGTGCCATTGCCGAGGGCCGGGAACACGGCAGCATCGTCCATGCGGACGATCGGGCTCTGGTGATGCTGGATCTGTTTCCCGTACGTGCCGGTCACGGTCTGGTGTTGCTGCGCCGTCATGTGGCGCGGCTGGAAGAGATGACTGAAACGGAAGCGGCGCATCTGTTCAATCGGGGGCGCCGTCTGATCCGGGCCCAGAAAGCGGCCGGGCTGCCCGCGCGGGCACACAACCTGGTGGTCAATGACGGCCCCGAGGCCAATCAGCACGTACCCCATGTCCATCTGCACGTTATTCCGCGCCGGGGCGGAGACACCCTGGGGACGGCGCTGACCTGGGGCACGCGCATGATGAATGTCTTTGGCCTGCAGTCCCGGCGCGCCCGGCTGGACCGCCAGGCGGCGCTGCTGGCCGAGCATTTCCCGGGCGAGTAATCCCGGCGACGGCTACGTCTCGAGGAAAAGCTCGCGCCATTCGTGCAGGTGCTCGCTGTCGTCCAGCAGCGCCACCCCCGCCACCCAGTTGCCCGCCGAGCTGTCTTGTGATGCGGCTTGAATCCAGGTGACCTCGCCGGTCAGGTGGAAGGTGCCGCGCTGATCCAGCAGTACGATCCAGATATCCACGGCCTGACCCGGTTCGAGTTCATGATTGACATGGATGCGCATGCCCTCGGCGGAGACATCCTCGGTGGAGCAGTACAGCGGCTCGCCCGGATAGGCGAACTCCGTGGGCGGTGCGATCAGTTTGATGGACAGGATTTCCTCGCGCGGAATGCGCGGGTGCCTGCGCTTCTCCGAACCTGAATTCATGGCGGGTCTCCCGTCTGCCTGTTGCCGGGGTTGCTCCGAGTCTAGCAGAAAAAAAATCGGGGCCCGCAGGCCCCGATCCGTGGTTTATCCCGCTTCGATCTTGCGGAAGACCCATTCGTGCAGCCCGTCGAATATCAACGGCAGGAAGGCCGTCATCAACAGCGCCGTGAGCATGGTCAGAATGGGCAGCAGGAACTTTTCATAGCGCCGGAAGAAGGGCGTGCCCTTGGGCAGTTTCGCCGCCTCGGTTTCGTCGTCGCCCACCACCTGTCGTGTCAGCAGATGGTTCAGCGCCACCGGTGGTGTGAGATAGCCCAGCTCGAAGGCGACCAGGGTCATCATCCAGAAGTGCAGCGGCGCGATGCCGTTGTCGAAGGCGATCTGGGCAATGGTGGCGTTCACCAG
>CAJXLA010000123.1 GCA_913055795.1 uncultured Alcanivorax sp. | reverse complement strand
TGATGACAAGATGCATGCGCGCGCGACCGGCTCGTACAGTCTGGTGACGCAGCAGCCGCTGGGCGGCAAGGCTCAGTTTGGCGGCCAGCGTTTCGGCGAAATGGAGGTGTGGGCCCTGGAGGCCTATGGTGCCGCCTACACGCTGCAGGAAATGCTGACCGTGAAATCCGACGACGTGAATGGCCGGACCCGGATGTACAAGAACATCGTGGACGGCGATCACCGGATGGAGCCGGGTATGCCGGAGTCCTTCAATGTACTGTTGAAGGAAATCCGCTCGCTGGGTATCAACATCGAGCTGGAAAACGACTGATACCGCGTGCCCCCGCGGGGGCATGCGGTGATGAGCTTACGCTCCCAATGGAGGACAGGCCTTGAAAGACTTGCTGAATCTGCTCAAAAGCCAGGAACAGGTCACGGAGTTCGACAAACTCCGTATCGGTCTCGCCCCGCCGGATATGATCCGCTCCTGGTCATTCGGTGAGGTGAAGAAACCCGAAACCATCAATTACCGCACCTTCAAGCCGGAGCGGGACGGGCTCTTCTGCGCGCGCGTGTTCGGTCCTATCAAGGACTACGAGTGCCTGTGCGGCAAGTACAAGCGGCTCAAGCACCGTGGCGTGATCTGTGAGAAGTGCGGGGTTGAAGTAACCCTGTCCAAGGTTCGCCGGGAGCGTATGGGCCACATCGAACTGGCCTCGCCCACCGCGCACATCTGGTTCCTGAAGTCGCTGCCCAGCCGTATCGGGCTGTTGCTCGACATGACGCTGCGCGATATTGAGCGCGTACTCTATTTCGAGTCTTTCATCGTCACTGAACCCGGGATGACGACCCTGGAAAAGGGGCAGCTGCTCACGGACGAGGAATACTTCGAGCAGCTCGAGCAGTTCGGCGACGAGTTCGAGGCCCGCATGGGCGCCGAGGCGGTGCAGGAACTGCTCAAGGAAATGGATCTGCAGGAAGAGATCGACACCCTGCGCGAGGAGATCGAATCCACCAACTCGGACACCAAGCTCAAGAAGCTGTCCAAGCGCTTGAAGCTCATGGAGGCTTTCCAGGCTTCGGGCAACGAGCCCGAGTGGATGATCCTCGAGGTGTTGCCCGTGTTGCCGCCGGATCTGCGCCCGCTGGTACCGCTGGACGGGGGGCGGTTCGCCACCTCGGACCTCAACGATCTCTATCGGCGGGTAATCAACCGCAACAATCGCCTCAAGCGCCTGCTGGATCTCAATGCGCCGGACATCATCGTGCGCAACGAAAAGCGCATGCTGCAGGAGTCCGTCGACGCGCTACTGGACAACGGGCGCCGCGGCCGGGCCATTACCGGCACCAACAAGCGTCCGCTGAAATCCCTGGCGGATATGATCAAGGGCAAGCAGGGCCGTTTCCGGCAGAACCTGCTGGGCAAGCGTGTCGACTATTCGGGTCGTTCCGTGATTGTGGTGGGCCCCACGCTGCGCCTGCATGAATGCGGGCTGCCCAAGAAGATGGCGCTGGAGCTGTTCAAGCCCTTCATCTTCGCCAAGCTGGAAGGCCGGGGGCTGGCCACCACCATCAAGGCGGCCAAGAAGATGGTCGAGCGCGAGACCCCCGAGGTCTGGGATATTCTCGCGGAAGTGATCCGTGAGCATCCCGTACTGCTCAACCGTGCCCCCACGCTACACCGGCTCGGCATTCAGGCCTTCGAGCCCGTGCTCATCGAGGGCAAGGCCATTCAGCTGCACCCGCTGGTTTGTGCGGCGTTCAACGCCGACTTTGACGGCGACCAGATGGCGGTGCATGTGCCGCTGACCCTGGAAGCACAGCTCGAGTCCCGCGCGCTGATGATGTCCACCAACAATATTCTGGCGCCGGCCAGTGGTGACCCCATTATCGTGCCGACTCAGGACGTCGTGCTGGGCCTGTACTATATTTCGCAGGAGAAGGTGAACGCGGTCGGCGAGGGGCGCCATTTCGCCGATATCGAGGAAGTCAACCGGGCGCTGGGCAGCGGCCAGGTCGACATGCACGCGCGCGTGAAAGTGCGGGTGTATGAAAAGGCGCGCGACCAGGAGGGTAACGAGAGCGAGCGCACTTTCATGGCCGATACCACGCCCGGGCGCTGCCGGCTCTGGGAAGTGGTACCCGAGGGGCTCCCCTTCGAAATGGTCAATCGGTCCATGGACAAAAAGGCCATCTCGGCCCTGCTGAACCAGTGCTATCGTGTGCTGGGCACCAAGGATACCTGCATTTTCGCCGACCAGATCATGTATCTCGGCTTCCGCGAGGCCACGTTGTCGGGCTCGTCTATCGGCATCGAGGACATGGTGATCCCGGATGCCAAGTCCGAGCAGGTCTCGCAGGCCGAGGATGAAGTCTACGAGATCGAGGAGCAGTTCGCGTCCGGGCTGGTGACGCGCGGCGAGCGCTACAACAAGGTGGTTGATATCTGGGCGCGCACGAACGACCAGATCGCCAAGGCCATGATGGAGAACCTCAAGAAAGAGGTCGTCATCAATCGCCACGGTGAGGAAGAAGAAGAACATTCGTTCAACTCCATCTGGATGATGGCGGACTCCGGCGCCCGTGGTTCGCCGGCGCAGATTCGTCAGCTGGCCGGCATGCGTGGTCTGATGGCCAAGCCGGACGGCTCCATTATCGAAACACCGATTACCTCGAACTTCCGTGAGGGGCTGAACGTACTCCAGTACTTCATTTCCACGCACGGTGCGCGGAAGGGCCTGGCGGATACGGCACTCAAGACGGCGAACTCGGGTTATCTCACCCGCCGTCTGGTGGACGTGTCCCAGGATCTGGTGATAACCGAGGAAGACTGTGGCACCGAGCACGGCCTGTTGATGGTGCCACTCATGGAAGGCGGCGACATCGTCGAGCCGCTGCGTGAGCGCGTTCTGGGCCGCACCGTGGCCCGGGATCTGGTGCGCCCCGGTACCGACGAAGTCGTGTTCTCGGCGGGCACGGTGCTGGACGAGGTCTGGGTGGAAAAGCTCGAGGCCATGGGCATCGACGAAATGATCGTGCGCTCGCCCATCACGTGCCAGACGCGCTGGGGGATTTGCTCCAAGTGCTATGGCCGCGACCTGGCCCGCGGGCACAAGATCAATGTGGGCGAGGCCGTGGGTGTAATCGCGGCGCAGTCCATCGGCGAGCCGGGCACTCAGCTCACCATGCGGACCTTCCACATCGGTGGCGCGGCGAGCCGTGCCAGTGCGGTGTCCAATATTCAGGTCAAGCACGGCGGCAGGGTGCGTTTCCACAACATCAAGTATGTGGAACACAAGGACGGTCTGGTGGTGGTCTCGCGTTCCAGCGAGCTGGCCGTTGCCGACGAGCTGGGCCGTGAGCGCGAACGCTACAAGATCCCGTACGGCGCCCTCATTACCGTCAACGAAAGTGAAGAAACCGAACCCGGCCAGGTGGTGGCAACCTGGGATCCGCACACGCACCCGGTTATCGCCGAGGTGGAAGGTCAGGTCAAGTTCGGCGACATGGAAGAAAACGTCACCGTGAACTACCAGACCGACGAGCTGACCGGGCTGAGTCAGATCGAGGTAATCGATCCCAAGGATCGCCCGGCTTCCGGCAAGGATCTGCGCCCGTCCATCCGGGTGGTGGACAGCAAGGGCAAGCCGGTCATGGTCCCGAACACCGAGACGCCGGCGCAGTATCATCTGCCCGGGGGGTCGATCACCAGTCTGGAGGATGGCTCGGATATCCGGGTGGGCGACGTCATTGCCCGGATTCCGCAGGAAACCTCCAAGACCCGGGACATTACCGGTGGTTTGCCCCGGGTGGCGGATCTGTTCGAGGCCCGTCAGCCCAAGGACGCGGCCATCCTCGCCGAGATTTCGGGCACCGTGACCTTTGGCAAGGAGACCAAGGGCAAGGTGCGCCTGGTGATAACCGACGAGAACGGCGACTCCCGGGAGGTTCTGATTCCCAAGTCCCGGCAGCTCAACGTCTTCGAGGGCGAGCATGTCGAGAAGGGCGAGGTGGTCTCCGATGGCCCCATGAACCCGCACGACATTCTGCGTCTGCTCGGTCAGGAAGAGGTGGCGCGCTACATCGTCAATGAGGTGCAGGAGGTCTATCGGCTTCAGGGTGTAAACATCAACGACAAGCACATCGAGGCGGTGATCCGGCAGATGATGCGCAAGGCCGAGATCACCGAGCCCGGCGACACCGGCTTCCTCAAGGGGGAACAGGTGGAGCTGGCCCGGGTGCTCGAGGAGATCGACCGGCTCAAGGCCTCGGGCGAGGACAAGCAGCTGCCCGAATACGACCGGGTGCTGCTGGGCATCACCAAGGCCTCGCTCGCCACGGAGTCGTTCATCTCCGCGGCCTCGTTCCAGGAGACCACGCGCGTACTCACGGAGGCGGCTGTTACCGGCAAGGCCGACGAGCTGCGCGGGCTCAAGGAGAACGTGGTCGTGGGCCGGCTGATTCCGGCGGGCACCGGCTACGCCTATCACGAGCACCGGCGCCAGCAGCGTCAGCAAGAGGTCGAGGCGCGCGAAGGGCCGACGACCGAGGACGTGGAAGCGGCGCTGTCCGAAGCCCTGAGTTCGTCCGGGGAAGAGTAACCCCGGGCGCGACTTGACTTGCCGCCGGGCCGGCCCTAGAATTCCGCCCCCTTCGCGGGAGCGAAACGGGGCCGGTCAGCGGCCTTTTATCACGAAACAGCAAGCGTGGAGCGGTAGTTTCATGGCAACGGCAAATCAACTGGTGCGCAAGCCGCGCAAGAACAAGGCCGCCCGCAGCGACTCGATCGCACTGCAGGGGTGCCCGCAACGTCGAGGCGTTTGCACTAGGGTGTACACCACCACGCCCAAGAAGCCGAACTCCGCGCTTCGGAAAGTGTGCCGTGTGCGTCTGACCAATGGTTATGAGGTCGCCTCCTATATCGGCGGTGAAGGCCACAACCTCCAGGAGCACAGCGTGGTACTGATACGCGGTGGCCGGGTCAAGGACCTGCCGGGTGTGCGTTATCACACCGTGCGGGGTGCGCTGGATACCGCCGGCGTTCAGGATCGTCGTCAGCGGCGCTCCAAGTACGGCACCAAGCGGCCCAAGAAGTAATACCCGTCGCCCGCCACCGCGTGGCGGGCCGGATGAGTAAGGCCGGGCCCGGTCCCGGATCAACCTGAAGCTTTCCCGCCCTGCGCGGGTCGACAAGAGGAACACATCCCATGCCGAGAAGGCGCGTAGCAGCGAAACGCGAGATCCTGCCGGATCCGAAATATCAGAGCCAGCTGCTGGCGAAGTTCATGAACCATGTCATGGTCGGCGGCAAGAAGGCGCTGGCCGAACGTATCGTCTATGGTGCGCTGGATATTGTTCAGCAGCGCCGGGGTGCCGAGCCGCTCGAAAGCTTCGAGCAGGCGCTGGATGCGATTCGTCCCATGGTGGAAGTGAAATCCCGTCGCGTCGGCGGTGCCACCTATCAGGTCCCCGTGGAAGTTCGCCCCAGCCGCCGTACTGCGCTGGCCATGCGCTGGATGGTGGATGCGGCGCGCAAGCGTGGCGAAAAGAGCATGCGCCAGCGCCTGGCGGCCGAGATCATGGATGCCTGCGACGGCAAGGGCGCGGCCGTGAAAAAGCGCGAAGACGTGCACCGCATGGCGGAGTCGAACAAGGCGTTTTCCCATTTCCGCTTCTGAACAGCGGAGTAGCATGCCGTATACCGGCCCGCGCGAGGGCCGGTTTTTGTATTCAGCAACAGTCGAGGAACTACCGTGGCACGCAAGACACCCCTGAATCGTTACAGGAATATCGGCATTGTGGCGCACGTGGATGCTGGCAAGACCACCGCGACCGAGCGCGTGCTGTTCTATACCGGTGTCTCGCACAAGATCGGCGAAGTGCATGACGGTGCCGCCGTTATGGACTGGATGTCGCAGGAGCAGGAGCGCGGCATCACCATTACCTCGGCTGCTACTACCTGCTTCTGGCAGGGCATGGACCAGCAATACGACCAGCACCGGATCAACATCATTGATACGCCCGGACACGTGGACTTCACCATCGAGGTGGAGCGTTCCCTGCGTGTGCTCGACGGTGCCGTGGTAGTGTTTTGCGGTACTTCGGGTGTGGAGCCGCAATCCGAGACCGTTTGGCACCAGGCGGATCGTTATCAGGTGCCGCGGATTGTCTTCGTGAACAAGATGGACCGCGCCGGCGCGGATTTCGAGCGCGTGGTGCAGCAGATCCGGGATCGCCTGGGCGCCAAACTCGTGCCCATCCAGCTGAATATTGGCGCCGAACATGACTTCAAGGGCGTGATCGATCTCATCCGGATGAAGGCGATCTACTGGAATGAAAAGGATATGGGGATTACCTACGACGAAGAGGAGATCCCCGACGAGCTCAAGGAGCGCGCGGAGCAACTGCACGGCGAAATGGTTGAAGCCGCCGCCGAGGGTAGCGAAGAGCTCATGGAGAAATATTTCGAGGAAGGGACTCTCACGACGGAGGAAATCAACCAGGGGCTGCGCGCCCAGGTACTGAGCAACGAGATCGTGTTGGGGCTGTGCGGCTCCGCCTTCAAGAACAAGGGCGTGCAGGCCATGCTCGACGCGGTCATCGAATATTTGCCGGCGCCGGATGAGGTGGCTGCCATTCGCGGTATTGCC
Source organism: uncultured Alcanivorax sp. (assembly GCA_913055795.1). Lineage (GTDB taxonomy): Bacteria > Pseudomonadota > Gammaproteobacteria > Pseudomonadales > Alcanivoracaceae > SLJS01. Next base: position 1,309 of record CAJXLA010000123.1, on the reverse strand, counting down.
GACGATGCCGACGAGACCGAAGTGGAGCGCCACAGCTCCGACGAGGAGCCCTTCGCGGCCCTGGCGTTCAAGATTGCTGCCGACCCCTATGTGGGTCAGCTGACGTTTATCCGCGTTTACTCCGGTGTGCTCAAGTCGGGTGACGGCGTCTTCAACTCGGTCAAGCACAACAAGGAGCGGGTGGGGCGTCTGCTGCAGATGCACTCCAACTCGCGCGAGGAAATCAGCGAGGTGCGCGCGGGTGACATCGCTGCCTGTGTGGGCCTCAAGGATATCACCACGGGCGACACGCTCTGTGACCCCAGCAACAAGGTCATCCTCGAGCGCATGGAATTCCCGGATCCGGTGATTTCCGTCGCCGTGGAGCCCAAGTCCAAGGCGGACCAGGAAAAGATGGGCACCGCCCTGGGTCGGCTGGCCCAGGAGGATCCGTCCTTCCAGGTGCGCACGGACGAGGAGTCTGCCCAGACGATTATCTCCGGCATGGGCGAACTGCACCTGGACGTAATCGTTGATCGCCTCAAGCGCGAGTTCAAGGTCGAGGCGAATGTGGGCCAGCCGCAGGTGGCCTACCGGGAAGCCTTTACCCGGCCGGTGGACGCCGAGGGCAAGTTCGTCAAGCAGTCCGGCGGTCGCGGGCAGTATGGTCACGTCAATGTCCAGTTCGAGCCCATCGACCGGGAATCGCAGCTGGAATTCGAAGAGAAGATCCACGGTGGTGTGGTACCCAAGGAATATTTCGGGGCCATCGAGAAGGGTATTCGCGAGCAGATGGAAGCCGGTGTAATTGCGGGGTATCCGTTGGTGGGGCTCAAGGCCACGCTCTATGATGGCTCCTATCACGAAGTGGATTCCAACGAGAACGCGTTCCGCATGGCGGGCTCGCTGTCGCTGCGCGAAGCGGCCAAGGACGGGGGCGTGGCTCTGCTGGAGCCCATGATGAAAGTCTATGTGGTCACGCCCGAGGAATTCATGGGCGACGTCATGGGTGACCTGAACCGGCGTCGGGGCACTGTCAACGGCATGGACGACGGTCCGGCGGGCAAGGAGCTCACGGCCGAAGTGCCGCTGTCCGAAATGTTCGGTTATGCCACGGACTTGCGCTCCATGAGTCAGGGCCGTGCGTCGTACACCATGGAGTTTCTGAACTACGCCGAGGCGCCGCGCAGCGTCGCCGATGAAGTTATCAAGGGCAAATAGCCCGGAATCCACCGAGACAACGAGGGGTTAAGTCGTGGGAAAGGAAAAATTCGAGCGCAGTAAGCCGCATATTAACGTAGGCACGATTGGTCACGTGGACCACGGCAAG
>CAJXLA010000122.1 GCA_913055795.1 uncultured Alcanivorax sp. | reverse complement strand
GCCTTCAAAAGGGCGCCTCGATTGCGAACCAGCCTGAAAGCCTGAGCGCGCAAGGGGTTTTTCAACAGCCTGCTAATCCGGAGCGCGGCCAAGGGGCCGGCTCCGGGAATGGCCGGCCACGAGCGCCTCGTAGTCACGCGTCGGAATCGTTTTCCGTGTCCGGCCGGGATGCCGGCCGGCAACGTGCGCCTTTCTCCAGGCTCTCGCTGTCACCCAGCCATTCTTCCACTTCGGCGACCGAAAGTTTTTCCATGCCCTTGACCACTTTCAGCAGCGCCTGCTCCTGCTCGGTACTGCCCAGCACCTCGCCGGTATCCGGGTCCTTGATGGTCTCGCCCTCGCTGACCACCTTGCAAAAGCTGCCCGGCGTCATGTTGCCGCGGGCCAGATACACCTGGTCGCCGCTCTGGCGCGCCACCCGGACCGGGTTGAGCGCATCCAGCAAACGCGTGGTCATGCGTCCGGCCAGCTCGTCATAGGCATCCTGCTGGAAGCTCTCCGTGACACGATGGCTGCTGGAACCCGGATTGGTTTCGGTTTCCGATTTGTCCACGGACAGATCCGTGGAGGCTTCCACTTCGCCGGTCTCCGCGTTCACCAATCGCGCATTGGCGCCCAGACTCATGGTAATGGTGCGCTCGACCCCGGCGTCATAGGGCAGGCGGTCAACTTCCACCATGGGCTGTACCCGCGTGATGGCACCGAAGATCATGTAATCCGCGCCCACCAGCTTGCCGATTTCCATGGCCTGATCCGGGTCACTCAGATCCGAACGGCTCAAATCGGCTTCATCCTGAATGCGGTGGATCTCGTCGCGTTCCACCACGGAGACCTCGCCGGCGTTCACGAGCGCATCGATCAACCGATTCGTGAGCAGATTCGTCTGGCGCGAGCGCTCCAGGCGTGCGGTCTCCTTGCCCTCGTCCGTGCGAACTTCGGCTTCCACGGTTACCGAATTGCCCAGGTCGAAATCGAATACCGCCACGCGGGGCTCGGCCGCCCAAGCCGGACCGGCCAACAGGGCCAGCCCGGCCAGCACGCCGCCGGCTATTCCCTTTGCCTGCAGTGTCCTGATACCCATGGTTCAGGACCCCGTGGCGCCGGAGGAACCCGGCAGGCTCTCACTGAGCTTCTTGACCAGCTTGGCGGCCTGCTCCTGGCGCTGAGGCGTCATGGCCTCGCCGGCCACGGCACCACCGGCGGCTCCCGCGGCGCCGCCGACCACGGCGCCGCCGGTATCATTCATCTGATGACCGCCGACTGCGCCGCCAACAGCCCCCAGGAAGGCACCGGCTTTCTCATTCAGGCCCGCGCCCGTCTTGGCGCTGCCGTTGGCGCTCCAGATGATGCGCGCGCTCTCCACATCCACCATCTTGGCGCTCATTTCCATGAGCTGGCCGTACTGGGGCACGTTGAGAATGACGGCCGTATCCACATTGAGAATCTTGCCCAGCTGGGCGGCGCCACTCGCGCGCGTCACATCGGACTGGGCGAATTTCTGCTCGTCCATGACCGCCTTGATCTGGGAACGCTCCACCGGGCTGTAGCCCTTGCCCAGCAGCTGTTGATTGAACATGCTTGCAATCTGATTCTGCGCCGCTTCGCGGTTCACGGCCGAGGCGCCTTCCACCGCCACAACAGCCACGCGCTTGACACTGCCGAAATCATAGTTCTGGTCGTAGTTGCCGCTGCCGCTGGTGGATGCACAGCCGGCCATGAATGCAGCCAGAAGAACCATCAACCCCGTCCCGGGAACAAATCGCATCATGACAAAACCCCCTGTCTTGTTGGTTGGTTTCCTGAACACTAATACAGCCCGCCCGGGGGTTCAACAAAAAGTCCGGGCGTTGTCGCCCCCGTCCCGCCGTGGCTTCAGGCCGGATTCCGGGGCTGCACACCGATGGCGCGGCAATCCCGGGATTGCACCAGAGGCGTGCTTTGGCCACTATTTGGGCTGTTTCGATTGGAGCACTGCTCGGGAGCACACGATGAACGCCAACGCCAAGACCGACAAAACCCCGCTGGAAGCCTTCCGGGAACGGGTGGACAACCAGGCCGGGGAAGTCGCCATGGTCCAGCCGCAGGGCGGCGGCAAGACCCGGGAATACAGCTGGCAGGAAATGGATGACGAGACCCGGCGCATGGCCGCCTGGTTGAAAAGCAAGGACTTTCCCCAGGGCTCGAAGATCGCGCTGATGTCGAAAAACTGCGCTGAGTGGATCATGGCGGATCTCGCCATCTGGATGGCCGGCCATGTCAGTGTCCCGCTCTACCCCACCGTCACCGCGGAAACGGTGCAGCACATCGTGGAGCACTCGGAGTCCCGGCTCTTTTTCGCCGGCAAGCTCGACACCTGGGAGGAGGCGAAGAACGGCATCCCGGACAATATCGAAGTAGCCGCATTTTCCCTGGCTCCGGAGGACGCGCGCAGCCGCTTCACGGACTGGACGCAGATCGTACGCGAGCATGACCCCCTGCCGGTGGACCAGATCCACCACCCCGGCGACGAGGAAGTAGCCACACTCATCTACACATCCGGTACCACGGGCATGCCCAAGGGGGTCATCCAGAGCTTCGGCAGCCTGAAGATCATGGGCAACCAGCTTCCGGACGTCTACGGCATGACCTCGAAAGACCGCATGATCTCCTATCTGCCGCTGTCGCACGTGGCCGAACGCGCGGCCGTGGAGCTGTCCATGCTCTATGTGGGTCAGAAGGTGTATTTCGCCGAATCCCTGGAGACTTTTGGCTCGGACATCCAGCGCGCCCGGCCCACGCTTTTCTTTGCCGTGCCGCGCATCTGGAACAAGTTCTACCAGAAGGCGGCAGACAAGATGCCGCCGGAAAAACTGGACAAGCTGTTGAAGATCCCGCTGCTCAACCGCGTAATCAAGAACAAGGTGCTCGGCGCCATGGGACTGGACCAGTGCCGCATCGCGCTGTCCGGTGCTTCGGCGCTGTCGCCCGAGGTCATCCACTGGTTCCGCAAGCTGGGTCTGGAAATTCTCGAGGTCTACGGCATGACCGAGAACATGGCCTGGTCTCATGCCACCGCGGCCGGCGACCAGCACGTCGGCTGGGTGGGGACCCCGCACGCCGGTGTTGAACACACGATCGGCGAAGGCGGTGAAATCCTGGTTCGCAGCCCGGCCAACATGGACGGCTACTACAAGGAGCCGGAAAAGACCCGGGAAACCATCAGCGAGGACGGCTGGCTCTACACCGGTGATGTGGGCGAGATCGACGAAAAGGGCCGCCTGCGGATCACCGGCCGGGTCAAGGAAATCTTCAAGACCGAAAAAGGCAAGTATGTCGCGCCGGCGCCCATTGAAAACAAGATGGTCTCGCATCCCGGCCTGGAACAGGCCTGCGTTACCGGCGCCAACCTGACCCAGCCCATTGCACTGGTCTGCCTATCGGAGGAAGAGATCGGTCATCTGCTGGACGACGACAAGGAAATCCAGCAGTACAAGCAGGGCCTGGAAAAGCTGCTCGAACGGGTGAACAGGGAACTGGAAGCCCACGAGAAACTGGACGCGCTCGTAGTCGTGCCTGAAACCTGGAGCGTGGACAACGACATGCTCACGCCCACCATGAAACTCAAGCGCAACATCATCGAGGACTACTACCGTGACCAGCTGCCGCAGTGGCACCAGCAGGGCGGCGTGGTCTGGGCGCGTTAAACTACCGAAGGAACCCGGCTATACCGGGGTAGGGACACCCCGCTCCTTCCTGCTTGCTCTTAATGCCCCGTGTTCCCCTGGTCTTGTTCCCACGATGGAAAAGGTTGCATTGCCGGGGTTTCACCACTCGCCTAGACTACGGGGCCTGCTTGTCACGAGACGGGGCCTGACATGAAAAAAATCCTCCTCGCTGTGGTGCTCGCGCTTGTGGGTTGGCTGTTGTTCTGGCCCGTACCCATTGATCCGGTAGCCTGGCAGCCGCCGGAAGCGCCCCGGCTGGAAGGGCGTTACGCGCGCAATGACCGGTTCCAGGACGTGGCGCTGCTGGCCCGGGGCACCGGCACCGGCGGCGAAGATGTAGTGGTGGATAACGAGGGCCATATCTACACCGGCTATGCCGACGGCCGGGTGGTGCGTCTGGAACCGGACGGCAGCAAGCCGGACCTGCTGGCGCGCACGGGCGGACGCCCCCTCGGGCTGGATTTCGATCCGCAGGGTCGTCTGATCGTTGCCGACGGCTACCGCGGCCTGCTGCGCATCGAGGCCAGCGGCGCCGTCACAGTGCTCGCCACCGAGGCCCATGGCCGAGCCTTCGGTTTTACCAACAATGTGGCCGTTTCCGACGATGGCCTGATCTATTTCACCGATGCCTCAAGCAAGTTCGGCCCGGAACGCCAGGCCCGCGACGATATTCTCGAGCACCGCGGCCATGGCCGGCTGCTGCGCCACAATCCGGACACCGGCGAGACCCGGGTTCTGCTGCGTGATCTGCAGTTCGCCAATGGCGTGGCGCTCACGCCGGATCAGGACGCGGTCCTGGTAGCCGAGACGGGCAACTACGCCATCCTGCGCTATCATCTGAAGGGAGAACGAGAGGGCGAACACGAGGTGCTGATCGAGAATCTGCCGGGCCTGCCGGACAACATCCGCAGTGACGGCGAAGACACCATCTGGATTGCGCTCTATGCGCCGCGCAATCCGGCCCTGGATGCCCTGGCGCCCTGGCCCTTCCTGCGCAAAATGGCCTTTCGCCTGCCGCAGGCATGGCAACCGCAGCCCGCGCCCCATGCTTTTGTTCTGGGCATGAACCCGGATGGCGAGATCACCCACAACCTGCAGTACCAGGGCCCGGACAGCTATCATCCGGTCACCGGCGTGGACCAGCACGATAACCGCCTCTATCTGGGCAGCTTGACGCACGACGCCCTGGCGGTCCATGAACTGCCGGAAGACGCCGCGCCATGAGGCGGCCGGCGTTTGTGACCATTCATTCAAGACAGCCGGCCACCACCGGGGCTCGGCTGTAACAGGGACTTTCATGAGCTATCTCGCGGTTGCGCTGCAACGCCTGCGCCTGCTGTTGATTGCGCTGCTGTGGCCCCTGGCTCTGCTGACGCTGGAACGGATCCGGCCCGGGTTCTTGGGTGACTGGGACTCGGTGCTGGACCTGGCCGCGCTGGCCCTGGCGGGCGCAGGCGCGCTGCTGGCCGCCGGTTTCGCCCAGTGGCGGCTCACCCATGCCTTGATCCTGATCGTTCTGAGCGGACTTGGCAGCCACTTCACGCAACTGCCTTATGCCGCCGTGGTCCTGCCCGTAATCGGGCTGGGTCTGCTTCCCTGGTTCCGGGAAGCAGGCTGGAACGGTCCCGCCGGGGGCTGGGTACTGATCCTGATGCTGGTGATACTGGCGCTGTGGTGGCGTGACGGAGACCCCGCGTTGCGCGTGGAGCAATGGCTGCGTTTCGACTTCAGCTGGCGCGGCCGGCTCTGGTCACCGCTGACATTGCTCGCCGGCGTGTGCGCAGCGGCCGTGCTGATCCGTGTGCTGCTCCGCGCCGCGCCGGTAGATCTCGCCCTGGGGGGTGCTCTGGCAGCGCTGATCAGCCAGCTGCCCCACAGTTGGCCCCTGCCGCGGGTCGCCGCCACGGCCGCGGCGGTACTCGCGGTGTGGACCGGTCTGCTGCTGCATGCCTGGCGACTGGCGTACCGGGACGAGCTCACCCAGCTGCCCAACCGGCGCGCGCTGGAGGACGCCCTGCGTTCGCGACCCACGCGCTGGAGCCTGGGCATGCTGGACGTGGACCACTTCAAGAAATTCAACGACCAATGGGGCCATGACGTGGGCGATCAGGTGCTGCGCCGGGTGGCAAGCGCACTGGCGCGAGTGGGCGGACGCGGTCGCGCCTTCCGCTATGGCGGCGAGGAATTCGCCGTTTTGTTTGCGCATGACGATCTCGAACGCGCGAGCAATGCCCTGGACACCATGCGCGCCGAAATCGCCGATACGCCCTTCCGGATCCGGGGCCAGCGCACCGGCTCGGAGGAGCGCGGCAAGAACAAGGCCAGCCCGGAAAATACCATTACCGTGAGCGCCGGTCTGGCCCGGGGCAAAGACGATGCCGCCACCACCTTCAAACGTGCCGACGATGCGCTCTACAAGGCCAAGAAAAAGGGCCGCAATCGCCTGGTCTGTGGCGATTGAAAAATCATTGCGGTCTGCTGCTTCGCGCGGCTACCGTGGATTGAAGAAACAGGACGACACGCTTGAGTGGCACAAGACCGGCGCCCGCTATGCATACCCGATTGCTATTGCTTGTCCTGCTGTGCAGTCTTTCGGGCACCCCCCGTGCGGACGAGACCTCCGATGCGGATCAATGCCGCCTTCTTTTTACCCGTGATGATCCGGCCCTGTTCGAATTCGTGGATACCCGTGAAAGTGTCGACTACGACCAGTTCCGGGGCATGGAAATCGCCGGCATTGACCCTGTGGTCCTGCCGATCTTCAACGAAGACGATCCGGAGGAAGACAACTGGCTCTTCCGTACCGCCAATGCACTGCACATCAACACCCGTGAGAGCACGGTTGGACGCCAGATGATCCTGGAGCCGGGTAACAACCTGGATCCGCAGAAGGTGCGGGAAAACGAGCGTATTCTGCGCGAACGCAATTATCTCATTGACGCCATGATCCTGCCCCAACGCATCTGTGGCGACCGCATTCATCTGCTCACCGTGGTGCGTGATGTCTGGACCCTGAAACCCACCGCATCCGCTTCACGCTCCGGGGGCGAGAACAGCACCTCCGCCGGCATCACCCAAAGCAACCTCGCGGGCACCGGCCAGAAAATATCGCTGGGCTATTTCCATACCGCCGACCGCAGCGGACGCACCTTTTCCTATACCCATCCCTATGTTCTGGGCGAACACACCCGATTGGGTCTGGATCTCGAGGATAACTCGGATGGCGACGTGCAAAGCCTGAATCTGATCCGCCCCTTTTTCGAGCTGGACACGCGCTGGGAAGCCGCCACAAGGGTGCGCGATAGTCGTGAACTCAAAACGATCGAGGAAAACGGGGTCGAAGTGAACCAGTACTATCAAGAAGACCGTTTTCGTAACCTCCAGCTGGGCTGGTCCCCCGGCCGGCAAAACGGCACCGTCCATCGCTGGCGCATCGGCCTGACCGACCAGCAGAACCACTACGAAGCCGTGGACCGGCCCATTTCCACACCGCCGCAGGATCAGCGTTTACGCTATCCCTGGGTCAGCTGGACATCCATCGAGGATCGTTTCAAGACGCTGTCCAACATTACGCACAGCCACCGCCATGAGGACATTCTGCTGGGCCTGTACAACCGGATCCGGCTGGGCTATGCACACGAGCGCTGGCGCAGCACGGAAAATGCCTGGATCTTCTCGCTGAATCACGAATACACCGCCAGTCTGGGCGATCACCATTTGTTGCGCGTGGGCGCCTCCGCCAACGGCCGCTATAACCTGGATGCCGAACTGCCGGAGAGCACCGTCTATGCCGGGTACGCCCGCTATTTTCATTTCCCGGATTCCAGAAATCGCTGGTTCGCGCGCTTTCGTTACGCCGTGGGACGCAACTTCAAGGGCGAGAGCGCCTTCACCTCCGGCGGCAATGAAACACTGCGTGGTTATCCGGACGATGTTCAGCGCGGCAATCGCCAATGGTTATTCAGCGCAGAACGGCGTCGCTTCACCGATATCCACCTGTTCAACCTGGCCTATCTGGGCGGCGCAGCCTATGTGGATGCCGGACGGACCTGGGACACCGATGCACCGCAATCCCGTGATAATCCGGTATTGAGTAATTTCGGGCTGGGACTGCGCCTTACGCCGTCCAAATTCAATGTCGACGAAGTGCTGAATGTGGATATCGCCTGGCCCCTGGCGGAGCGCGACCGGGTGGACCATTACCAGATCATTGTCACCGGTCGCGTGGACTTTTGACGCACTGGCCTGTCAAGCCGTGAATTG
>CAJXLA010000121.1 GCA_913055795.1 uncultured Alcanivorax sp. | reverse complement strand
TACTGCCTGTTTTGCAGGGGCACCGACCGATGGGCGCCGTAGGCGGGACGCAGTATAGGTCATGACCGCCCGGGGCGAAAGCTCTTTTCACCCCGAGCCCGGCAGGGATCATTCCAGCTTGCGGGAAACGGGTCCGTCCGGCGTGGAGACAATAAAGCCCCGGGATCGATATCCCCCTGGACCGAGGCAGCGGCATCCCCCTGGCCCGAACCTTGCGCCGGTCGGGATTGATCCCGCTCAAATCCAGCCTTAACAGGCTGTTAATCAATATCCAGATAATAGACACCGGTCATGTCTTCAGACACGCGCCAGAGCTGACGCGCCACGTCCTCGTTTTGCGCCAGCTTGCGCATGTCGGCCTCGGCGGGCATGCCCCAGAGCTCCATGAAACCATGGGGGCCGTAATAGGTACCGGATTCGGCCAGTTCGGACGTGGCGGCGAAAACCTGCGGATAAGCGCCTTTGGTTTGCGACTGAGCGAACAAGGCGTTGAAAAAACCGCCGCCGGCCACGGTGCGCTGCAACCCGGTGGCGGAATACCCCGGATGCACGGGCACCGCGCGGATGGACGAGCCGTCGGCGCGCAAACGCCGGTCCAGCTCCAGTGCATGCATCAGATTCGCCAGCTTGCTCTGGCCGTAGAACTTCCAGCGCTGGTACCACTTTTCGGCGTTCAGGTTATCGAAATAGATCTCGCCCATGCGGTGCGCGAAACTGCTGATCAGCACGACCCGGGGATCCGGAGCCGTCTCCAGCTGATCCAGCAACAGGCCGGTGAGCGCGAAGTGCGCCAGATGGTTCACCCCGAACTGCATCTCGAAGCCGTCCCGCGTATATTGCCGCGGCGGCGCCATGATGCCGCCATTATTCATCAGGACATCCAGCCGCTCGTAGTGCTGACGAAAGGAATGGGCAAAATCGCGCACCGAGCCCAGATCCGCCAGATCCACCTGCATCAGATCCAGCCGGGCCTCGGGATGCGCGGCCCGGACTTCGTGCCGGGCCTGCTCGCCCTTGTCCCGATTGCGGCAAGCCATGACCACACGGGCGCCCCGGCCGGCGAGCATGCGCGTGGACTCCAGGCCCAGACCACTGTTGGCGCCGGTGATCAGAACCGTCTTGCCCGAAAGATCGGGCATGGTATCCGGTGTCCAGTTCAGCGCTTTGTTCATGGTTGATCCTCGATCAAATCCGGTTCCAAGAGACAAGCTAGAAGAGCGGGGTCGGACCTTCAACCAGTCCTGTTGTCCCTGCGGGCCAATTCAACCAATAACCACCACCCTTTCATCATTGTCCCCTTCACGCGACTGTGGCAAGCACGGCATAGTCACGCCAGAAACCGGAGATCGGAATGTCGGAACCACAGCACGGCGGCGCCATGGTCGCCGATCACCTGCACAACGCAGGGATCAGCCATATCTTCACGCTCTGCGGCGGCCATATCTCGCCCATTCTGGTGCAGTCGCAACAGCGCGGTATCGCCATTGTGGACGTGCGCCACGAAGCCTCGGCCGTGTTCGCCGCCGATGCCCGGGCCCGACTGACCGGCCGCCCGGGCGTGGCCGTGGTCACCGCCGGCCCCGGCGTGACCAACTCCATCACGGCCGTGAAAAACGCCCAGATGGCGCAGTCGCCGGTGCTGCTCATCGGCGGCGCCACGCCCACGGTGCTCAAGGATCGGGGCTCGCTGCAGGACATCGACCAGAGCTCGCTCATGCAATCACTGACCAAGTGGCAGGCCTCGGTGAAGACCCTGGCCCAGCTGGACGACGCCCTGGCGCACGGGCTCAAGGTAGCCGCCTCGGGGGTGCCCGGGCCGGTCTTTATCGAGGCGCCCATCGACATCCTCTATCCGCGCGAGATGGTCCACGATATGTACGCCGATCAGGCCGGCATCAAGAACCTCAAGGGGCCTGTGGGTACGGCGGCGCGCACCGCCCTGGATCTCTATCTCAAGCGCCAGGAATACCAGCCCAGCCTGCGCTTGCATCCGGACGCATCGGCGCTGCCCCGCGGACTGGGCGAATGGCGGGCCGGCGGCCAGGCCCGAGCGGTGGCGCGCAAGCTCGCCCGGGCCGAACGGCCCGTACTGGTGCTGGGCTCCCAGGTGGTGGTCAACCGCGATATCGGCCAGGCCGCCGAAGTGGCCTCGGCCGTGGCCCGGCTGGGTGTGCCCACCTGGACCGGCGGCATGGCGCGCGGGCTGCTGGGCGCCCAACACCCGCAACTGTTCCGGCACAAGCGCAGCAATGCCCTGGCCGAGGCGGATCTGGTCATCATTGCCGGCTTTCCCTTCGATTTCCGGCTGAAATACGGACGCGGCTTTGCCCGGGACGCCGAGATCGTGTCCATCAACCTCTCCCGCGACGACCTCTATCTCAACCGCAAGCCGGATATTCCCGTGCTGGACCATCCGGGCGATTTTCTGGAAGCACTGGCGGAACAGGCGGGCCCGGAGGACTGGAACGACTGGTTCGCCACCCTGACCGAACGCGAAAAGGCGCGCGAAGCGGAAATCGATGAACAGGCCGCCGAGACCGACGAAGGCGTGAACCCGCTGAACTTCTTCCGTCAGCTCGACGGGGCCCTGGATGAAACGGACATTCTGGTCGTGGACGGCGGCGATTTCGTCGCCACCAGCGCCTATACCCTCAAGCCCCGCCGGCCTTTGTCCTGGCTGGACCCGGGGGTGTTCGGAACCCTGGGCGTGGGCGGCGGCTTTACCCTGGGCGCGGCCAGCGCCCGGCCGGATTCGCAGATCTGGCTGATCTATGGCGACGGCTCCTGCGCCTACAGCCTGGCGGAGTTCGATACCTATGTACGCATGGGCATGGCGCCCATCGCCGTGGTGGGCACGGACGCCAGCTGGGGCCAGATCGCGCGCGAACAGGAAGCCATGCTGGGCGACAATATCGGCACCTATCTGCGCCACACGGATTACCACCAGGCGGCCGAAGGCTATGGCGGCAAGGGCATTCTCGTGACCAAGGATGAACAGATTCCGGAGGCCTTGCAGCAGGCGCGCGAACTGGCCGCCGAGGGCACGCCCGTGTGTATCAACCTGATCCTGGCCAGCAGTGATTTCCGCAAGGGCAGTATTTCCATGTAACGGCATCAGTGCCGCGTCCACCCAGTTTCCGGGAATGAGTCTCCCGAGAGCAGGGATGCGCAATGCCGGCAAAACCGGATCAGGGAGCGGCCAAATCCAAGGCTGAAATGCGAGCCGAACAGGAGCCAACCATGGATCACGTAGAAGTTACGCAAGAAGGCGCGATTCTGATCATCAAGGTAAACCGACCGGAGAAATACAATGCCCTGTCGGTGGAGATGTATCACGCCATGGGGGAAGCGCTGCAGCGGCTGAATCGGGATCCGGACCTGCGTGTGGCCGTGTTGCACGCCGAAGGCCAGCACTTTACCGCCGGTGTGGAACTGGACCAGTGGGCACCCTACTTCGCCAGCGGCGACGCCTTCCCGGTGCAGGAAGGCGAGATCGATCCCATGGGGCTTACAGGCGCCCCGCACAGCAAGCCGCTCATTATCGCCGTCCAGGGCTACTGCTTTACCTGGGGCGTGGAGATTCTGCTCAATACCGAAATCCGCATCGCCGCGCGTGACACGCAATTCCAGATGCTGGAAGTGCAGCGCGGCCTGTATCCCTGTGGCGGCGCCACCCTGCGCCTGCAACACGAAATCGGCTGGGGCAATGCCCAGAAGGTATTGCTGACGGGCGAACGCTGGAGCGCCGAGCAGGCCCTGCAATGGGGCATGATCCAGGACGTCGTGGAACCGGGCGAGCAGTTCGACAAGGCCATGGAATACGCGCGCACCATTGCCGACAACGCGCCCCTGGCGGTGCAGGGTCTGCTCAAGTCCGAACGCACGGCACAACAAAGAGACCACGAAAGCGCCGTCCGGCAGATGTTCGATGATCTGGTGCCGGTGATGCAGAGCGAGGATGCGCGTGAAGGCGTGCAGTCATTCGTGGAGAGGCGCAAGGCTGTCTTCCAGGGGAAATAGCCGGATCACCGGATTCCGGGCACCGCTTCCCGACCGAGCGGGACTGCTCTCAGGACGCGCTCCGTTCCGGTTCGCGCAAGGCCTGGTTGAGCATGCGCAGCCCCACGGCGAAGCCCAGGGCGAAAAGACCCGCAATCAGTACGGTCGCGGGGGTAGCGCCCAGCCGTTCAAACCACTGGGTATAGAAATGAATACCGGCGAACACCGCCAGCAGGTTGAACAGCCAGCGCCGATTGAGCGCCCAGGCAGCGAGGCCACCACCCAGCAGGGCCAGCGCCCACAGCAGGGCGAAGACACCGCTGCTGATGGCAAGCCCGTCCTCCCCGAGCCGGTCGCCCCAGAGCGAGCCGATCCAGAAGGCCAGGTTGACGAGAAAAAGGGCGGTCGCTGCGGCCGCATTCAGCACCCGTTGCCAGGCCGCCGCCAGCTTGCGCCCGATCAGCTGAATCGCCACCGCCAGGGCGAAGAACAGCACAATGGTCAGCGTGGGTTCCCTGATGCCCAGATAATAGGTGGCATGGGCATAACCGGTGTTCGCCCCCACCGCCGAAGACAGCGCCAGTACCGCCAGCACCATCAGCAGGGCGTTGCGCACATAAAGACCTGCCGCGCCGAACAGGACCGCCACCAGGACAAAGGCCCCGGGCCGCCCATCCCCGGCGACCACCATACCGCCGCCGAACAGCAGCGCCCCCACCAGCACACAGATGCCGGCGAGCACATCCCAGCTTGCCCGGCCGCTTCGCAGCAGAGCCAACCCCGCGCCCGCGACCAGGACACCCAGAACAATGGCGGTGACATAACCGGCCAGCAAGGCCAGGGTGGCACCACTGACCGCGATCACGCCAAACCCCACCAGGACATTGAATGCCAGCGCGCTGGTGGCACGGGCCCCCAGCCGGTTCAGCCGGTCATAGTCCGCCTGATCGATGTGCCCCTCATCGAGAAGCTTATCCAGATCCAGGGTGACCTTCATGCGTCATCTTCCCTGCCCGAAAGGAAATGCGTCGGCCCGGGGGATCGAAGACGGGCCGGGGGAGCGCGCACCATCGCGTCCGCTTGCCGGAATCATACACCCCGACAGAGGCGCAAAAGTATACCCATCGAGGAAACGGAAACGGCCGGAAACCGGCTTCAGGAAGCCGCGGGCCGCGCGGGGCGACTCAGGGGCGGTGTCTCCAGCACGGCCCGTGCCAGCGCGACGGCCGCCTCGGAGCCTTCCAGACGGATGAGGGTAATGCCACCACAATCGCCGCATGTGGCGGCCTGGGCGTATTCGATGCCGTCCAGTCCCTGGGTATCCACGGCATGCAGGTCGTGTAGACCGCTGCCGCAATGTACGCAGTGCCGTTCTGTATCCATGTCGGTTTCTCCGCTCGTTCCTGTGCTGATCTGGCACGCCTGTACAATAAAAATATCGTAGGCTTTCTCTAACTCAAACGTACCAACGGGTCCACCCGTTACCAACCGGCTGCGGCTGAAACTGCGCACAAAATCGGCCGAAACCCGACGACCGGTCCCCCGGAGAGGCTGAGCGGTGGACCACCGGCTGTAGCACCCGGCGCCGGGCGGCATGATGACCGGCCTCCGCCAGCGCCGGCTGGAAATTATGGACATCCACAAATTCCGGGAATCCCCCGTGGCTGTCCGGTATCAACCAGATTCGGCCCTACAACCAGTCCGCCACCACCAATCCGGGTACACGCTCGAATTCCCGGGTGTTGTGCGTGACCAGGGTGGCGCGGTTGGCCAAGGCGGTAGCGGCGATGAGGGTGTCCAGTGGGCCTATGGGCTGACCCGCCGCCTCCAGGTGCGCACGGATCGAGGCAGCCTGTGCGAGTTCCGGCTTGCCGAACGGCCAGAGGGCAACCATTGCGAGCAATTCATCGAATTGGTGCCGCCGGGTCTCGCGGGCTGCGGATTTGGCGATGCCGGTTTCAATCTCGTAGGCCACGACAGCGGGGATGGCGATCTCGGTGGGCGAGCGCGCCAGGAGGTTGTCCGCAACCCGGCCCCGGCCCTTGAAGAAGTAGATCAGGGTGTTTGTATCCAGCGCGAACATCACAGCTCTTCGCGGCCGGTGTCATCAGAACCCCGGGCACGCAGCGTCTCGGGGTCCGGGAAATCGGACCAGGCGCCGGCCATCTCGCGGACGCTGTCCGGCCACTGGGTACTGGTCTTTTCCCGGATCAAGTTGGCCACCCACCGGCTCACCGGGATCCCTGCCGACTCCGCCGCGGAGCGCAGTGACCGCTCACTTTCATCGTCGAGATAGATGGTGATTTGTCCCATACGACACCTCCACTTATATGTCCAATTATAATTGAAAGTGCCGCAACTGCAATTCCGGATGAGTGGCGGGCAGACTCAACCGAGCCACGCCCGCGCATTGGCAAACATCCGTATCCAGGGCCCGTTCTCGAAATGCTTCCAGTCATCCGGGTACCAGCTGTTCTGGACCACGCGGAAGACGCGTTCGGGATGCGGCATGAGGATGGTCACGCGGCCGTCCTCGGTGGTCAGGCCGGTGACACCGCGGGGGGAGCCATTGGGGTTGGCCGGGTATTGTTCGGTGGCGTTGCCCAGGCCGTCCACATAGCGCAGGGCGACGAGGCGGTTTTCCTCGTTGCGGGCGAGTTCGTGGTCGCTCATTTCCACGCGGCCCTCGCCATGGGCGACGGCAATGGGCATGCGCGAGCCGGCCATGTCCTTGAGAAACAGCGAGGGGTTGTCCGGGATTTCCACCAGGGACGTACGCGCCTCGAACTGTTCGGAGCTGTTGCGCACGAACCGCGGCCAGTGTTCCGCGCCCGGGATAAGCTCATGCAGCACGGACAGCATCTGGCAGCCGTTGCACACGCCCAGCGCGAAAGTGTCCTCGCGGAAGAAGAAGCGGTTGAAGGCGTCGCGCAGCTTGTCGTTGTAGAGGATGGTCTTGGCCCAGCCCTCGCCGGCGCCGAGTACGTCGCCGTAGGAGAAGCCGCCGCAGGCGGTAATGCCCTTGAAGTCGGCCAGGTCGGCGCGGCCGTCGAGCAGGTCCTTCATGTGCACATCCACCGCCTCGAAACCGGCGCGGTCGAAGGCGGCGGCCATTTCCCGGTGGCCGTTGATGCCCTGTTCGCGCAGCACGGCCACGCGCGGCCTCGCGCCCGTGTTGACGTAGGGCGCGGCGACGTCTTCGTTCATGTCGAACGTCAGGCGCACATTCAGGCCCGGATCGGCCTGGTCGGGGATGGCATCGAATTCCTGGCGCGCGCAGGCCGGGTTGTCGCGCTCTTCCTGCATGCGGTAGCTGGTCTCCGCCCAGATCTGATGCAGGCGCAGGCGCGGCTCTTCCAGCAGCACGGCGCCGCCCATGCGCAGACGCAGCACATCGTCGCCATTGGGGTGGCCGATGCGGTGGACCTGGCCGTCCAGGCCCGCCGCCTTGAAGCGCTGGTAGATATCGTCCACGTGTTCGGGCGCCACCTGCAGGACCGCGCCCGGTTCCTCGCTGAACAGCGCCGCCAGCGCTTCGGTGTGATCGCCGGCGATGCCGTCGAGGAAAAGATCCACGCCCGTGCGCCCGGCGAAGGCCATTTCCGCCACCGTGGTGAACAGGCCGCCGTCGGAGCGGTCGTGATAGGCCAGTACGCGGTCGTCGCTGCGCAGGTCCTGAAGGGTGTCGAAGAAGGCGCGCAGATCCGCGGGCTGGTCCAGATCCGGCGCGTCATTCCCCACCTTGTTGTACACCTGGGCCAGGGCCGAGCCGCCCAGCCGGTTCCGGCCCCGGCCCAGATCCACCAGCATGAGTGCCGAGTCCGTGTCGGCTCGTAACTGGGGTGTCAGGGTCCGGCGGATATCGGACACAGGCGCAAACCCGGAGATGATCAGCGACACCGGAGCGGTAACGCTTTTCTCGGCGCCGCGCTCCTTCCAGACCGTGCGCATGGACAGCGAGTCCTTGCCCA
>CAJXLA010000120.1 GCA_913055795.1 uncultured Alcanivorax sp. | reverse complement strand
GCCACCAGGCATGACCAATCAGGGTCTTGTTCCAGGTGTAGACCACGTGGATATCGCCGTTATCGGCGCGCAGCATAAAAGGATAGTCGAACTGAAAGGTGCAATGGCCGCCGCGGCACTTGGTTTCACGCACGCCCGCCAGAATCTCATCCGTCGACAGGCCCGAGCGCGGCAGCAGCGAGGCCCGCAATGTCGGCACGAAGGCGTCCGGTTTCAGGCCTTCGCGGAAAGAGCTCTTGTCATGCAGTACCTCCAACGGTTGCCAGCTCTTGCCGGCATTCCGGGTTTCCAGCAGAGTCAGTTCATCGCGTTCGCGGGCATTGTTGTTCGTCGCCAGCAACCAGTGCTCCGGGCCCAGGGACACGCCCGAGACCGCGCTGCCGGGATTGGGCAGACCGCTGTCGGCCAGTGGGCTCCAGGATTCACCGCCGTCGTCCGTGCGGCTGCTGAACAGCACGCCCGGCCGGTCCGCGCTGCCGTTGCGCAGCAGCGCCCGGGCCCGGTACCGATCCCGGACAAAAACCATGGGCTGCAGCGCCTGCCGGCCGTGGCCGATGTGCGCCTCGTCCAGAATCCGGTGGTCGTTATTCAGCCGGAAGAACTCGCCGAACTTGCCCGCCAGTTCATGATAAACCGGCAGCCCGATGGTGCCGTCGCGGTAACGCACCGGTGGATTCTTCACCAGAGTGCTGACATTGAGAAAAGGCGACGTCACCAGTGCCTTCTTGACCTGCCAGCTACGGCCCTGGTCCCGGGATTCGGCCACGGCCAGCCGGCTACCCGACCAGCCGCCGAAGCTCACGGCCACCACATAGAGATCAATGCGCCCGCCCCGGCGTACGGCCACCATGTTGCCCAGCTTGCGAACATGACGGTTGAGCCCCCGCGCCACCTCCAGACGGGTCAACACCCGCTCTTCCTCGCTCCACTGCGCGGTCTCCGGGTCGAAAACGGACGAATGAATGGCCACATCGGATGCCCCTTCCCGGCTGCCGGCAAACCAGAAGGCGCGGATCCGGCCGTCGGCCAGTTCCACCAGGGACGGCGCATGGACCAGCCGGGTCCGGCCATCGGAGGCATAGCCGCGGCGCCAGCGATGCTCCGGTTGCGGCACGGATTGCGCACGATCCGGGACAACAAAAGGCGGCTTCGCCTTGTCGGCATCTTCGGGCAGGCCGGCGAAATAGGCCGCCACCAGCAACCCCGTTACACATATCGCGCCGAATCTGCGCACGGCCCGGCTCCCGCCATCGTAAAAGGTGTGCGATTCTAGCATCGCGCCGCACGGCACGCATTGCTCCGGCGAAGCACGCCTACGTATACTCGGCGAGCAACCCCATGAAACCGGCGGGCTGCCCGGCGCATTCCGACCTGGCTCTCACGCTGATCCGGGGCCGCCGGCACCCTGTGCTGCTCCGCAAACCATGAGCCCATGACGTCAGCCAACCCGCAAGAGCAAAACGATTGGACCCTGGCGAGCGATATCCGGGGCATCCGGGTCTATGTGCGCAACCAGCCCGGCAGTCGCCTGAAGGCTTTCCGCGCCGTCATGCGCATGGAGCTGGCCGATGAATACGCTCTGGTAGCGCTGAGCAATGATTATCCGAACTTGCCTGACTGGATCCACTTTATCCGCCATGTAGAGGAGCTTCAGCGCGAGGGCCCGCTGCGGCGCTGGTTGCGATTCATTACCCGTCTGCCCTGGCCCTTGCACGATCGGGACGTCGTACTCCGCCTGGATGTGGAACAGCACCGGGATGAGCACGACGACGGCGTCCGGGTGCGGTTTCATAACGTCGACGATCTTCTGCCCCGGGACAGCGGCTATCTCACGGTCCCCGAGCTGCACGGCATTTCCGGGTTTCGCCGATTGCCCGGCCACGAAATCGAGCTGTTTTATGAACTCAGCCTGGACCCGGGCGGCCGGATACCGGCCTGGCTGGCCAACCGGGTTCTCAGGGACGCGCCGTTTTTCACGCTGGAGCGGCTGCGCCAGGTGCTCCACAGACCGGAATACCAGGGCCGCTATTTCGATTATCTGGATCTGGACGGGCCGGGCCGGCGCGAGCATGCAGCAACACGGGATGACGCCGGCTCCAGCTCTTCAAGGGAACCATGATATGGCACAGACCCTGTATACCCTTTATGTCTGGATCCTTTTCATTCCCTTGAGCGTGCTGTCCACGGTTTTCTTCGGCCTGGTGTGTCTTCTCGTCGCGCCGGCGCTGGGTCCGCGCCGAACCAGCCGGCTTACCGCCGTGCCCTGGGCGCGACTGGGTCTGTTGCTGAGCGGCATCCGGGTGGAGCTGGAGGGCATGGACCGGATCCGGCCCGGACAAAGCTATGTGGTGGTTGCCAACCACCTCAGTCATCTTGATATCTGGGTGCTCTATGGCTATTTGGGGCTGGATATCCGCTGGGTCGCCAAGCAGGAGCTGCGCCGTGTGCCCGTGGTGGGTATCGCCTGCGTGGCGCTGGGCCATGTCTTTATCGACCGTTCCGATCACGACAAGGCCATGGCTTCGCTGGACGCGGCCAAGAACCGGATTACGGACGGCACCAGCATCATCTTCTTCCCGGAAGGCACACGCAGCTACAGCGGCGAAGTGCAGGCATTCAAGAAGGGCGCCTTCCGCATGGCCCGGGATCTGGATCTGCCGGTATTGCCGGTCACCCTGAGCGGCACCCGCGCGCGTCTGCGCCGCGGATCCGCCGCCCTGAACCCCGGCCCCGTGCGCATGGAGATTCATGATCCCATCCCCGTGCACGGCCGGAGCGTGGAAGAGCTGGCCGAGGCATGCCGGGACCGGATCATTTCGGGGCAGCAGGCGTGCCCGGCAACACCACGGGTCGGGTCCGGCTGATCGCGCCGAGCCTACCGGAATGGCCTTACCTGCATGATGCCATTCCGTATACTGGCGCGTTCGCACCGCAGTCAGAGAGCGACCCCCATGAAAGATCTGAACAATCGTGTGGCCGTGGTCACCGGCGCCGCTTCCGGCATTGGCCGCGCCCTTGCTGTTGAGCTGGCCGCCGCCGGGTGCCGGCTGGCACTAAGCGATGTCAACGAACCCGGCCTGCGCGAAACGGCGGAAGCGCTGCGCGCGAACGGTCACGAGGTCATGGCCACGGCACTGGATGTCTCCAACCGGGACGGGGTCTATGACTTCGCCGAGCAGGTCATGAACCATTTCGGCGAAGTCCATGTCGTAATCAACAATGCCGGCGTGGCCCTGGGCGCCACCGTGGAGGACATGAGCTACGAGGACATGGAATGGCTCATGGGGATCAATTTCTGGGGCGTGGTTTATGGCACCAAGGCCTTCCTGCCCTACCTCAAGCAATCGGACGAGGGGCATATCGTCAATGTCTCCAGCGTGTTCGGACTGATCGGCATCCCCACCCAGTCCGCCTATAACGCCGCCAAGTTCGCGGTGCGCGGATTTACCGAATCGCTGCGTCAGGAGCTGGACATGGACGATGCGGCGGTATCCTGCACCTGTGTCCATCCCGGCGGCATCAAGACCAATATCGCGCGCAACGCGCGCATGCGCGACGTCTCCTCGGTCATGGGCAGCAGTGATCCGGACGAGAATGTAGCCAACTTCGAGAAACTCTTCCGCACCACGCCGGAAGACGCCGCCCACGCCATCATTCGCGGCATTCGCGGCGACCGTCGGCGCGTACTGATCGGTTCGGATGCGCAGATGATCGACAAGATGCAGCGTTCCATGCCCACGCTCTATCAAAAACTCATTACCACCGGACAGAAGTTCATGGACCAGTTATCTTGAACAAGCCCTTTTCACAAGCCTGCGAGAACAACAAGGACCCCATCCTGGCGGTGCTGCGCGAGCATCTGGGGTCCGGGCGGCTGCTGGAGATCGGCAGCGGCACGGGCCAGCACGCCGCCTGGCTGCCAGCCTTTCTACCCGGCATTGACTGGCAACCTTCGGATGTAGCCGAAAACCTGCCGGGCATTCGCGCCTGGCTGGACGAAGGCCCGAGCAATGTCCGTTTGCCCCTTGAGCTGGATGTGCGCGGTTCCTGGCCGGACGAAACCTTTGAGTACATCTTTACCGCCAACACCTTCCACATCATGGACACCGACAGTGTCCGGCTGTGTATCCGGCAAGCAGGGGAGCATCTTGTACGGGGCGGACTCTTCCTGATCTATGGTCCCTTTTGCTATAACGGCGCTTGCGCCGACAGCAATGCGCGTTTTGATACCTCCTTGCGCGCACAGGATCCGGCCATGGGCCTGCGCGATTACACCTGGATCGAAGAGTGCATGAGGGAGGCGGACTTTGAGCCCGTGGCCGATCACGCCATGCCCGCCAACAACCGGATCCTGGTGTTTCGGCGAAACTGACCGCCGGCTTCCCCCGGCTGTATAATTTTTCTACAATGCCGACTTTCGCCAGTTCTGTGAGTACCCCATGAGTGACGAGGACAGCTCTGCCCGAACGGATGCGCCGGTTCCGGACCGTGAAGACGCCGTTTCCTTTGAGGCCTTTCCGCTGGAAGAGCCGCTCCGACGCGCCATAGCCGATGCCGGTTTCGCGTACTGCACCCCCATCCAGGCCCGGGTATTGAGCCATACCCTGGCCGGCGCCGACGCCATCGGCCGTGCCCAGACGGGTACGGGCAAGACAGCCGCTTTTGTCATCACCATCATCGACGATCTGCTGAAAAACCCGGTGCCAGTGCAACGCTACGCCGGTGAACCCCGCGCGCTGATTATCGCGCCCACGCGTGAACTGGCCATGCAGATCGAAAAGGATACGCAACAGCTCGCTCGCCACACCGATCTTCAGGTAATGAGTGTGGTGGGCGGCATGAACTTCAACCGCCAGCAGGAACATCTGCGCGGCCGACTCGTGGATATCCTGGTGGCCACGCCGGGGCGCCTGCTGGATTTCGCCAATCGCCGGGATCTGTGGCTCGACCGGGTGGAATCCCTGGTCATCGATGAAGGCGACCGCATGCTGGACATGGGCTTCATTCCCGACGTCAAGCGCATTGTGCGCCTGACGCCGTCGTCACGGCATCGCCAGACCATGCTCTTCAGCGCCACCTTCAACCAGGATGTCATGAACCTGTCCCGACGCTGGACCCAGGACCCGGTCATTGTGGAAGTGGAGCCGGAGAGTGTGGCGACCGAATCGGTGGAACAGAAAGTCTATGTCACCGAGACCGCGCAGAAGTTCAATCTGCTCTACAACCTGATTACCCGCGAAAACCTGCACAAGGTCATCATCTTCGCCAACCGCCGGGATATCACCCGAAACCTGTATGAAAAGCTGGAAAAGCATGGCGTCAGCTGCGCCATGATTTCAGGCGAAGTACCGCAGAATCGGCGTATGAAAACCCTGGAGCGTTTCCGCGAAGGGCAGGTACGCGCGCTGATCGCCACGGACGTGGCCGGTCGGGGCATTCATATCGACGGCGTCACCCATGTCGTCAACTATAATCTGCCCGAGGATCCGGAAGACTATGTCCACCGCATCGGACGTACCGGCCGGGCCGGGGAAAGCGGCATTTCCATCAGCTTCGCCTGCGAGGAAGATGCTTTTTTACTGCCCGAACTGGAAAAGGCGATCGGACGCAGCCTGGAGTGCGAATATCCCCCGCGGGAACTGCTCGACGAGCACGTGCCCGCGGAGGAAAAACGGGGCGAACAAACACCGGGCTGAACCGGGCCTGAAACCCCGTACATTGCAGGCCCGCCGCCTCAGAACCTGTGGGCCACACCCACCTGGAATTGCAACGGGTCCAGATCGAGATCCTTTTTCGCCAGGGTGCTGCCGTTATCCCGAATGGTGGTCGTGGTTTCAATGGCGAAATGGGACACCGAAGCATTGATGAACCAGTCGCCCAGGTCATAATCCACGCCCAGCCGGCCCACGAACCCGGTCGACGAGTCCATTTCCAGCCGGGCGGATGACGGAATCCCGCGCGCATTCTGATTGCGGATATCTTCCTCGAAAAAGGCGGTGTAATGCATGCCCAGCCCGAGCCAGGGATGGAGTCCGGCCACGGCCGGGGCATAGAGCTCCAGGGTGGCATGGGGCGAGATGGTGCCGAACTCACCCACCAGGCCGCTACCCACACCGGAACTGTCGTCCATGAGCAGGTTATGCTCCAACGGCAGGGATGTAGCCAGGCCCACTCCGACCCACTGGTTGAACGCATAGCTGCCCGACAAGGCGGGCATGGTGTCCTCGGCCACCTCCAGATCCCGTTGCGGGCCGCCCTGAATATTCACGGACTGACCTTCGACATCGGGCTGGCTGGTCAACAGCGTGAGCCGGGCCATGATATCGCCCGCTTCGCGGGCACCTGCGGGCGTAGTAAACAGACTCGCCAGAACCACCGTCAGCATTATTTTACGGATTGCCATGATTACGTCCTCATGTCTTGTTGTTTTCGAGGTCTTCCCTGAGGAAGCCTCCCCATCGCTTTGATCTTTTACAGGAAGGTCTCCGCGTACTCGGCCAGCACGGAACGGGGCACGCCCTTGAGCTGCACCGAACCGCCGAACCGAAATCCCTTGAAACGCTCGGTCATGTACGCCAGTCCCGAGCTGGTGGCGTTGAGATAAGGGGTATCGATCTGGGCCAGGTTGCCCAGACACACCACCTTGCTGCCCTCGCCCGCGCGCGTAATGATGGTTTTCATCTGGTGCGGACTCAGGTTCTGGCTTTCGTCGATCAAAATCAGGGCGCGCTGAAAACTGCGCCCGCGGATATAGTTCATGGCCTTGAACTGGATATTCGCCTTTTCCTTGACGTACTGAATGCTGCCGTTGGGGTTCTGGTCCTCCATGTGCAGCGCTTCAATATTGTCGTTGATTGCACCCAGCCAGGGGTCCATCTTTTCTTCCTCGCTGCCCGGCAAAAAACCATGCTCTTCCGCCAGCGGCGGCGTGGAGCGCGTGGCGATAATCTTGGAAAAGCGCTTTTGTTCAATGGTCATCTCGATGGCCGCCGCCAGGGCCAGGATCGTCTTGCCGGAGCCGGCGGCGCCCGTGAGATTCACCAGATGCACTTCCGGATCCAGCAGCAGGTCCAGGGCAATGCCCTGCTGCAGATTCATGGGTAACAGGCCCCAAGCCTGCTGATACAGGAGATCGTCCATCTGAAGATGGCGCAGGGTCACGCGATCGTCGTCCACCGCGATAATCCGGCCCGCGAACCCGGTTTCATCCACGATGTACTGATTGGGAAAGACCTCGGCCCCGAGCACGTCCTGCACCAGGGTATGCCGGGACAGATGGTGCAGGGTTTGCGGCCCCTTCTGCTCGGTGTCCACTTGCGGAATCCGGTCCCAGAAGGAACCACTCAGCTCGAAGTAGCCACGGGTGAGCTGATCAATATCGGAAACGAGTTGATCGGTATGGTAATCCTCGGCCTCCACGCCGCAGGCGCGGGCCTTGAGGCGCATGTTGATATCCTTGCTCACCAGCACATGACGACGCGCCGATCCGCGCGCCTTGAGCGAGGCGATATCATTGATGATGCGATTATCGTTGAGATTGTCCGGCAGCAGGCCGTCGCCGTCGTCCATGGGCCGGGGCATCATCACCGCCAGGCTACCCTCCGGCTCCCCACCGCCGCCGCGATAAATGGGCACACCGTTTTCCACTTCTTCGGGCGTGGCTTCGCCCAGCACCTGATCAATCAGGCGAATGGCGGCGCGGCAATCAGCGGCGGTGTGCGCCTTGCCGCCCTTGAGCCGATCCAGTTCTTCCAGCACCGTCATGGGAATGACCACCTCGTGTTCCTCGAAATTGAGCAGCGAGTTGGGGTCATGGATCAGGACATTGGTGTCCAGCACATAGGTCTTGGCGGCCGCTTCGCCCTGGCTCCGGTCGGAACCGATGGTGGTGGAGGAGACGGGATTCATGACAGTGGCGCGATCTTCCATCGGGGTACCCCTGCTGCGTTGTGACAACTCAGGGCGGCGGGCGTATTCGAGGCTGCATCGCCATCGCCGCCGTATCGTCTTTCGATTCCGGCGGAAT
>CAJXLA010000119.1 GCA_913055795.1 uncultured Alcanivorax sp. | reverse complement strand
CTGGTTCTGGGCACGCTGGAAACACTGCTCAACCAGACCCTGATCTTCTCTCCCGGCGCGCGCGAACATCTGGCGGCGCTGCACGGCACCGTTGTGCGGGTGCGCATGGAAAGGCCCATGGCCGTGCTCTACATCCTGGTGTACGAGGACGGCGTCGAGGTCATGCAGGACTTCGAGGGCCATGTGGATGTCCGCATCCGCGCGCCTCTGGGTGCGCTGCTGCAATGGCTTGTCGCCCCGGGCAATGAGGCGGCGCGCGAGAACATCCGGGTGCTGGGCCCGGACGAACTGGTGCATCAGCTCCAGCAGGCCATGGAGGCCTTCAGCCTCTGGGAGGGCGTGCGGCAGTGGCTGGAAAACCATGTCCAGCTGGATCAGCTGCTGAACCTGCTGCGGCGTCAGGATCCGGCCTGGCTCAGCCAGCTGCACGGCCTGCCCGCCCAGATGCAGGAACTCAACCGGGAGCTGGCGCGGCAGCGCCTGCTGCAGGAAGACATCCTGGCCGAAGTCCGGGCACTCAAGGTGAATCTGGGCCGCGAACGGCGGCTGGATCTGTTTTGCCTTTTCGCGGGCTTGACCCTGGTTCTGGGCGCGCTGGCCAGCGCCACCGGTCATCTGCCTCTGCTCAGCAACGCCGGGGATCAGGCCGTGCAAGCGTTTTTACTGGGTAGTCTGGGGCTGACGCTGATCCTCTCCCGCATCCTGTTCGGTCACCGCTACGGCTGAAGCAGCGCTCGCCCTACTCACGGTGGCGCCGCCGTGTCCCGCGCGAACGTCCGAACATGCGGTTTACTCGCTCCTCCACGATTTCCGCGCTGGAACGTGCCAGATTGCGGGTGGTGCCCTCCAGCACCTCGCGACTGCCCAGCGCCGTGACGCCTTCCACCAGACCCGCGCGCACGGCCTCTTCCACACGCTCGCCGATGACATCCGAGGCTTCGTCCAGCCGGTAGCGGAATTCGTCGTCGAGCTGCTGCATGAGGCTCGGCCGGATGCGCAGCTGGAACCAGGCGACCACCAGCGCGCAGGTCAGCAGGCTGCTCAGCAAGGCGGTGGCAACAATCACTAACCAGTTCACGATTCTCTCCGTCCGGGCTTTGCCTCCATTGTCCCTGAAACGGCCATCCGGGTCATCCAGGCGCACGCGCCATCATCACGGCTCGTACGGGAGCCGGATGACCTTCGCGCGTACGCGTGGCATCCTCCGGATCCAGAAACTGCGGCAGGGAATGAAAGCTCATCCAGTCCGTGGGCCGTTGCTCTTCGGTGGTGGTGGGCGCGACATCCACACATCGGATATCGGTCAGACCACAACGCTGCAGCCAGATCTCCAGCTGCGCCACGCTGGGCAGAAAGAAGACATTGCGCATGCCCGCGTAGCGGTCCCGGGGCATAAGCACGGTTTGCTCATCACCGTCTACCACCAGGGTTTCGATCACCAGCTCGCCGCCCGGACGTACCGCCGCTTTCAGTTGCCGGACATGATCCAGCGGCGAACGCTGGTGATAGAGCACGCCCAGGGACAGCGCCGTATCAAAATCCGCCGACGCGCCCGCCATTTCCTCCAGCCGCGCCGAAGCCAGCCAGGCCCGCGCCTCCGGCGCATAGCGCCGCACCGCCAGAAACTGCATCAGGAACAGCGGCGACGGGTCCAGGCCCAGAACCGCTGCGGCACCGTCGCCCAGCGCGCGCCAGAGGTGATAACCGTTGCCGCAACCCACGTCCAGCACCCGGCGGCCGGCAAGCGGGCTCAAGTGGGGCTGAATGCGCCGCCACTTCCAGTCCGAACGCCACTCGGTATCAATGAACTCGGAGAAAAACCGGAAAGGCCCCTTGCGCCAGGGCATCAGTCCCCGCAGACCTTCCCGCAGCCCGGCTTGCTGTTGCTCGGTGAGTTCGGTTTCGGCTCCGATCGTGACGGTATCCCGCGCACACGCCAGTTCCGCCGGACCGTAGGGGAGTCCGGCCAACGCCTGTTGCCAACGCGGGAGATCGCCGTGGGGATTGTGGATCAGGCGCTCGCGCGTACACGCCATCAGCGGTTCACGCCAGCCATCCAGCTCCAGGCTAGCCAGGGCCCGTTCCACTTCATCACACCAGGCTTTCAAGGCTCCAACCTGCGGATCATTCACAGTCTTATATCTTCTTCCCATGGGGGGCGCTCGGCCACGAGGTCAAGCCCCCGGAAACCGGCCAACACTTCGAGTCCGTCCACGACCCGCGGGCGGTATTCGCGGTCAATCTCGAGTGCCTCCATGTCATCAACTCTTCGCTGTGTATCCGTCAGCAAGAGGTTCAGCAGCTTGTCCAGCGATCTTTCTACATCATAGGCCCGGTTGGCCCGTTCAATGGCCGCCCCCGGGTCGATGTTATCAAGGCCCAGCATGGCCAGGTCATATAGATCCCGGTTCCGAACGGATGGATCCATGCCCCGTTCTGTATTGGCCAGCAATTTCTCAACCATCTGATCCTCCGGGGCCACGCAGAGTACCGAAAGCTCCGGTACTTCCATGCCGGGCTGTAGAAAATCCAGACGCGCTTCCTGAAAGATTGCAAACTTGATCGGACACTCGTCCACAAAAGCGGCAAAACGGACCCCGTATTGATCGCACCCGGGCTCACCCAGCCGAACCCATCCGGCACGGAATCGAAAAGAACAGAGGCGTCGCCGGAAACCCGCTCTCGCAGTGCCCTGTAGCCACGGAAGGATGGCTCCGGAATCATGTCGATATCATCCGAATGCCGGAACTCATGGTGCAGTAACGAAACCAGGGTGCCACCACAGAACAAAAACCTGTTTTCGCGGAAAAAGGGGATATCCAGGCCCGACAGGACTTTATGAATTCGGTTGTGATGGGCGCGTCGAAAGGGCCCCGCAACACTCATGAGAGTTCACAGACCAGCCAGGAATCATGGCGAATGGCCAGATCGCGAATATGGCGCTTTTCTTCCTCGGTAGGCGTCGCCAGAACACCCGCCATACGCCAGTTACGCTCGTACAGGGCGAGTTCCTCGGTCTCGGTGAGCAGGCGGCCCTTGCGGCCCTGCCAGAGGAGAGCCTGGAGCAACGGATACTGCTTCGTTTTGGTTTCCATGATGACTGATCGTTTGTACGGGTATGGTTTGATGATGAGGGCCGAGGCAAGCAAATTCAAGATTCCGACGCCCGCATAGACCGCAGCGGTGAGGGTGTCGCAAAAGGGTTTGGATTTTGTGCTTCGAGCCACCAAACCAGCCGTAGGGTGCGCTGTGCGCACCGTCAACCCCCCAGGGTGCGCACAGCGCACCCTACGGTATGCCTTTTGCGACACCTTCTCGGATGGGGGAAGCGCAGGACAAGACAAAACATAAGATGGGAAGATGCCACATCCGGGCACGGACTCAAGGCCCGGCGGCATGGGGTCCCCGGACATCACGGCGGCAGCCCGGAGGGACTGGACTGCCGCAACTTGTGAATTGGTCGGGACGGGAGGATTCGAACCTCCGACCCCCACAACCCCATTGTGGTGCGCTACCAGACTGCGCCACGCCCCGCATTCGACGGAACCGGAACCGGCCCCGTAAAGCGGCGGAAATCATAACGGATTCGCGGACGTTATGGAACCATGCAGCTGCCGGAAACCGTGTGAAACAGGTACGGGGAATGAAGCGTTGGCCCCTCAGCTTCATTCCCGCGTGGTATTTGCCATCGCCGTTTTCGTCTGGGTCAAGGCGGGCCGACGCCGCCGTACTGCCTGTACGGGTAGGAGGCCCAAAGCCGAGCCAGACGAAAAAAGGCATGGCCCGAAGGGTCTCGGCCGGAATCCAGAAAACCGGAAATCCCGCTCGGCCAGCTCATGAGTACAAAAACGTAAGATTCTTTCCTGGAGAGGCACAATTCCGGGCGTGACAAATGCCACGCGGGAATGGAGCTGAGGGGCCCCTCTAATGCTTGAGGACGTCCAGAACCTCTTCCAGTTCCACCACCATCTGCTTGATCAGCTGTTGATAGTGGGTGGCCTGCTCGGCGTTGGCGCCGCCGGACAGTTGCTGCCGGGCGCCGCCGATGGTAAAGCCCTGATCGTACAGCAGGCTGCGGATCTGGCGGATCATCAGCACGTCCTGGCGCTGATAATAGCGCCGGTTGCCCCGGCGCTTGACGGGCTTGAGCTGCGGGAATTCCTGCTCCCAGTAACGCAACACATGGGGTTTCACGTCACAGAGATCGCTCACCTCGCCGATGGTGAAATAGCGTTTCCCGGGGATCGCGGGCAGTTCGTCGTTATGACTTGGTTCCAGCATATGCCTCAACCCGCTGTTTTAGTTTTTGCCCGGGACGAAAGGTCACCACGCGCCGCGCGCTAATGGGAATCTCTTCGCCGGTCTTGGGGTTGCGCCCGGGGCGCTCGCTCTTGTCGCGCAGATCGAAATTGCCGAAACCGGACAGCTTCACCGGCGTATTGTCTTCCAGGGAAGAGCGGACCTCCTCGAAGAACATTTCCACCATTTCCTTGGCCTCGCGCTTATTCAGCCCCAGTTCCTCGAACAAACGCTCCGCCATGTCCGCTTTTGTCAGCGCCATTGAAACCTCGTTACGACCTGCTTGATATTATGCCGAAACGTCGCGAAGGACGGCGTTAAATTCTTGTTTTAGCTGGGATACTATGGCGTCGACCCGCTCGTTGATCTCAGCTTCTCCAAGGGTGCTGGAACGGTCCTGGAAGGTCAAGCCCAGAGCCAGGCTCTTGCAGCCTTTTTCCATCTTGTCGCCCTGATAGACGTCAAAAACACGCACGTCGCGCAGGGTCTCGTCACAGGCCCGGCGCGCGCTAGCCGTCAGCTCCGCCGCGGGCACCTCCTCGGCGACAATAAAGGCCAGATCCCGCCGCACCGCCGGCTGATCGGACATTTCCTCGAACCCGGGCACTTTGGCCCGCACGATGGCAGCCAGTTCCAGCTCGAAGAGGTAGAGATGAGCGGGCAGCTCCAGCTTGCGGGCCAGCCCCGGATGGAGCCGGCCCAGCCAGCCGCACCGGCTGCCGTCACGCAGCACCTCGGCACTCTGCCCCGGATGCAGGGCCGGGTGAACGGCGGCGCGGAAGGCGATTTCCCCCCGGGTGGAAGCCAGCAGCGCCTCCACGTCGCCCTTGAGATCAAAGAAATCCACCGCGCGTGCCGGGCGGTCCCAGTGCGCAGGCTCCGCGCTGCCCAGCACCAGGCCCGACAGGACGGACTCCTGGGCCAGCCCCGAATCACGCGTGACGAAGCGCTGCCCCATCTCGAAGAGCCGCAGACGCGAAACCTGGCGATTGAGGTTGTAACGCGCCGTGGTCAGCAGGCCCGGCCAGAGGCTGGTACGCATGTCGGTCTGCTCCGAAGACAGCGGATTGGCCAGCTTGAGGGTGGCCTGGTCCGGGTCCACCAGGGCCTGGATCGACGGATCCACGAAACTGTAGGCGATGACTTCGCGGTACCCGCGGTCCACCAGCTCATCCGCCAGCCGCCGCTGCGAAATCCGGGCTTCGGGCTGCAGGGGCGTGGCCAGGGTGGACGCCGGCAATCGCGACGGCAGCCGATCATAGCCGTAAAGCCGGGCCACCTCCTCGATCAGATCCTCCTCGCGCTCCAGATCGAAGCGCCAGCTGGGCGTCAGTACCGTCCAGCCCCGGCCGTCCTCGTGCGTGGTCACTTCCATGCCCAGACGCGCGAGCATATCCTCGATGCGCGTGGCCTCGATCGCCACGCCCAGCACCTGATGCACCCGGTCCGCACGCAACTCGATTTCATGCTCGGCCGGTAGATGGTTCTCGTCCACGGCCTCGGTAACCGGGCCGGCTTCGCCGCCGCAAATCGCAAGAATCAGGGCTGTGGCCCGCTGCAGGGCCGTGTCCTGAAAATCCGGATCCACGCCCCGCTCGAAACGGTGCGACGAATCCGTGTGCAACCCGTGCGCACGTGCGCGACCGGCAATGGCCGTGGGAGCGAAAAAGGCGCACTCCAGGAAAATATCGCGGCTCGCAGTGCTCACCGCGGAGGCCTCGCCCCCCATGACGCCGGCCAGCGCCAGGGACTGCTGCTCATCCGCGATCACCAATGCCTCCGGCCCGGGTTCAATGGTCTGGCCGTCCAGCAGGGTGAGCGATTCACCGCCCTGTGCCCGCCGCACCCGGATGCCGCCGCTGAGTTTCGCCCGATCAAAGGCATGCAGCGGCTGGCCCAGCTCCAGCAGGACATAGTTGGTGACGTCCACCACCGGGTCGATGGACCGCAGCCCGGCCCGGCGGAGACGCTCCACCAGCCAGAGCGGACTGTGCGCCTGAAGATCGACCCCCTTGAGCACACGGCCCAGATACCGCGGGCAGGCCGCCGGATCCTCCAGATGCACTTTCAGGCGTTCGTCATGGACGGGGGCAAGCTCGTGAAATTCCGGGCCTGTAACGGTGACGCGATTCAGCGCGGCCACTTCCCGGGCCACACCACGCAGGCTGAGGCAGTCCGCCCGATTGGGCGTAAGATCCACCTCGATCACGTTGTCATCCAGCTCGAGATACTGACGCACGCTGCGCCCCACCGGCGCCTCCTCGGGCAGTGTCAGCAGACCAGCCTCGCGATCTTCCAGCCCCAGTTCCGAGGCGCCGCAGAGCATACCCTCGGAAGTCTGCCCGCGGACTTCGGTCTTCTTGATGGTCACATCGCCCGGCAACTCAGCTCCGACACGGGCGAAGGGCGCCTTCATGCCCGTGCGCACATTGGGCGCGCCACAGACCACAGGGCAGGTGGTGTGCCCGTCACGGACCTCACACAGGGTGAGCTTGTCCGCCTCGGGATGGGCGCGCACCGAAAGCACCTCGCCCACCACGACACCGCTAAACGGCGGCGCGGCCGGTTCCACGGAATCGACTTCCAGACCGGCCATGGTGAGCTGATGCACCAGCTCTTCCGTGCCCGTCGCGGGATGTACCCATTCGCGTAACCAGGCTTCATTGAATCGCATGAAATTGTCCCGCTGTGATCATTCCGCTTTCCGGGCAAAACAGGCTCCGCACGTGTTCCCCGGGTGTTCAGAACTGGGCCAGAAAACGTACGTCGTTTTCGAAAAACAGGCGCAGATCATTGACGCCGTAGCGCAACATGGCAAGGCGCTCCACGCCCATGCCGAAGGCAAAGCCGGTGTAGCCACGATCATGCACGCCGCCATACTCCAGCACACGCGGATGCACCATGCCGCAGCCCATCACCTCCAGCCAGCCGGATTGGCCGCAGACCCGGCAACCATCACCGCCACAGATCACGCAACCGATATCCACTTCCGCCGAGGGTTCGGTGAAGGGGAAATAACTCGGCCGAAAGCGCACGGACAGATCGTCCACCTCGAAAAAGCCCTGCAGGAAGGCTTCCACGGTGCCGCGCAGATCAGCGAAGCTGATACCCCGGTCCACCAGCAGCCCTTCCACCTGGTGAAACATGGGCGTGTGGGTCAGATCCGAATCACAGCGATAGACGCGGCCGGGCGCGATCATGCGGAACGGCGGCTCGCTCTTTTCCATTTCGCGAACCTGTACCGGTGAAGTGTGGGTACGCAGTAGCCGGCCATCGTCGAAATAGAAGGTGTCGTGCATGGCCCGGGCCGGATGATGAGCCGGAATATTGAGCGCCTCGAAGTTATAGTAGTCCGTTTCCACCTCCGGGCCCTCGGCCACTTCATACCCCAGCCCCCCGAAGAAGTCCTCGATACGGCGCAGGGTGCGGGTGACCGGATGCAGCGAACCCGGCGGCTCGCCCCGACCCGGCAGGGTCACGTCGAGCCGCTCCTCGGCAAGCTGCTCTTCCAGCGCTGCCTGCTCCAGCCCTTCGCGGCGCACATCCAGCGCCGCCTGAACACGTTCCTTGGCTTCGTTGATGCGCGCGCCCGCGGCCGGGCGCTCTTCTTCCGGGAGCCGGCCGAGGCCCTTGAGCAGCTGGCTCAATTCGCCCTTCTTGCCCAGGTACCTGACCCGGACCTGGTCCAGTTCGCTCAGCGCGCCAGCCGCGTCCACCGCCGCCAGGGCCTCACTCGTCAAGGTTTCCAGATCTTCCATCTCGTCCCCGATTACCAGTTCCGGCGCGCCTGGCAGGGCCGCCAACAAAAACGGGGAAGAAGCGGCGAGCTTCTCCCCCGTCCGGATAGCAGCCCCGTCAGGGCTGTCGCGGGGTCCTGCGAAAAGGGCTAGAGG
>CAJXLA010000118.1 GCA_913055795.1 uncultured Alcanivorax sp. | reverse complement strand
GCTTTCAGGCTGGTGCGCATTCGAGGCGCGCTTTTGAAGGCGGGGCTCGGCCGCGTCGAAAAAGGGCAACTATGAGTGCGGACCAGCCTGAAAGCCCCGCGGGGCGCGGCCTGAAGCGCTCATCTGCTGCACCTGGATGATTCGGAAAGGGAATCACCCTGTCCGTCGCAACCAGGCACACCAGCTGCACGCTTCAGGCCGCGCTGAGCGCGCAAGGGGGTTTTCAACAGCCTGCTGGACCCGCGTTAACAAATTTGGGGTTGTAACAAAGCCGCTGCCATGGCATCTCATGGGTGTCCCGTACACAGGGTCTCAAACCGGCATAGGGCCGGTTCGAACACTTTAGAAGCATCAGGAGATCTTCCCATGGCAAAATCGAACAAGCTCAGCCCGCTGGCGGCCACCGTAAGTGCCGCCTTCATCGCCACCGCAATGGGCACTTCGGCTCAGGCCGCGGAGAATCCCTTTGCCACTACCGAACTGAACCAGGGCTATCAACTGGCCGATAAGCACAAGGAAGGCAAGTGCGGTGAAGGCAAGTGCGGCGAAGGCAAGGCCGAGAAGAAAGGCGAAGGCAAATGCGGTGAAGGCAAGTGCGGCGAAGGCAAGAAGGACAAGGAAGACAAGAAAGGCGAAGGCAAGTGCGGTGAAGGCAAGTGCGGCGGTTAAGCCGCGCCAGCCGCTGATAGAGGACACCTGAACCATGACCTTGAATACAGATGCAGTACAAGGAGCGGGTTTGGGATTGCGGCGGGCCCTGATGGGCCCGCTGTCCTCCTATGAGGGGACAGCGCCCGACTTTCTCGAAGTGGCTCCGGAGAATTGGATCCGCATTGGCGGAGCGGCCAAACGCCGTTTCCGCGCCTTTACTGAACAATACCCCATGGTGACCCATGGTCTGTCCCTGTCACTGGGCGGGCCGTCGCCACTGGATTATGAACTGCTCGGCGATGTTCGCACCTTTCTGCGTGAGTTCAACATCCAGTGCTATACCGAGCACCTGAGTTATTGCAGTGATCATGGTCATCTCTATGATCTCATGCCCATTCCGTTTACCGAGGAAGCGGTGCATTACACCGCGGATCGCATTCGCCGCGTGCAGGATTTCCTGGGCGAGCGTATCGCCGTGGAAAACGTCAGTTATTATGCCGCGCCTCATCAACAAATGACGGAACTGGAATTTCTCCGCGCCGTGCTGGACGAAGCGGACTGCGGCCTGTTGCTGGATGTGAACAACATCCACGTGAACAGCATCAATCACGGCTATGACAGCCGTGCCTTTCTGGACGCGCTGCCCGGCGAGCGCATGTTCTACATTCATGTGGCCGGCCATTTCGACGAAGCCGAGGATCTCAAGGTGGATACCCATGGCGCGGATGTCATCGAGCCGGTCTGGGACTTGCTGGCGCGCGCCTACGCGAATTTCGGCCCGTTGCCCACCATGCTCGAACGTGATTTCAATTTTCCCGAGTTGCCCGAGCTCATGAGGGAAGTGGACCATATTCGTAAGCTGCAACAACCCATGCGGAGCGGGAGTGCGGTCAGCGCATGAAGGAAGAGGGTTTTATCCGGGTAGAAAGGAAGTTCGCGGCCCATCTGCGCGATCCGCAGCGGGTTGAAGCGCCGGATGATATCGAGGACCGTCGCGTACAGATCTACCGGGATCTGGTATACAACAACGTCGCCGGTTTTCTCGATAGCGGCTTTCCCGTACTGCGAAGTATCCTGCCGGAGCAGCGCTGGCAGGAGATCGTGCGCGATTTTCTGGCCCGTCACATTTCCGGGTCTCCGTATTTCGTGGATATTCCCGCGGAGTTTCTGGATTATCTTGATCGCGAGTTCCAGGCCGCGGACGAGGATCCGCCTTTCCTGCGCGAGCTGGCCCATTATGAGTGGATGGAGCTGGTGGTGGATATCAGCCGCGAGGAGATCCCGACCGAAGACGTGAATACGGAAGGCGATCTTGTCGAGGGTATTCCGGTGGTGTCGCCACTGGTGCATGTACTGACCTATGACTGGCCTGTCCATCATATTTCGGCGGACTATCAACCCCAACAACCGCTCGAGCAGCCGGTATGGCTGCTGATTTACCGGGATTCGGAAGACGATGTGCGTTTCATGGAAATCAATGCGGTGACGGCTCGATTGCTAGCGCTGCTGGACGAGGATCGCACGCGTTCGGGCCGACACGTTCTGGAGCAGATTGCCGCCGAACTGGGTGCGGCGGATACCGGGCCCATTATCAATTTTGGTCTCGAAACACTGGAGAATCTTCGCGCCCGTGATATTGTTCCGGGCACGGTGGACATAACGGATGAGGGGGAAGCATGAACTGGATCGTACTGCAGGCGAATCGCATCCACGACTGGCTGGACGGTGTGGAAAAACTGAATTTTCTGGCACCACTGGTGTTGCGGCTGTTTCTCGCGCCCGTTTTCATCAGCGCGGGGTTGAACAAGCTGGGCAGCTTCTCCAGCACCGTCCAATGGTTCGGCAATCCGGAATGGGGACTGGGTCTGCCCTTCCCGGAGGTCATGGCCACGCTCGCCATGCTGTCCGAACTGGTGGGCGGGTTTCTGCTGTTGTTCGGGCTGGCGACACGGTATATCGCTGTACCGCTGATGGTGACCATGCTGGTGGCGACTTTTGCGGTTCACTGGGACAATGGCTGGTTCGCGATTGCACCTTCGGATCCGCAGACCAGCATGGCGCAACCACTGGCCCAGGTCGGCCTTCCCGGGGCGAAAGAGAGCCTGGAAAATTCCCGCGAGGTGGGTGAGCGCCTGGACGCGGCGAAATCCATTTTGCGTGAACACGGCAATTATGACTGGCTCACCGGCACGGGCAATTTCGTGGTGCTCAACAATGGTGTGGAGTTCGCCGTTACGTATTTCGCCATGCTGCTGGTGTTGTTCTTTCAGGGCGCGGGCCGTTTCCTGAGCCTGGATTACTGGATCCGCAAACGGTTCCGGCGCTGGCGTGATTGATGCGGCTCAAGGACCGGGCAGGGCCTGATTGCATCCGGGCGGCACCGCTGATGCGCGTGCCGCTTTTTTTGCTGACTTTGGTGCTGATGGGGGGGTGTGCGCACCGGGTGGCGGATGCGGAACTCGAAACCGATCCCTGGGAAGGCTTCAACCGCAAAGTCTTCGCCTTCAACAACACGGTGGATCAGTACGCCTACAAGCCTGCGGCGCGGGCCTATCTCAAGGTGACGCCGAACTGGTTGAACGAAAGCATCAATCGCTTTTTCAACAACCTCTCGGATCTGCGCAGCGGCGTTAACGGCATTCTGCAATGGCGCTGGTCCGTGGCCGGGCAGAACCTGGGGCGTTTTACCGTGAACTCCACTCTGGGTGTGGCGGGTTTGTTTGACGTGGCGTCGGAAATCGAGCTGGCCCGCTCGGATCAGGATTTCGGGCTGACCATGGCGCGCTGGGGTGCGGCCAGTGGGCCCTATATCGTCATGCCCTTCATGGGGCCGGCCACGATCCGCTCCACCGCCGGCCGGGCGCCGGACTACTGGCTCTGGGTGCCCAATTATGTTGACGACGAACCCACCAGCTATGGCGTTACCGCCCTGTCCCTGTTGGACCGCCGCGCCCGGCTGCTGAGCATGGAAGGCGCCATCGTGGGGGATCGGTATACCTTTATCCGCGATACCTGGCTGCAGAATCGCCGGACCAGGATGGGGCTGGCGCCGGAAGAGGACGATTTCGGGGAAGGGTACGAACCGGCCGGGGATGACGACTGGTAGTGGAGGTTGGCTCTGAACTCCAGCTCCGGCAAGTGGGAGCGGCGTCCCCGCCGCGAGCCTTTTCCAGGGCTTCTGGAATTCATCGGCGCGAGCACGCGCCGCCCTCACCCGGCTGTTCTTTCGCGAATTCTCTGGCAGGGACATGCCCTGAACGGCATCTTCAGCGCGGTTTCGAAAACGCGATAGTGCCGCACTACGCGGCCGGCAATCGGGGATTCAGTTGCTGTCCCCACGGGCGCCCAGCTTGCCGCGGATAAAATCGCCGTGCGAGACATAAAGCAGATCCGCCACCCGCCGGATGATTTGTTCTTCGTGCTCATCGGCGTGGCCGTCGGCGTGGGCGACTTCCCACATGTCCGCGACCAGCCCGGCCCGCGGTTCCGGGCCCCAGTACTCGCGCAGCAGTCCGGTGTGGTCAAACAGGTCTGTGGCGTCTTCGGCATGACTTCGAATATCCGCAAGCATGCGTTCGCGTTCGTCGTCGTCCAGTCCCCAACGCTGTGCCAGGGCCTGCAGCAGCCGGGTCTGTTCGGATTCGTCTACCCGGCCGTCCGCGCGCGCGACTTCGTAGAGGAGCGCCAGGGCGGCGCGGTGCAGATCGTCTTCCGAGGCGCCGGGTTCGGCCGCGTCGCCGAAGAGTTTATCCAGCAAACTGCGCATGGTTCGGTGCTCCGGTCATGAGTTCCTCCAGCGTTTGCTGATCCCGTGTGAACCGCCGGATGCCGTCGCTGAGCAGATCCGTGGCCATGGGATCCTGATTGAGCCGCCAGCGGAACCGGGCTTCCTGCACCTGGGGTTCCACCGGCGCGGCCGCCGGTTCCACCCGGCTCAGATAGCGTTCGATGGGGGCGTCGTCCTCGTTGAGCTCTTCCAACAGCGCCGGGCTGATGGTGAGCCGGTCACAACCGGCCAGCGCCTCGATCTGGCCCTTGTTGCGGAAACTGGCGGCCATGACCACGGTATCAAAACCATGGCCCTTGAGGTCGCGGTGAATCCGGTCCACGGAATCAACACCTGGGTCGTCGGCGGGAGTGTTTACGGTGACCCCCCGGTTGTTGACGTACCAGTCCAGGATTCGGCCCACGAAGGGCGACACCAGGGTGGCGCCGGCCTCGGCCGCCGCGCGCGCCTGCACGGTGGAAAAGACCAGGGTCACATTGCAGTGCAATCCCTCGGTTTCCAGGACATCCGCCGCCCGGATGCCTTCCCAGGTGCCGGCCACCTTGATCAGAAAGCGATCCGGTGCCACCCCGAGCTCGCGGTAGAGCGCTGCCAGGCGGCGGGCCCGTTCGATGGTGGCACGGGTATCGAAGGACAGTCGCGCATCCACTTCCGTGGACACCACCCCGGGCACGAGTTCCGTCAGGGTGCGCCCCACCAGGGTGGCGAAACAGTCGCTCAGCAGGGCCGGATCCCCGGCGTCGCCCAACTCCGCGGCGAATTCGCGGGCCCGGCTCAGGTATTGTTCATAGCCGGACTGGCCGGCTACCGCCAGCAGCAGTGACGGATTGGTGGTGGTATCCACGGGCTGATACCGGCGCACCGCTTCCAGCTCGCCGGTATCCGCCACCACGGTGCTGAGTTGTTCGATCTGCTCGCGTTTGGAACTCATGCGTGTGCATCCAGTGCTGTCGTGCTTTCATCATAGGCGTCCTGGTCCCGTGGCACCAATGACAGCGCGTCCGCAAGGACACGCGGCGTGGCGTCACGCCGATGGATATGATCGCTCAGGTGGCGCCGGAAGGCGCGGGCCCCCGGTCGCCCCTGGAACAGGTGCATGGCGTGACGCAGGCCGTGGCGCGGATCGGCACCCGCGGCCCGGCGGGCTTCCAGGTAGTCCATGAACTGCTCGGCCACCGCGTGTCGGTCGGGCACCGCCCGGTCATCACCGAAGATGCGCGCGTCCGCGTCGGCCAGTAGCCAGGGGTTGCGGCAGGCCTCCCGCCCGATCATGACGCCGTCCAGCTGGTGCAGATGTTCGCCCGCCTCGTACAGGTCATTGATGCCGCCATTGATCACGATCTCGCAGTCGGGAAAGTCGTACTTGAGCTGGTAGACGCGCCCGTAGAGCAATGGCGGAATGTCACGGTTCTCCTTCGGGGTCAGTCCGCCCAGCACGGCCTTGCGGGCATGAATGATGAAGGTCCGGCAGCCGGCGGCACGCACCTGTTCCACGAAGCGAAACAGAAAGTCGTAATCGTCCCGGTCGTCGATGCCGATCCGGGTCTTGACGGTTACCGGCACCGCTACACGCGCACGCATCGCGTCCACGGCTTCCGCCACCCGTTCCGGTTCGGCCATGAGACAGGCGCCGAAGGTGGCGGACTGCACCCGATCCGAGGGGCAGCCCACGTTCAGATTGATCTCGTCATGGCCCTGGTCCGCACCCACAGCCGCTGCCTGTGCCAGCCAGCCCGGATCGCTGCCGCCGAGTTGCAGCGCCAGCGGGTGCTCGGCCGGGTCATGCCCCAGCAAGTGTTCCCGGTCCCCATCACATACGGCCCGGTCGACCACCATTTCCGTATAGAGCAGGGTGTGCCGGCTGATCAAGCGCAACAGATACCGGAAATCCCGGGTGGTATAGTCCATCATGGGCGCGACGGACAAACGCCGGTCCAGGGATGGGATCATCGCGGAGACGGATTCGTTCATGGAGGTGCGGGAAATGCCTGCCGATCACGCATTATGGCACGGAAGCGTCGCAGCGGGGAAAACGGACATAAAAAAACCGGATGCCGGTGTAACGACCAGCATCCGGTCTGTACGGGCGCGGGTCGAGCCGCCCGTTGGGGAAGTGATGGCTCTCCCGAGTCCTCCTTTACCCCGACAACAGAGATCAGCGCCCGGTGGGCAATCGTTCAGACTGGCAAACGGAACAGTATGTGAACTTGTTCACAGTGTGGCGCAGATCCGGCCCGTACGCCAGCTCCTGATTTCTTAAAATCATGTAAGAAAATTCCTACACGGACCCTGGCGCTGACCCGGGGGACACAAGATGTCAGCCAGCGCGGAAGGGACTGAATGCTGCCGGGCAAGTGCGTATAATGCGCCGCCAAATCGCCAGGAGTTACCATGACCGTTCGCACCCGCGTTGCGCCGTCGCCCACGGGCGAGCCCCATGTAGGGACGGCCTATATTGCCCTGTTCAATCTGTGTTTTGCCCGCCAGCACGGCGGTTCCTTCGTGCTGCGCATCGAGGATACGGACCAGGCACGCTCCACCGCTGCTCATGAGCAGGCGATCCTGCGGGCGCTGCAATGGCTGGGACTGGACTGGGACGAGGGCCCGGGCCGCGAGGGCGCCTATGGCCCCTACCGGCAGAGCCAGCGCCGCGAGCTCTACCAGCGCTATGCCCACCAGCTGGTGGACCAGGGCGATGCCTTTGTGTGCTATCGCACGCCGGAGGAGCTGGACGAGCTGCGCGCCGAGCACAAGGCTGCGGGGCGCCAGAAAGCGCTCAAGGCCGAGGATCTGGAACTACCGGCCGACGAGCAGCGCCGGCGCGCCGAAGCCGGCATGCCCTGGGTAATCCGGCTGCGGGTGCCCGACAGCGGGCCCTGCGAGATTCGGGACCGGTTGCGCGGAACCATCGAACTGCACTGGGAACAGGTGGACGCCCAGGTGCTGCTCAAATCCGACGGCATGCCCACCTATCACATGGCGAATGTGGTGGATGATCACGAGATGGCGATCACCCATGTGATCCGGGGCGAGGAATGGATCGACTCGGCGCCCAAGCATCGCCTGCTCTACGAATACCTGGGCTGGTCCATGCCCGAGTTGACGCACATGCCGCTGTTGCGCAACCCGGACAAGTCCAAGCTGTCCAAGCGCAAGAATCCCACCGGCATCAATTATTACCGCGAGGCCGGGTATCTGCCCGAGGCGCTGGTCAATTACCTGGGGCGCATGGGCTGGTCCATGCCGGATGAAAGCGAACAGTTTTCCCTGTCGCAAATGCTGGAGCATTTCGATCTGGACCGGATCTCGCTGGGCGGGCCGGTCTTCGATGTGGAGAAACTGGCGTGGCTGAACGGGCAGTGGCTGCGCGGACTGGGCGACGAGGATTTTCTCCAGCGCCTGGTGGAATGGAAATACAATCGCGAACGTGCCCTCGCGATCATTCCGCATGTTCGCGACCGGGTGGAAACACTGGGACAGGTGGTCGACAAGGCCGGCTTCTGTTTCTCCGAGCAACCGGCCATTACCGCGGACACTTTTGCCCATAAACAGCTTGATCCGGAAGACATGAAGGTCTGGCTGCAGTATTTTCTCTGGTCGCTGGAAGAGGTGGACAACTGGAACCGGGATGTCATCTTCGCCCGGGC
This sequence comes from uncultured Alcanivorax sp., assembly GCA_913055795.1. GTDB lineage: Bacteria > Pseudomonadota > Gammaproteobacteria > Pseudomonadales > Alcanivoracaceae > SLJS01. The sequence continues at coordinate 182 of CAJXLA010000118.1, read as the reverse complement.
CAAATCCCTGTCCGGTGCGCTGGAACTGAAAGTGAAGGATTTTCTCTTTCCCGTATTTGTCGCCATCGCGGGCACGGCATCAAGCTTCTCCGTGGTGGACAGCATGGAGCTGCTGGGGCCGGATCTCGCGCGCATGCGGTTGCGGCGGGCGATCGAGGTGCTCGGAGGGGTGTCCAAGAAGC
>CAJXLA010000117.1 GCA_913055795.1 uncultured Alcanivorax sp. | reverse complement strand
AGGCGCACGAAGACGGTGGGCACCCCCATGGTGCGCGCCTCGCCCTGCAGGGAATAAAAGATTTCGGTAATGCGAAGATTCAACGGGCCCTCCTGTTGGGCAGGCTGTTGAAGAACCCCTTGCATGTTCAGCGTGGCCTGAAGCGTGTGGCTGGCGTGCTTTGTTGCAACGGACAGGGTGGTTCCCTTTCCGAGCCGCAAAGTGCAGCAGATAGGCGCTTCAGGCCACGCCCTACGGGGCTTTCAGGCTGGCACGCACTCATCGTTGCCCTTTTTCGAAGAGAGCAGACACCCGCCTTCAAAAGCGCTCCTCGATTGCGAACCAGCCTGAAAGCCTGAACATTGCAAAGGGTTCTTGAACAGCCTGCTGGAGCGCCGATTCTAGCAGATCAAGACGTGGGTCAGTCGCCGTTGTCACCGCCGCCTTTTGCATCCAGTTCATCCAGCATGCGTGCGGCCAGCTCGGCTTCGCGGCTGTCGGGGAACTCCATGCGCAGTTTTTCCAGCGTTACCCGGGCTTCGCCCTGGTTACCGCCATCCGCCTGGAGTGTAGCGAGTTTATACATGGCCGCCGGGGCCTTGCTGTGCTCGGGATGGTCGTTCACGACCACCTGGAACTGCTCCCGGGCGCCGTCGTCCCGGTCGGGCATATTGCGATAGACCTCGCCCAGCCAGAAGTGCGCATAGGCCCGGAACTGGCCGTCGGGGAAATCCTCGAGATAATCTTCGAACGACTTTGCCGCCGCCTGAAAATTGCGCTGCAGCAGCTTGTCCTTGGCTGACTGATAGGCCTGACGATCCGCTTGGGGGTTCGTGGACGAGTCACTTGGCTCGTCCTTACCGGAGGAAGATGATTCTTCCGGTTTATCCCGCGTGCTCGCTTCCGCGAGGGCATTCAGGCGGGTATCGAGATCCAGATAGCGCTCGCGCTGGGCTTTCCGCATCTGGTCCAGGCGATGCTGGAGCTTCTCCACTTGATTGCGCAGCTTCCGGGTCTCGCGTTGATACTGCTCCAGTTCCTGCATGAGGATCATCACGCCGTCGTCCCGTCCGGACTGCGATGATCCATCGCCAGCGCTGTCCCGGTCCACGGACCGGTCCTCCACTGCCAGCGGCCCGGTGGAGGACTGTCCCAGGACAGTCCCCACCAGTCCACCAGTGAGTGCCACAACGGCCAGCGATTTACGCCAAGCAAACATCATCAGGGCCGACCGGCGCGATACTCGATTTCCACACGGCGATTGTGGGCATAGTCCATGTCACTGGTGCCGCGACGGGCCGGCTTTTCCTCGCCATAGGAAACGGTTTCCAGCTGGTCGGAGGACACGCCCTGCAGACGCAGGTACTTCTGTACCGCCTTGGCGCGCCGCTCACCCAGAGCCACGTTGTATTCACGCGTGCCACGCTCGTCCGTATGGCCGGCCAGGCGCACCCGCGCGTTGCTGTTGGACTTCAGGTGACGCGCATGTGCCTTGAGCGCGCCGAAAGCCGCCGAGGGCACGGTGGACTTGTCGAACGCGAAGTGGACCGTGCGCGTATCCGTGCTGGCGTCATAGTTGGACGGATGATTGTGGAAGTTATCCGCGGTGACCGGGCGGGTCGTTTCCTCTTCCTCTTCGTCCATAGCTTCGGCAGGCTCCGAGGGCTCGGTCGGCTCAGGTTCCGCCGTATCCTGTTGTTCCTGCTGTTCCTGCTGGTCCTGCTGTTCCGTCTCGGCAGTGTCTTCCTGCTCGGGCGTGCTTTGACACGCGGCCAGGGTGGCCACCAGCGTCAGAGCGAACAGCCGGTTCAGGGTGCTTGAGCGCATGCTTGACTCCTATCAGTTTCCGTTGGCTAATCGTTGTGAGAACCCGTTCAAAGAAAAGGCGACCAGGCCGGTTCTCGTACTTCGCCTTCCCGGGAGGGCAGTTCCACTTTCACCTGCCCGTCCATGGAGACGGCCTTAAGGATACCCTCGCCCCCTTCCTGTGTAGCATAAATTATCATACTTCCATTGGGGGCAACACTGGGCGACTCGTCCAATTCCGTGCTTGTGACCACATCAAAGGTGCCCCGTTCCAGGTCCTTGACGGCAACATGGAAATCACCGTCTATCCTGTGAACAAAGACCATGAATCGGCCGTCCGGGGTGACATCGGCGCGGGCGTTGTAACTGCCCTCGAAGGTGACCCGGCGGGTATTGCCGGTATTCACATTGATCTCGTAGATCTGGGGCCCGCCCGCACGATTGGACGTAAACAGCAGCGACTCCCCGTCCGGCATCCAGCGCGGCTCGGTGTCGATGCCGTAGTGGTCCGTCAGCCGGGTCAGCTCCCCGGACCCCAGTTCGAGCAGATAGATCTCCGGATTGCCATCCCGCGACAGGGTTATGGCCAGCCGATCGCCGTCCGGTGACCAGGCGGGCGCACCATTGATGCCGGGATAGGAGGACACCCGGCGGCGTTCGGCCGTGGCCAGGTCATGGACATAGATGCCGGGCATGCCTTCGTCCTCGAAGGACACATAGGCCACACGCTTGCCGTTGGGCGACCAGGACGCGCTCATGATAGGTTCACGGCTGCGCAGTATGGTCTGCACCCGGGCACCGTCAGCATCCGCGTACTGCAACCGGTAGGGTCGCTCCAGGTCGATATTCTTGGTGACGTAGAGAATGCGTGTGGAAAAGGCGCCGGGCACGCCGGTGAGATGTTCATAGATACGGTCCGAGATCGCGTGGGCCACGTCCCGCAAGCCCTTTCCGGAAGGCTCATAGGTCTGGGACAGCACTTTTTCCTGACGAGGCACGTCATAAAGGCCGTAGCGGACCCGGTACTGCCCTTCGCCCGTAGTCTCCACCCGGCCGGCCACCACATAATCCGTGCCCAGTACCCTGAAGTCCCGCCAGATCATGTCTTCCTGGCCATGGGGTCGGCTCAACAAGTCTTCCGGCGGCAGCGGATCGAACTGCCCGCTCCGGTGCAGATCGGCGGCGACGATGGCGCCGATATCCTCGGGCGGATCGCTATCCGGCGTGCCGAAGGGGACCACCGCAATGGGCAGGGCATCATCACGCCCCTGGGTCACCTGGATTTCCAGTTCTGACGCGTGCAATACGTTGCATAACCACAGCAGGAGAATACCGACAAGAACTCTCACAGGCTCAAATCCTCGGGCTTGAAACTCATCCGGAATTCCCGGAAACGATTGAAATCCTTGCCCGAGGGTACGGGCAAGGGACTGGCGTTTTTCACGGCGGCCACGGTGGAACGATCCAGGGGGACATTGCCGCTGGATTCCACGACGGTGACCTCGACCACTTCACCGCCGGGCAACAACCGCAGGCGCAATACCGTCTTCATGTTATTGCGCGCCCCCGGAGGGCGATTCCAGTGGCGGGCCACCGCATTGCGTATGGCCGTAATCTGGCGCGCAAGTTCCTCGTCCGTGGTCTCGCCCTCGGCTGTTTCAGAGCTTTGCGGTTCAGCCTCGATTGCCTTTTCCTTTTGCACCTGCTCCATTTCCAGCTCCTCGCGCGCGAGCATTTCTTCCAGGCTGGGCTGTTCAAACGAGTGCTGTTCCGGGGGCTCGCTTTCAGGCTCCGGCTCTCGTTCGGGCTCAGGCTCGGGTTCCGGTTCTGTTGAGACCGACTCCTTGTCCGGTTCCGGCTCCGGTCGGGGTTCAGGCTCCGGTTTCGGAGCGGGTTCCGGCTCGGGTCGGGGCGGGCTCGGCGGCTCGGGTTCCCGCTCCACCACCACGGCTTTCACATGGGGCGGCACGTCCGGTTTCATGACCTCCGCGTCCGCCTGCCACCTGAACAGCGTCACCCCCACCACCAGCAGATGGACGGCAGCGGCGAACGCAATGGCCAGCGGCAGATCACGGTTCATGGGTCAGCTGTCGGCCGGTTCCGGTGGTTCCGTCACCAGGCCCACTTGCTCCACGCCCGCGCCCTGAAGACTGGACATGAGCTCGATCACCTTGCCGTAGGGCACGGCCCGGTCGCCTTCCACCAGGAAGAGCGTGCCGGGCTGATTCTTCATGATGCGCAGCACATGCCCTTTCACCGTTTCCAGGCTGGCGGATTCCTTCTGATCCTCGCCCACATTGATGTGGTAGTCCCCGCCCTCGCGCACCGTCACCACCACGGGTTCCTGATCATCCCCCACCGCACCACTGTCCGTCTCGGGCAGGTTTACCTGAATCCCCTGCGTCATCATGGGCGCCGTAATCATGAACACCACCAGCAGCACCAGCATGACGTCGATGTAGGGCACCACATTGATGTCCGCCATCATGCGACGGGGCTTGCGCACCTGACTCATGCCGCGTTCTCCCGGCCGTGAGCCTGACGGTGCAGCACCGAGGAGAATTCTTCGGAGAAGAGTTCGCATTCGCCCACCAGCTCGTCCGCCACGGTGGCATAGCGGTTATAGGCCATGACCGCGGGAATCGCCGCGAACAGCCCCATGGCCGTGGCGATCAGCGCCTCGGCGATGCCGGGCGCGACCACCTGGAGCGTGGCCTGGCTCACATTGGCCAGGGCCCGGAAGGAATTCATGATGCCCCAGACGGTGCCGAACAGGCCGATATAGGGACTGGTGGAGCCCACGGTGGCGAGAAACGGCAGGCTGCGGTTGAGCCGGGTCTGTTCCCGCTGCAGCGCCACGCGCATGGCGCGTTGTACGCCTTCCATGGTGGCATCCGGATGACGCGAGGTGCGCGACAGGCGCACATATTCGGCAAAGCCGGCCCGGAAGATGGTTTCCGTGCCCGAATCCGGGTCCGGGTGGTCATTCACCTCGCGATAAAGCTCCGCCAGATTCTGGCCCGACCAGAACCGCTCCTGGAAGGCGTGGGTGGCGCGCCGAGCGCGATTGAACACCCGGTAGCGCACGCCGATCATGACCCAGGAAACCACCGAGGCGGCCAGCAACAGCAGCATCACCAGTTGGACCACGGGGCCGGCGCTACCGATGAGCGCGAGCATGGACATGCTTTCGGTTTCCGCCATCAGGCGTTCTCCCCTTCCCGTATTGCTTGATAGACCGCCGACGGCAACGCCGTGGGCGCCAGCGTATCCGCCCGCACACAGGCCACCTGGATGCGTCCATCGCAGAGCAGCTCACCCGAACGCCACACCTGTTGATGGAAGGCCATGCTGGCCCGGCCCGCCTTCTCCAGGGCGGCGGTGACCGCCAGCTCATCGTCGATGCGCGCAGGCTGTCGGTAGCGCAGATCCGTGGCCCGGACGACAAACTGGATATTGTTCGCCAGCAGGCTGGACTGCACATAGCCCAGGCGACGCAACCATTCCGTGCGCGCGCGCTCCATGAATTTCAGGTAGTTGACGTAATAGACAATGCCGCCCGCGTCCGTGTCTTCGATATAGACCCGTACGGGGATACAGAATTCCTCGGGGTTCACGGAAATGCTCACTCCTCGAACAGATCGGCAGCCGTGCCCGTATTGCGCGGACGCAGCCCGAAATGGCGCCAGGCATGGGCCGTGACCAGACGCCCGCGCGGGGTACGCTGGATAAAGCCCTGCTGGATCAGGTAGGGCTCCACCACGTCCTCCAGGGTGCCCGCATCCTCGTTGAGCGCCGCGCCCAGGCTGTCCAGGCCCACCGGGCCACCGTCGAACTTGTCCATCATCAGATGCAGCAACTGCCGGTCCGTGCCATCCAGGCCCAACGCGTCCACCTCCAGCATATCCAGCGCACTGCGGGCCACGTCCGCGGTTATGCGGCCGTCGGCGCGCACCTGGGCATAGTCGCGCACGCGCCGCAGCAGCCGGTTGGCAATACGCGGCGTACCGCGCGAACGGCGCGCCACTTCCTGCGCACCCTCGGCATCCGCTTCTATGGACAATATCCCGCAGGATCGTTCCACGATGGCCGTGAGGTCGTTCACGGAATAGAACTCCAGACGCTGGACCACACCGAAACGGTCGCGCAATGGCGAGGTGAGCAGCCCGGCCCGGGTCGTGGCCCCCACCAGGGTAAAGGGCGGCACGTCGATCTTGATGGAGCGCGCCGCCGGGCCCTCGCCGATCATGATGTCCAGCTGATAATCCTCCATGGCCGGGTAGAGGATTTCCTCCACCACGGGCGACAAACGATGAATCTCGTCCACAAAGAGCACATCGCCTTCTTCCAGATTGGTAAGCATGGCGGCCAGATCGCCCGCCTTTTCCAGCACGGGTCCGGCGGTGGTGCGCAACTGGCCGCCCATTTCCCGGGCGATGATGTGCGCCAGCGTGGTCTTGCCCAGCCCGGGCGGGCCGAAAATCAGGGTGTGGTCCAGGCTCTCGCCACGCTGGCGCGCGGCATTGATGAAGATTTCCAGGCGCTCGCGCACCTGGGGCTGGCCCTGGTAGTCGGCCAGGCTGGCGGGCCGGATGGCGCGGTCCTGCTGTTCCTCCGGATCGCCCTCCGAGCGGGGCGAGACAATACGCTCGTCTTCCAATTGAGCTCCACTAGCGTGCGAGTTGTTTGAGCGCCTGCCGGATCAGCTCCTCGCTGGATCCGGCATCGGCCTCGCCCACGCCGGCCACGGCCTTGCGGGCATCCTGATTACGGTAGCCCAGCGCTTCCAGCGCGGCAACGGCGTCGCCCGTAGCGTCCGCACCCGGCTCCGCGCGCGCGCCACCGGGCTCGGCCGGCACGCCCTCAATCTGCTCCACCCGGCCGCTCATTTCCACCAGCAGCCGCTCGGCGGTCTTGCGGCCCACCCCGGGCACTTTCACCAGGGTGTCCACGTCATGGTCTTCAATGCAGCGCACCAGCCGGCGTGCCTCCACGCCGGAGAGAATCGCCAGCGCCATCTTGGGGCCCACGCCATTGGCCTTGATGAGCGCGCGGAACCACTCGCGCTCGTGGCGATCACAAAAGCCGAACAGCAGCTGGGCGTCCTCGCGCACCACCAGATGGGTGTAGAGCACCACCTCGGTGCCCGTTTCGGCCAGATCATAGAAGGCGGTCATGGGCGCTTCCAGCTCATAGCCCACGCCCGCGGCTTCCACCAGCAGCCAGGGCGGGCGTTTCTCCAGCAGGGTGCCGCGCAGTCGTCCGATCATCGCAACCTCCCCTTGCGTACCCCTTTGCGTGCCGCACCCGCCTGGCGGGCCAGCCCCACACGCATGTGTGCATGACAGATGGCTATACCCAGGGCATCGGCGGCGTCACTGGCCGGAGCTTCGCTCAGCCCCAGCAACCGGGTGACCATCTGGGCTACCTGATGCTTTTCCGCGCCGCCCCGCCCCACAATGGCCTGCTTGATCTGGCGCGGGGAGTACTCGAACACGGGCAGGCCGGCCTGGACCACGGCCGTGATGGCCGCACCGCGCGCCTGACCCAGTTTGAGCGCGGAATCGGCGTTGCGCGCCATGAACACCTTCTCGATGGCCATTTCCTCCGGCTCGTAGTCCGCCACGACCGTGGCGATACCGGTATGGATCTCGCCCAGCCGGCGGGCCATGTCGTCCTGGCGCGTGGAAATGGTGCCACAGGCAAGCAGGTGCTGGCGGTTGCCCTGCTGTTCGATCACGCCGTAGCCGGTATGGCGCGAGCCCGGATCAATGCCCAGCAGGATCGTCATGGGCGAACGCTCGCGCGAGCAAAACTATTCTTCCGGATCGGGATAGTCCGCATTGGTGTACACCGTCTGGACATCATCCAGATCCTCGAAGTGATCGATGAGTTTGTCGATGGTGGCGGCCTGATCGTGATCCAGCGCCACCCAGTTGGCCGGGTTCATGGTCACTTCCGCCTGGGCCGGTTCCAGGCCGGCATTGCGCAGTGCATCCACCACCTGGCCGAAGGTCTTGTCCGGACGCGTCACCACGGTACGCGAGCCGTCGTCGTGCTCTTCCACATCCTCGGCGCCGGCTTCCAGCGCCGTTTCGAGCAGTTTCTCCTCGTCCTCGCCCGGCGCCATGACGATTTCACCCCGGCGGGTAAAAAGAAAGGAGACCGAGCCGTCCGTGCCCAGGTTGCCACCGAACTTGTTGAAGCCGTGGCGCACGCCCGACACGGTGCGGTTGACGTTGTCCGTCATGGTTTCCACCAGCATGGCGACCCCGTGAGGGCCATAGCCCTCATAGGTGATTTCTTCCATGTTGGCGCCTTCATCCTCGCCGGCACCGCGTTTGATGGCCCGGTCGATATTGTCCTTGGGCATGTTGTTGCCCAGCGCCTTGTCCACCGCGGCGCGCAGGCGCGGATTATCATCCGGGTCGGGCCCGCCCAGGCGCGCGGCCACCTGAATCTCGCGGATCAGCTTGGTGAAGATCTTGCCACGCTTGGCGTCCTGCGCGGCCTTCTTGTG
>CAJXLA010000116.1 GCA_913055795.1 uncultured Alcanivorax sp. | reverse complement strand
CATCCGGGACTGGCCGCTGTCCGCGATCAAATGCTTCGTGGGGCATTCGCTGGGCAGCGCCGGCGGCGACCAGCTCGCCGCCGCCCTGGGTGGTTTTGCCCTGAGCCGTCTCCCCGGCATTACCACGGTGGATGAATTTGCCGAGGACGTGCATACGGAACGGCTGTCCCTGAGCAATCAACACCGCGAGCGCGACGACCTGCAGGCCAGCCTGCTCAACTCCAAGGGATTCGGCGGCAACAACGCCACCGCTCTGGTGCTGGCGCCGCACACCACCCGGACCCTGATGGAACGCAAGCACGGCGCCTCCGTGCTGCGTGACTGGGCCCGGCGCAGCGAAACCACCCGGACGGCCATGCATGACTATGACGAACAGGCCCTGCGCGGCGAGGCGAAACCCGTCTATCACTTCGGCGAGGGCGTGCTCGACGCCGACCACCTGACCCTGACGGATCAGGGCATCCGCATCGAGGGCCATGACCAGGCGCTGGATTTCGGCGACGACGACCTGCTCACGGATTATCTTTAGAACAGGCCTGCTTCTGACTCCGCTATTTCAATCACGGGCGCGTCGGTTAAGATGAGCGCATCAAGCGGACGCCGGTCCGCGCCGATTGCTCAAGGAGTCATCCATGTCCGGTCCCGGTCTCCAGGACAGCCAGCTTTTCCACCAGCAGGGCTATATCGACGGTCAGTGGCTGGACGCCGACAGTGGCGCAACGCTGGACGTGGACAATCCGGCCACGGGCGGGACTCTGGGCACGGTGCCCGATATGGGCGCCGACGAAACCCGCCGCGCTATTGAAGCCGCCGACCGCGCCTTCGCCCAATGGCGACACAAGACCGCCGGCGAGCGCGGCGATCTGCTGCGCCGCTGGCATGATCTGATGATGGAACACCAGGAAGACCTGGGCCGGCTCATGACGCTGGAACAGGGCAAGCCCCTGGCGGAAGCGAAAGGGGAAGTGGCCTACGCCGCTTCCTTCATCAAGTGGTTTTCCGAGGAAGCCCGCCGGATGTACGGCGACACCATTCCCGGCGGCAAGCCGGATCAGCACATCGTGGTGATCAAGCAGCCCGTGGGCGTGTCCGCCGCCATTACCCCCTGGAACTTTCCCGCCGCCATGATCACGCGCAAGGCGGGCGCGGCCCTGGCCGCCGGCTGTCCCATGGTCATCAAACCCGCCGCGGCCACACCCTTTTCCGCGCTCGCCATGGCGGAACTGGCCGAGCGCGCCGGTATTCCCGCGGGCGTACTAAGTATTGTCACGGGCTCGCCGGGCGACATCGCCGGCGAGTTCACCAGCAATCCGACGGTTCGCAAGATTAGTTTCACCGGCTCCACCCAGGTGGGTCGCAAGCTCATGGCTCAATGCGCCGAGCACATTCAGAAGATTTCGCTGGAGCTGGGCGGCAACGCGCCCTTTATCGTCTTTGACGACGCCGATCTGGACCGGGCGGTGGAAGGGGCCATGGGCTCGAAATTCCGCAACACGGGCCAGACCTGTGTCTGTGCCAACCGCTTTCTGGTGCAGGAAGGGGTTCAGGACGCCTTCGTGGAAAAACTCCAGGCGGCCATGGACAAACTGCAGCCCGGCAACGGCCTTGAAGAAGGCGTGAACCAGGGGCCATTGATCAACGGACCCGCCGTGGAAAAAGTGAACAGCCACCTCCAGGACGCACTGGACAAGGGCGCGAAGCTCGTCTATGGCGGCAAGGGCCATTCGCTGGGCGGCAACTTCGCCCAGCCCACCCTGATCACGGGCGTGCAACGCAACATGCAGCTCTGCGACGAGGAAACCTTCGGCCCGCTGGTGGGCATCATGAGCTTCAAAACCGAGGACGAAGCCATTCGCATGGCCAACGACACACCCTATGGGCTGGCGTCCTATTTCTACAGTCGCGACATTCATCGCTGCTGGCGCGTGGCCGAGGGCCTCGAGGCGGGCATTGTGGGCGTCAACGAAGGTCTGGTCTCCAACGCCGCCGCGCCCTTTGGCGGGGTCAAGGAATCCGGTCTGGGCCGCGAGGGTTCGCACTACGGGCTGGATGAATTCACGGAAGTGAAGTATCTGTGCATGGGCGGGGAATAACCCATGAACGCCCAACCCCACCGGAAGCTGGCCGTCATGCCGGGCGACGGCATCGGCGGCGAGGTCATGGCGGCCACCCTGGATGTGCTGGAACGCTTGCGGGACCGGCATGAATTGCCGCTGGCGTGGGACGAACTCGAGTGGCCCGCCACGGACTGGCACCGGCGCCACGGGGTCATGATGCCCGAAGACGCCCTGGATCAGCTCACCCGCTATGACGCCCTCCTGCTGGGCGCGCTGGGCGACCCGGGCCCGAGTTCGGATCCGAACCGGTATCTGCTACCCGACGGCATTTCCCTGGCGCCACTGCTCACCCTGCGCAAGGGCTTCGATCTCTGGGCCTGCGAACGTCCCGCCCGGCTGCTGCCGGGCGCGCCGCAATACCTGGCGGACCCGCGCGCGGCGGAGGTGGACATGATGGTGATCCGGGAGAACAGCGAAGGGGAATACGTGAACCAGGGTGGCCGTGTGCACCGCGGTACCGAACGCGAGGTGGCCACCCAGCTGGAAGTGTTTACCCGCCCGGCGGCGGAACGGCTGATCCGCCATGCCTTCGAGCGCGCCCGCCAGCGGGCCGAAGCGCGCGCACAACCCCGTACATTTACACGGCCCGACGGCAACACGGCCGCCGCCCAGGTCTGTCTGATCACCAAACGCAACGCCCTGCCCCACTGGGGCGAACTCTACACGGAAGTCTTCGCCGAGATCGCCCGCGAGTATCCGGATGTGGCCACCCATCACGAACTGGTGGATGCCGCCTGCATGAAATTCGTCCAGTGTCCCTGGATCTTCGATGTCGTGGTGGCAAGCAACTTGCAGGGCGACATCCTGACAGATCTCGCGGCCGTGCTCTCCGGGGGCATGGGCGTGGCGCCATCAATCAACATCAATCCGGACACCCGGGATTACCCGGCCCTGTTCGAACCCACGCACGGCAGCGCCCCGGATATTGCCGGTCAGAACAAGGCGGATCCGCGCGCCATGATGCTGACCGCCGCGGAAATGCTCGACTGGCTGGGCACGGAGGAAACCGTGTTCGCCCGCGCGGCATCCGAGCTGCGTGCCGCCGTGGCAGCGGATCTGTCCGCACAGACCGCCGGCGCCGTGCGAAGCACCGATCAGATCAGTGCTGCTATCATTGAATCCTTACCGGCTTAGAGAACAGGAGTCCGCCATGAGCCATCTTTCTCCCCTGCTGAAACAATCCAGCGATGTCATCGCCGAACGTGGCGAGGGCTGCTATATCTATGACGCTGCCAACCGGGCCTGGCTGGACTTCACCTCGGGCATTGGCGTCACTGCCACGGGGCACTGTCATCCCCGGGTCGTGGCCGCCGCTCAGGAACAGGTAGGCAGGCTGATCCACGCCCAGTATGCCTCGGTCAAACACCAGCCCATGCTGGATCTCGCGGATCTGTTGAGTGAGCACCTGCCCAGCCCCCTGGATTCCGTCTCGTTCACCAACTCCGGCAGCGAAGCGGTGGAAACGGCCATGCGCCTGGCGCGTCAGGCCACGGGCCGGGCCAACATGATCTGCTTCCATGGCGGTTTCCACGGCCGCACCGTGGGCGCGGCCTCCATGACCACCTCGGCCACCAAGGTGCGTAGCGGGTATCATCCGTTGATGGGCGGGGTGGTTTTCGCCCCCTTTCCGCACCCGTACCGCTACGGCATGACCGAGGAAGAGGCCACGGACTTCTGCCTGCGCGAACTGGACGAACTCTTTGTGACCCAGACGTCCCCCTGTGATACCGCCGCCATGATGATCGAACCCGTGCAGGGCGAGTACGGCTACTGGCCCGCCACCACCCGGTTCATGCAGGGCCTGCGTGAACGCTGCGACCAGCACAATATCCTGTTGATTTCGGACGAGGTGCAAGCCGGTTTCGGGCGTACGGGCAAGTTCTGGAGCTATGAGCACTTCGGGATTACACCCGATATCATTATCACCGCCAAGGGTCTCGCCAGCGGTTTTCCGGTATCCGCCATAGCGGCACCGCAATCGCTGATGGAAAAGGCCTGGCCGGGTTCCCAGGGCGGCACCTATGGCGCCAACGCCGTGGCCTGTGCCGGTGCCGTGGCCAACATCCATGTGATCCGTGACGAAAAACTGGTGGACAATGCCGCCGAGCGGGGCAAGCAATTGCGCGGCGAGCTGGAAAAGCTCAAGGACGAGCACGACTTTATTGATGAAGTGCGCGGCATGGGCCTGATGCAGGGGATCGAAATCGTGGACGACCAGGGCCGGCCCGACGGCGACAAGGCCGCCGCGCTGCTCAAGGCCAGCGAGCACGAGGATCTGTTGCTGTTGCGCTGTGGCACGCACGGGCAGGTGGTACGCTGGCTGCCGGCACTGATTGTCACTGAAGCCCAGATCAACGAAGCCCTGGACAAATTCAAACGCGCCATTGAACGGACCTGAATCCATGACCGAACTCCAGATCACGGTACTGACCGCCCCGGACGAGAACGAACTGCCCGGCCTGGAACAACTCGATGGCCGGGCCGCTGTGCGATATGCCCGGGACGAAACCAGTCTGGCCCAATTGCTGCCGGACACGGATGTACTGGTGGTCACCGATTTTCGTACCGAAATGCTGGAACGGGTCTGGCCAAACGAACACCGGATTCAGTGGGTGCATGCCACCAGCGCGGGGGTGGACGCGCTCATGTTTCCGGCGCTGGTGGACAGCGACATCGTGGTCACCAATGCGCGCGGCATTTTCGATCGCGGCATTGCCGAATATGTGCTGGGCACCATTCTCATGTTCGCCAAGGACACGCTGGGCAACCTGCGGTATCAACGCGAGCATCAGTGGCGCCATCGCGAAACGTCGCTGGCGCGTAACGCACGGGTGCTGGTGGTCGGCGCCGGCTCCATCGGGCGGGAAGTCGGCAGCCTGCTGCAGGCGGTCGACATGGACGTGATTGCCACGGCTCGCCATGAACGCGAGGACGAGCATTTCCGTCATGTTTATGCGCAGGACAGATTGCCGGAACTGTTGCCCGAGGTGGACTATGTGGTGATCACCGCACCGCTGACGGAACAAACGCGCGGACTCTTTGACCAGACCATGATGGAATACATGACCCCCTCGGCGCGGCTGATCAATGTGGGACGCGGCCCCATCGTCAACACGGATGATCTGGTGGCCGCCCTGCGTGACGGCATTATCGCGGGCGCGGCCCTGGATGTGTTCGAAGAAGAGCCCCTGCCCGAGGATCATGCACTCTGGGATCTGGACAATGTGATGATGTCCGCGCACATGGCCGGCGACTTCATTGGCTGGCGCCGGGCGCTGGGCATGCAGTTCGTGGACAACTTTCTGCGCTGGCTCTCCGGCGAGGGCCTGTACAATACAGTGGACAAGCACAATGGCTATGTCACCACGACACAGTAATCCCATGGCATGATGGTTGCTACATAATCGAGTACGCCGGAGTCAAAGCAAGCGGGAGTCAACGAGTATGAGTCAGGATCTGGTGCGCATGACCGCGCGGCAATTGCTGGAACACTACCAGGACAAGTCCCTGTCGCCGGTGGAAGCGACCAAGGCCATGCTCGACCAGATCGATTCGCGGGACGAACACTGCAATGCCTGGTGCCTGGTGGACCGGGACACCACCCTGGAATACGCGCACGCGTCCGAGCAGCGCTGGCAGCGCGGCGAGCCCCGGGGCCAGCTGGACGGCGTACCCGTGGCCATCAAGGATGTTTTCCTCACCCCCATGTGGCCCACACGCAAAGGTTCGAAAACCGTGGACCCGGACACCACCCTGCACCAGGAAGCACCGGCGGTATCCGCGCTGACGCGCAACGGTTATGTGCCGCTGGGCAAAACCACCACGCCCGAGCTGGGCTGGAAGGGGGTTACCGACAGTCCGCTGCACGGCGCCACCAACAATCCCTGGAATCCGGACAAAACCGCCGGTGGTTCCAGCGGCGGCAGCGGCGCCGCCGTGGCCCTGGGTCAGGGGCCGCTGGCGCTGGGCACCGACGCCGGCGGATCCATCCGTATCCCGGCCGCTTTCTGTGGCGTGGTGGGATTGAAGCCCACCTTCGGCGAAGTACCGCACTGGCCCGTCAGTCCCTTCGGCACCCTGGCCCATCCGGGGCCCATGAGCTGGACCGTGGAAGACTGCGCCTTGATGATGAATGTGCTCACCGAGCCGGACACGCGCGACTGTCAGGCGTTGCCGCGCCGCGATATCGATTATCTGGATAACCTGGATGCCGGCATCCGGGGCCTCAAGATTGCCTACAGTCCCACCCTGGGCTATGCCGATGTGGACGACGAAGTCGAGCGCGTGGTGGAAGAGGCCGTGAACAAGCTGGAGGAACTGGGCGCGGACGTTACCCGCAAGGATCCGGGCTTTACCGATCCCCTGGCCGCCTTCAGTCATCTGTTCTATGGCGGCGCCGCCAATGCCGTGCGCGACATGTCCCAGCGCAAACGCGATCTCATGGATCCCAACCTGATCCAGGTGGCGGACAAGGCCTCCCGGCGCAGCATGCTCGATTATCTGGGCGCGAACAATGAGCGCATGCAGGTCGCGGAGCGCATGGCGCGCTTTCACACGCGCTTTGATCTGCTGGTGACCCCGGCTCTGCCCATCACCGCATTTGAAACCGGACGGGAAGTGCCCCGGGACTGGCCCAGTACGCGCTGGCCCACCTGGACGCCCTTTACCTATCCGTTCAACATGACGGGACAACCGGCCCTGTCCATACCCTGTGGTTTTTCCTCGGACGGACTTCCCATTGGTTTGCAGATCGTGGGCGCGCGTTTCGAGGACAAGAAGGTGTTGCAGGCCGGCCAGGCCTATCAGCAGGCCGCGCCCTTGACCGATCAACGCCCGCCCCTTTTTAGGCAATAGGGGTTCATCCAGCCGGGAGGCGAGCATGGCACACAGCCTTGATATTGATTTCTACGAATCCGAGGATCCGATCTGGAACCCGGCCCTGCTGACCATTCCGGTGCCGGGCATCCGCAAGATGGTGAACCTGGCCGCCAATCTGGATGATGTCATCCATCTGTCCATCGGCCAGCCGGACATGCCCGCGCCCGAGCATGTGGTGGAAGGTGCGGTGGAAGCACTGCGCGCCGGTCAGACCGGCTATACCATGGACGCGGGCCTGCCCGAGTTGCTGGAAGCCCTGGCCGAATACTATGGCGAACGCTACGACCGCCACCTTTCGCCGGAAAACATCATTGTCACCACTGGTGCTACCGAGGCCATCTATCTGGCGTTGACCGCGACGTCCGCACCAGGGCGTGAATTCATTATTCTGGATCCGGCCTTCATGCTCTATGCGCCGCTCATTCGCATGAACGGCGGCGTGGTCAAGACGATTCCGCTGCGGCCGGAAAACGGCTATCAGCTCGATCCGCAGGAAGTGATCGACAACATCACCATGAACACCTACGGGATCGTGATCAATTCGCCCAGCAATCCCACGGGCACGCTCTATCCGCGCGAGACCATCGAAGCCATTGTCGAGGAAGCCGCGTACCGCAACGTCCATGTCATCAGTGACGAAGTGTATGACCATCTCATCTATGACGGTCAGGAATATCCCAGTGTGCTGTCCTGCTGTTCGGACCTGGATCATGTCATGGTCATCTCCAGCTTCTCCAAGACCTACAGCATGGCGGGATTGCGCGTGGGCTGGTTGATCGCCAGCCAGGGCGCGATCAAGAAACTGCGCCGCTATCACATGTTTACCACCACGGTGGCGAGCACGCCGTCGCAATGGGCGGGCGTGGCCGCCCTGCGCGGGCCGAGCGACTTCATCGACAACATGACCGCGGAATACCAGCGGCGGCGGGACCGACTGGTGGAGCTGGTGGACAAGACCCCGCACATGACCGGCTATATGCCCGAAGGCGCCTTCTACATGTTCCCGTCCCTGCCGGAAGGTGTGAACGGCAGCAATGTGGCGCTGCGCATGTTGCGCGAGATTCGCGTTTGCACCATTGCCGGCGATACCTTCGGTGACAACATGAACAATGCCCTGCGCATCAGTTACTCCACCTCGCTGGAAAAAATCGAGGAAGCGTTCGACCGGATTATTCCCTGGATGGAAAAACAGGACTTCTCCTGAATCCGACCACCGAGGTGGGGCCCGGCTCCTGTGGGAGCGGCATCCCTGCCGCGAACACTAGCAGGCTGTTGAAAAACCCGTTGCGGACTCAGGCTTTCAGGCTGGTTCGCAATCGAGGCGCCCTTTTGAAGGCG
>CAJXLA010000115.1 GCA_913055795.1 uncultured Alcanivorax sp. | reverse complement strand
CGGCGGTAATCACGGCCACGGCCTCGGCGTCCTGGATCCGGTCACGCAGGGCATTGGGCGAGAAGCCGCCGAAGACCACGGAATGAACCGCGCCTATGCGTGCGCAGGCAAGCATGGCATAGGCGGCTTCGGGGATCATGGGCATGTAGATGCAGACCCGGTCACCCTTGCGCACGCCGCGGTCCTTGAGCGCATTGGCCAGTTTACTCACCCTTTCATGCACTTCGCGGTAGGTGATGTACTGGTGTTGATCCGGCTCGTCCCCTTCCCAGATGATGGCGGTCTGGTCGCCGCGTTCGGGCAGGTGCCGGTCGACGCAGTTGTAGCAGACATTGAGTTTGCCGCCGGTGAACCATTCGAAGTGGCCCTGGTGGAAGTCCCAGTTGCTGACCTGATCCCACTCGCGTTCCCAGTCCAGCAGCTCCCGGGCGCGCGCGGCCCAGAATTCGTCCGGGTGGTCGATGGATTCGCGATACCAGCGCTCATAGGTGTCGGCGTCCATCAGCGCCTGCCGGCGGAAATCCTCGGCAACCGGGTGAATCTTGCCCTCCGACATGCCTGCCTCCTTCGGTTCAGATGATCGGGTTGGACTCTCACTATTGTCGAAAAGAGGCACGGGGCGCAAGGGGGAAGGGAATAAGGGCCGAGGCGCGAGGTGCTAGGCGCGAGACAGGAATCCGACCTGAGTGGTTGGCTCATGTCTAGCTCCTCGCCCCTCGCTCCTCGCGCCTGTTCAGACAAAAACGCCGGCTCTGCGGCCGGCGTCATGGCTCTGGTTCAGGTGTTGGTGCGCGGATCAGGCAACCTGCACCGGAATGGTGTTGCTGGTGCTTTTGATGGCATTGCCCTCGTCCAGATAGACCAGACGGGGGTGGTAGTTGGCCAGTTCGGCCGAGGCGTAGGACGCATAGGCGCAGATGATTACACGCTGGCCGGGCTCGCCCTTGTGCGCGGCGGCGCCGTTGATCGAGATGATCTTCGAGCCTTCTTCCGCGCGAATGGCGTAGGTGGTGAACCGCTCGCCGTTTTCCAGGTTGTACAGGTCCACCTGTTCATATTCGAGAATGCCGGCCATGTCCAGCAATTCGCCATCGATGGCGCAGGAGCCCTCGTATTCCAGTTCCGCATGGGTAATGCGGGCCTGGTGGAGTTTGGCCTTGAGCATTGTGCACTGCATGAGGGATCACCTCCCGTACTGAAAGGATGCGGGCCTGCTAAAACGGCGTCGAAGTATGCCGCAATCGTCACGCGCCCACAATCTCCAGTGCCATATTGTCGATCAATCGGGGTTTGCCCAGCCAGGCCGCCGCGGCGATCACCAGCTGCCGATCATCGGGCCCCGCCGGAGCCAGGGTCTCGGCGTTGACGACGTCGAAATAGTCCACCGTGAAACCCCGCTCTTCCAGCGCCCGGCTCATCGTTCGACACAGCTCCGGATAGTTTCGTTCCCCGGCCTGAATGGCGTCCCGGGCCTGTAGCAGATGGTGATAGAGTTCCGGCGCTAGTGAGCGCTCGCTTTCACTCAGGTAACCATTGCGTGAGCTGACTGCCAGGCCGTCCGATTCCCGCTCGGTGGGCACGCCCAGGATTTCGACGGGCATGCACAGGTCCCGGACCATGCGCCGGATAATGGCCAGCTGCTGGTAGTCCTTCTCGCCGAAGGCGGCCAGATCCGGGGCGACGATATTGAACAGCTTGGTGACCACCGTGGCCACGCCCCGGAAATGGCCCGGCCGGCTGGCGCCGCACAGGTACTGGTCGAGGCCCTCCACGTTGACCCAGGTGCGGGGTTCGCCGCCCGGATACATCTCCTCGACCGGGGGCGCGAAGACCAGATCCGTGCTCTTTTGCTCCAGCTGTCGCAGATCGGCGTCCAGGGTGCGTGGATAGCTTTCGTAGTCCTCGCCCGGACCGAACTGGGTGGGGTTGACGAAAATGCTGGCGACAGTCCGGTCACAATGCTCGCGCGCCGCCTCGACCAGTTTCAGGTGGCCCACATGGAGGTTGCCCATGGTGGGCACGAAGCCCACGCGCAGGCCCTCGGCTTTCCAGGCGCGCACCTGGGCGCGCACTTCGGCAATGGTTTCAACGCGTTTCATGGTGTCAGAAGCAGTGCTGCGGTTCCGGGAAGCGGCCCTCACGTACGGCGCGGTCATAGGCGGCTACGGCGCTCGGGATGTCGCCGCCTGGGGCCATGAAGTTCTTGACGAAGCGCGGCACATGACCGGTGTTGAGCCCGAGCATGTCGTGCAGGACCAGCACCTGGCCGTCGCACTCCGGGCCGGCACCGATGCCGATGACCGGCACCGAGAGTTGCTCACAGATGCGCGCCGTTACTGCGCGGGGCACGCATTCCAGCAGGATGATATCGGCACCGGCGTCCTCCAGGGTCAGGGCGTCGTTGATCAGGCTGCGGGCACTGTCGTCGTCGCGGCCCTGGACCCGGAAACCGCCCAGGGCGTTGACCGATTGCGGCGTCAGGCCCAGGTGGGCACAGACGGCGACGCCGTTGCGCTTGAGGGTGGTGATGGTCTCGGCCAGCCAGCCGGCGCCTTCGATCTTGACCATGTTGGCGCCCGCGGCCATGAGCTCGTGAGCGGCCTCGAGCGCGCGCTCGGTGGTCGCGCCGGCCATGAAGGGGAAATCGGCCATGATCAGACTGGCGGAGTTGCCCCGCGCCACACAGGCGGTGTGATAGGCCATGTCGGCGACGGTGACGGGCAGGGTCGAGTCATGCCCCTGCAGGATCATGCCCAGGGTATCGCCCACCAGCATCACGTCGATGCCCGCTTCGCTGAGCGTGTGGGCGAAGGTGGCGTCATAGCAGGTGAGCACGGAGAACTTTTGCTCGTCCGTCTTGTATTGCTGGAGTGTGCGCAGGGTGACGCTCATGAAAGCTTCCGGGCTTGCGGAGTCGGGACGCCGGCTCAGCCGGCCAGCGACCGCGGATTAAAATAGTGACGGCCGCTGCGAATGTCCAGCAGGAATCGCACCAGCTCCTCATAGTCGCGTTCGCTGCTCACGATGTCCAGCTCCGTGGCGTTGACGATCACCAGCGGGGCGTCGTCATAGAAGTGGAAAAAACGAGTGTAGGCCTCGTTGAGCTGTTCCAGATACTCGGCGGAGATGTTCTGCTCATGGGCCGTGCCCCGGCGCAGGATGCGCTCGCGTAACACCTCGGTGGGCGCCTGCAGATACACCACCAGGTCCGGCGCGGGCGCGTCCAGGGTCAGGTGCTGGTGGACGTTTTCATAAAGCTGGTATTCGTCGGCGTCCAGGTTCACTCCCGCGAAGAGCCGGTTCTTCTCGATCAGGAAATCACTGACACGAACCTGCTCGAAGAGGTTGTTCTGGCGCATCTGGCGCAGTTGTTCGGCGCGCTGAAAGAGAAAGAAGAGTTCGGTTTGCAGGGCGTGGCCACGCGGGTCGCGGTAAAAGCGCTCCAGGAAGGGGTTTTCCCCGGTGTGCTCGAGAAAGACATCATAGTTCAGCGTCTCCGCCAGACGCCGCGCCAGGGTGGTCTTGCCCACGCCGATGGGGCCCTCAACGGCAATGTAGCCGGGCAGGGCGCCGCGCTCGCGCAGGGCCTCGAGTCGGTCGATCAATGGGATTCCCCCTCCGCCTCGGCGGGTCCATGGTACCAGACGGCCGTAGCGTCGCATGCCGCCCGCAGATGGTCCACGCGGCGTCCGTCCGGCAGGCACAGTGCCGGTGCGATCTCCGCAAGAGGCACCAGCACGAAGCCCCGATGCTCCAGTTCGGGATGGGGGATCCGCAGCCGGGTTTCATGCACGACACGGTCGTCGAAGAGCAGAATATCCAGATCCAGGGTGCGCTCGCCCCAGTGCCGGGTGCGCACCCGACCGGCCTCGTTTTCGAGCCGCTGGAGTTCGTCCAGCAGCGTCAGCGGTGTCAGCTCCGTTTCCAGCTCGGCGGCGGCGTTGATGAAATCGGGCTGATCAGCGGGGCCCACGGGCCGAGAGCCGTAGAGCGCGGAGTGGCGGATTACGCGGGTGTCGGGCAGCTGATCGAGCCGGGCCAGTGTCCGGCGCAGCCGCGTGGCCGGCTCGTCCAGATTGCCGCCCAGACCGATCCAGGCACGGCTCATGACGCGGCGGGCTTGCGCCGTTTGCGGCCGCCGCGTTTCTTGCGCTGGGCGCCGCCCAGTTGCTGCACCATTTGCCGCCGCTCGTTCTCGTCGGCGTTCTGGTACTGCGTCCACCATTCGCCCAGACCGGGCTCGATCTCGCCCGCTTGTTCGCGCAGCAACAGAAAATCATAGGCCGCGCGGAAGCGCCGGTGCTCGAGCAGGCGCTCGGCCTGATTGCCCTTGCGCTTGTCCAGGCGGAATTGAAGCTCCCAGATATCGCGCATCACCACGGCGAAGCGCTTGGGGATGGCCACCACCTGGTTCTGTTCCGCCAGCACCTCGCCCGCGGCCTGATGCAGGGCCTGGACTTTGGGGTGGTCGTCGTCCAGCCAGGCCTGCATGTTTTCCACGATGACGGGCCAGAGCATGATGCCGAAGAGAAAGGCCGGGGTGACGGGCTTGTTCTGGTTCAGGCGCCGGTCGGTGTTGATCATGGCCGATTCGATCAGGGTCTGGATCCGGCCGTCGCGGTCGTCGTCCAGCGTTTCCTGCGTCTGGGGGAAGAGCATGCCCAGCAGCTCGAGCCGCCGCATCTGGTCCAGGCAGCGCCGGCCATAGCCGGTCATGAAGAGCTTCAGGGTTTCATCGAACAGCCGCGCGGGCGGTACGTCCCGGAGCAGTTCCTTCAGTTCCGCAATGGGGGCCTCGGTTTCCGGGGCAAGGTCGAAATCCATCTTGGCGGCAAAGCGTGCCGCGCGCAGCATGCGTACCGGATCCTCGCGGTAGCGGGTCTCGGGATCGCCGATGAGACGGATGATGCCGTCGTCCAGGTCCTTGCGGCTGCCCAGAAAGTCATAGAGCGCGAAGTCGGCGATATTGTAGTAGAGGGCATTGATGGTGAAGTCGCGCCGGATGGCGTCTTCCTCGATGGTGCCGTAGACGTTGTCGCGCAGCAGCATGCCGCCTTCCGAGCGGGGCGCACCGGATTCGTCCGGATCATGGGCGGCGCGGAACGTGGACACCTCCACCACCTCGGGACCGAAGCGCACATGCACGATCTGGAAGCGCCGGCCAATAATGCGCGAGCGCCGGAAGACCTCGCGGATTTCCTCGGGCGTGGCGTCGGTGGCCACGTCGAAGTCCTTGGGCTGGCCGTCGGTGAGCAGATCCCGCAGGCAACCGCCCACCAGATAGGCTTCATAGCCCGCCTCGTGGAGGCCGTAGAGGGTCTTGAGCGCGCCCCGGCTGATGTTCTTGCGCGAGACCGGGTGCTGGTCCCGGGGAATGACGCGCAGTTTGACCGGGTTTTCACCGGTGGAACTTCCGGAAAACAAACGCGTCAGAAGTTGAAGCCAGTCGCGTATCAACTCGGCCAGCTTGGCAGGGTTCATGGGCCTGATATCCGCAGGGTGATGGAAAAACGGGCATCGTACCATTGAATGGCCGGCTCCCGGTACTGGCCCGGGGGCTACGTGTGGCGTCGCCAATACTGGCCGGTGTAACAAATCTCCCCGAGGAGAGTCACAGGACCGGGAGCTCACGAGAAGCGCTCCGGGCCGCGACGGGCGTTTCGGGCATGAACGGGTCGATTTTGAGCCCAACGAATGTGGATGGGAGCCGATTCACGTGGGGCCTCCGGGTCGGCTCCCATGTGCATTCGCCGGGTTCGTTTTTGCCTGTCTCAAGGCGCGCCGACGCCGCCGTACTACCTGTACGGGTAGGAGGCGCAACGCCGAGCCAGGCGAAAACGGGCCCGGCCCGAAGGGTTGGGGTCAAAATCCACCGCGTGTTCAAGGACCTGGCCAAGGTGGCGAGAGAGCACGGATGAGCGTACCGGGCATGAACGGGTCGATTTTGAGCCCAACGAATGTGGATGGGAGCCGATTCGGAGGCCCCAAATTAAAAAGGGACCACGGCCGGGCCGTGATCCCTATTGCGCTGATTCTGTTGTTGTTTTTATTGGGGTTATTGTTGTTGTTATTGGTTGTTGTTTTTGCCTCAAGTCAGCGGAAACTCGTCCCGCTGACTTGATCACATTGGCTCATGCGTTTGTTGTTGTTTTGAGCCCAACGCCCGTTGTTTGTTCTTGTTGTCGGGCGTACTGATCATCCTGCATCCCCGTACGGATCTTGGCAAGGATTGATAAATCACTTTAAAAACAACAAGTTAAGACAAATTTGTTATTGTGGCGGTGATGCTGGCTGTTTCCCGGGGTGTGCTGGTGTTACCGTCCTACACAATCGGTAACACACCTCAGGCACTGCTGCGCTTGCGCGGAATCCCCAGGCGCTGGCGGCGTTCCCAGAGACACTTGCGGCTGATCCCCAGTTTGCGCGCGAGCTCGGTCTCGGTCATGTTCTGCTGGTTTTCCAGCACAAAGCGGGCAAAGTAGTCCTCCAGGGACAGTTCCTCGCCCGGGTCCAGGGCCTGGGCACCCGTATCGGCGGGGGCTGTCGGCTGCTCCCTGAGGGCCAGCAGGTCCGGAGTGATGACCGAGCCTTCAGCCAGGATGACGGCCCGTTCCACCACGTTTTCCAGCTCGCGGACATTGCCCGGCCAGTTGTACTGCCGCATCGCTTCCAGCGCCTCCGGGACGAACTGCAGCGGAGCACTGTTGAGCCGCTCGCTGATGCGCGATAGCAGGGCGTGGGCCAGAGGCTGGATGTCTTGGGCGCGCTCGCGCAGTGGTGGCAGGTGCAGTTCCACCACGTTCAGCCGGTAGAGCAGATCCTGACGAAACCGGCCCTGCTGGACCAGAGCGGTGAGGTCCCGGTGGCTGGCGGCGAGCAGACGTACATTGACCGGGCGGCCCTCCACATCGCCGAGGCGGTTTACCTCGTGGTTGTTGAGCAGGTTCAGCAGCCGGGCCTGGGCTTCCGGAGACAGCTCCGAGACCTCGTCCAGAAAAAGGGTGCCGCCGTCGGCGATCTCCACCTGGCCCCGCCGGGTGCTGTCGCGCCCGGCCACGGCACCGGGCTGGTGGCCGAATAGCTCCGCCTCCACCAGGGTATCGGCCAGGGCGGCACAGTTGACCGTGATCAGGGGCGCATCCGCCCGATCGCCCTGTTCATGAATGGCGCGGGCGACCAGTTCCTTGCCGGTGCCCGATTCGCCCTGGATCAGTACCGGGGCTTCGCTGTGGGCCACCTTCTCGATGCGGCGGAAGAGCTCGCGCATCACGTCGCTTTCGCCGATCATGCCCTCGTGCACCGGATAGTCCCGGTTGGCATCGGCACGCAGGGCATTGTTCTGGCGATTGAGGTTGCGCTCACGCAGCACGCGTTCCACCGACATGAGCATTTCGTCGTGATCGAAAGGCTTGGCGATATAGTCCACCGCCCCCTGTTTCATGGCGTCCACCGCCGAGCGCAGACTGGCGTAGCTGGTCATGATCAGCACGGGTACGGGGGCGGCTTCGTCGATCAGGGTGGTGCCCGTGTCGCCCGGCAGGCGCAGGTCCGCGATGATCAGGTCGCAATCCGTCAGGGTCTGGTCTTCCCGGGCCTGCTCGACGGACTCCGCCTCGGCTACGCCATGATGCTGCTGTTCCAGCAGCTTGCGCAGCGCGCCGCGAATGATGGGTTCATCCTCGACAATCAGAATCTGACTCATGGACCCTCACCTTGCTGGTCGTGGGGTGTTGCCCCGGTCATTCCCCTTGACCCGTGAAAGCCGGCAATTCGATAACGACACGTGTTCCCCGCGAACCGTCCACCGGGCTGTCCGCGTGGATACTGCCATAGTGTTCCTCAATGATACTGTACACCATGGCGAGACCAAGCCCCGTGCCCCTGCCCGGTGACTTGTTCGTGACAAAAGGCTCGAACAGCGCATCCCGCACCTCGGGGGCGATGCCGTGCCCCCGGTCTTCCACTGTGATCCGCACGCTCTGCCCGTCCGCGCTGCTGCGCACGAGCACCGCGTCGGCGTCCGCGCTGGCGTCGGCGGCATTGCCCAGCAGGTTCACGAATACCTGGACCAGTCGCTGGGCATCGCCGCGCACACGGTGGCCCGGATCACATTCGTTGCGGAAGGACTGCTGCTTGTGGTCCGGATCCAGCGCCAGCAGTTCCAGCGCTTCGTTCACTACCTCCGTTACCGGCACTGGTTCCAGGACCAGATCCTGGTCCGCGCCGCCACTGTGGCTGAAGGTGACCAGGGATTCCACAATGCGCGAGATGCGCCGGGTCTGCGCCAGTATCTGAGCACCGGCCTCGCGCGTGTCGGTATCGTCGTCTTCCAGATTCTGGGCCAGACAGGCGATGGCGGTCACCGGATTGCCAATCTCGTGGGCCACGCCCGCGGCCAGCCGGCCGATGGAGGCCAGGCGCTCGTTG
>CAJXLA010000114.1 GCA_913055795.1 uncultured Alcanivorax sp. | reverse complement strand
ATGCTTCACGTGTGGGACACCAAACGAATAATGCCGTCCGGCCCGTCACGGTCAAGCCTTGTTCTTGCAGCAGGGTCCGCAGGCGCTGGCTTTGTTCGCGAAGCTGTCGACGGTTTCGGTTTTGCCAATGGGTATCGGCAAGCGCGCGCAGCATGATCGCGCGCGTGGGACCGGGCAGGCCCCAGGGGCCCAGGCGTTCTTCCAGATCGGTGCAAAGGGCTCGGGGCGCGAATACCAGTCCGGTGCGCGCGCCGGCGAGGCCGAAGAGCTTGCCCAGGGACTGGAGCACGACCAGACCGGTTTCTCCGGCGAACGGCGCCATGCTCTCGCCGGGGTCGTCCAGAAAGGCTTCGTCCACCACCAGCCAGCCGCCCCGGCGGGCCAGGCGTTGATGCCAGTCGCGCAGCACGGCGCGGGGATGCTGGTCGCCGGTGGGGTTGTTCGGGTGAATCCAGACCAGGATATCGAGTTGCTCCAGTGGCGGTTCCGGGTTATCCGGACGGATCGGCACCACCCGGTGGCCGGCCCGCTGCCACCAGCGCGCGTGTTCGTTGTAGCCGGGCTCGGGGACCCCCACGGTGGCGGGTTCCCGCAGGTTCGGGAGAAGCTGGATGGCGGCCTGGGTGCCGGGTACGGGGAGACAGCCGGCGCTGGCGGGCGCACCGGCCCAGGCCCGGCCCGCCTGGTCCAGGCCGTCGTCGGGTTCCGGCAGGCGGCGCCAGACCTCCGGGTCCAGGGGCGGCACGGGCCAGCCATGAGGATTGATCCCCGTGGACAGATCCAGCCACTCGTTTTCCGGGATCCCGTAGTGGCGCGCGGCGGCGCGGACCGCGCCACCATGGGCCCGTTCGCGGTGGGGGCTCATAGCCACAGGCCTCCGAGCACAATCAGGATCAGCCACAGGACCAGGGCACGTTGCACCAGCGCCAGGGCGTCGCGAATGCTGCCCGCGTCCGGAGCCGCGCCGCCGCCCAGCGCGGGGCGCTGGCGAACGCCGTCGGCATAAACCGCATCGCCGCCCAGCGTGACGCCCAGGGCCCCGGCGCCCGCCGCCATGACGACACCGGCATTGGGGCTGGACCAGTGCCGGGCCTGGTACCGCCAGCACTCCCGGGCCCGCTGCCAGTTGCCCACAACGCCATAGGCGATCGCGGTCAGCCGCGCGGGGATCCAGCCCAGGGCGTCATCCAGCCGGGCGGCGGCCTTGCCGAAATGCTCGAACCGGGGCGTGCGGTAGCCCCACATGGCGTCCAGGGTGTTGATCAGGCGGTGAGCCACCAGGCCGGGCAGTCCGGCGAGCAGGAACCAGAACAGGCTGGCGAAGACGGCATCGGCGCCGTTTTCCAGCACGGATTCCGTGGTGGCCCGGGCAATGGCGTTTTCGTCCATGACCTCCGGATCCCGGCTGACGAGCTGTGCCACGGCGGCCCGGGCCCCGGCCAGGTCGCCCGCGGCCAGGGGCTGAATCACGGCCCGGGCATGTTGGGTCAGGCTGTGCGCGCCCAGCGCCAGCCACAGGCACAGAATCTGCAGCGGGATCAGCACTTCCATGGGCAGCCAGAGGGTAGCGGCGGCGGCCAGCAGAACCGGGATGGCTGTGAGCACGAATAGCGCCGCCGCGCCCGTGGACACACCGGCCTGGCCGTCCCGGTTCCAGCGTTTTTCCAGCCACTCGGCCAGCCGGCCGAAAGCGGCCAGCGGGTGGGCCCGCCGGGGTTCGCCCAGCAGGCGGTCCAGAATCACCGCGATCACACAGATCCAGGCCGCGGACATGGCCGACTCCGTCACCATCAAGGGCGCGCAAGTGTAACCGACTTGACAGCATCATGCGGCCCGCCGAGCATTGCGCGGCCGCTACAGCAGGGGATGACGCCGTGACCACGCAGCCCTTCTGGCTGATGCCGCCGCCCGCGCCCGCTGAAGATCGCGGTGTCCGGGCCCGGGACCACCAGAACCGCCTGACCAAACCGCCGGGTTCGCTGGGCCGCCTGGAACAGCTGGCCGTGACGCTTGCGGCGCAGCAGCGCCGGGACCGGCCCGGCGTGGACCGGGTTCGGATCGTGGTCTTCGCCGCTGATCACGGCGTCTGTGCCGAGGGTGTGTCCGCCTTTCCCCAGGCCGTCACGGGGCAGATGATCGCCAACTTCGCCGCCGGCGGCGCGGCCGTCAGTGTCCTGACGCAGAGCCTGGGCGCGGAACTGGAAGTGATCAATCTGGGCACGGTGGCAGCGCCGCCGGCCGATGACGGCGTGGTGGACGAGACCATTGCCCCGGGCACCGCCAATCTGGTGCGGGAACCGGCCATGACCCGGCAACAACTGGAAGCTGCGCTAACAGCCGGCGAGCGAGCCGCGGAGCGGGCGCTGCAGGCGGGCAGCGAGCTTTTCATCGGCGGGGACATGGGCATCGGCAATACCACCAGTGCCGCCGCGCTGGCCTGTGCTCTGCTGGGCGAGAGCCCGGAATCCCTGGTGGGGCCGGGCACGGGGCTGGATGACCAGGGGCTGGCCCACAAGATGGACGTCGTTCGCGCGGCGCTGCGTCGCTCGGGGGCGGAGAACGATCCGCTAACCCTGCTGGCGGAGCTGGGCGGTTTCGAGATCGCGGCTCTGGCCGGCGCCTTTCTGGCCGCCGGGCAGCGGCGTCTCCCCGTGCTGGTGGACGGCTTTATCGTCACCGCCGCCGCCCTGGCGGCGGTGCGTGTCCAGCCGGGCCTGCGGGCCTGGCTGCATTTTGCCCATGGCTCCGCCGAGCCTGGCCACCGCCGGCTGCTGGCGGCACTGGAAGCCGAACCGCTGCTGGATCTGGGCATGCGCCTGGGCGAGGGCAGTGGCGCGGCCACGGCCGTGCCCCTGATGCGTGCCGCCTGTGATCTGCACAACCGTATGGCCCGATTCGAGGACGCTGGCGTCAGCGATGGAGACGGGCATGGGTAAGACGACCTTCGTGGATCTGATCCGGCACGGTGAGCCCGAGGGCGGTCCCCGGTTCCGGGGGCATCTCGATGATCCGCTGAGCGCGCGCGGTTTCGAGCAGATGCGCGCGGCCCTGGCCCCGGGGGAAACCCCCGACCGGGTCCTGCCCTCGCCGCTGCGGCGCTGCCGGGATTTCGCCGAGGAGCTGGCACGATTGGCAGATCGTCCCCTGACCATCGAGCCGGATTTTTGCGAGATTTCCTTCGGCGACTGGGAAGGCCATACGCTGGACGAGATCCAGCAAAGCGACGGCGAACGCCTGGCCGCCTTCTGGCGTGATGCCGAACAGCATCCGCCGCCCAACGGCGAGGAGCTCGGCGCCTTTCACGAGCGCGTGGCCCGGGCCTGGGACCGCTGGAGCGGGGAGCTGCGCGACGAGCATGTGCTGGTGGTGGGTCATGGCGGCGTGATCCGCATGATTCTCGCACGTGTGCTCGACATCGCACCGGCCCGGGCCATGGGCCGACTTCAGGTGCCCTATGCCTGCCGCACCCGGTTGCGCCTGGACGACAGCGAACACGGGCGCCTGGTGGCCCTGGTGGAACACGGGGTGCGTTCATGACGGTCCAGGCCCTGAAAATCGCGTTTTCCCTGCTCACCCGGATTCCGGTACGGCTACCCGAAGAGCTGGACCCGCGCGCCTGGGGCCGGGCCGTGGTCTTCTATCCGCTGGTGGGTCTGGTCATGGGCCTGGTGCTGGCCGGTGCGGCGCTGGGCGCCGACGCCCTGAACTGGAATCCGACCGCGGCGGCCGTGCCCGTGCTGCTGCTCTGGGTGGGGCTGACGGGCGCCTTTCATCTGGACGGCCTGGCGGACAGTGCCGATGCCTGGCTGGGCGGCTACGGCGACCGGGACAAGACAGTACGCATCATGAAGGATCCCGCCTGTGGTCCGGCGGGCGCCGTGGCGCTGATCCTGGTGCTGCTCACCAAGTGGGCGGCGCTGGGCCCGCTGCTGGCCGCCGGACAATGGTCGGTGCTGATCCTGATGCCCGTGCTCGCGCGCGCCGCCGTGGCCGGGCTCTTTCTGGCGCTGCCCTGTGCCGTGGAGGAAGGACTGGTGAGCCGCGCCAAGGAGCAACTGCCGCGTGGCGAGGTGACGGGTGCCATTCTGGTGTCCGCACTGGCGGCCCTGGTGCTCGGGTGGACCGGACTCGGGCTGCTGGTGGTGACCGTGGTGATCAGCCTGCTGGGCATGCGCCTGATGCAGCAGCGGCTGGGCGGATTCTCCGGCGATCCCGCCGGGGCCTTGGTGGAAACGGTGGAAGCGGCCGGCCTGCTGGCGGTGGCGCTGACGCTGTGATTCAGCCGGTTTCGTCCTTGAGGGTGAGCGGCAGCCCGGCCGCGATCAGCAATACCCGGTGGCACTGGCGCGCCAGTTCCTGATTCAGCCAGCCCAGCCGGTCGGTAAAACGCCGGGTCAGCGCGTCCATGGCGACGGTGGACAGGCCCACTTCGTTGCTGACGATGATCACCGGGCCGGGATAGGCCGCCAGCGCCTGCCGGAAATCCGCGATTTCGGTCTCGAGAACCTCGTCGCCGGCTTCCAGCAGGTTGTTCAGCCAGAGGCTCGTGCAATCGATCAGCAGGCAGGGCGCTGATTCGACATGTTCGCGCAGCACCCGGCCCAGGGCCCGGGGTTCCTCCACCAGGCCCCAGTCGTCCGACCGGCGCGCCCGGTGCGCGCGGATGCGCTCGGCCATTTCGCCGTCGCCGGCCGTGGCCGTGGCCACATAGGTCACGGGCCGGCCACTATCCAGGGCGGCCTGCTCCGCGTGGGCGCTCTTGCCGGAGCGGATTCCGCCCAGAATCAGTGTATGGGTCATGCGAGCGCTCCCCTTTACAGCGCTGAATCAGGTGACGACCGGCCCGAAATAACCACAGAGAACACAGAGCAAGGGGTGCAGTCTCTGTGTCCTCTGTGCTCTCTGTGGTTAAAACTGAACAGGGCGTTCGCGAAACGCTCTTACAGCCACTCCGGGAGCTGTTTACGGATCTTTTCCGGCGGTTGCCGGGTAACGTCCTTACTGATTTCATCCTTGAGCGTTTTCCGGACCTTGTCGGGCAGCGCCGATCGCAGCGCGCCCAGAAAACGGGGTTCACTCAGGACATAGAGTTCCTGAAACTGCTTTTTCTCGCAGGCCTTGTCCAGGTAGTCCGCGATCTCGCGCGCGAAGCGTTCCTCCTCGTTACGCTTGTGCGGATGTTCTTCGCCCTTGGTGTCGCGGGCATTGCCCATGCTGGGCGAACCGGCGCCCACTTCCTTGTCCTCGAATTCGGCTTCCTTCATTCGGGCTTCCGGATGCTCCAGGGATTCGATTTCCTCGATGGGTCCGGCGCGCTTGTCGGTGGCGAAAACACGGGCGCCGGCGTGGTCGGCGGCGAGAATCCAGAAACGGGACATTGACAACTCCTTATTCCCAGTCGTGCGTCCGCTAAGCGGACAGAATGAGGCGGCTTCCCCCGATGTGCACAATGCAGAGAGAGCATCCGCACTGTCACGGACTTTTTTTCAAGGCCCTTGTTCCAACGTAGGGCCGAGCGGGGCAGACTTAAAGGTGCATCCCCGAAAGATTTACGCCGTTTCTTCCATGAACGCCAGCATTTCCCGCAGATAACGCCCCTGGTCCAGGTGTACCAGATGGTTGCCCGGAAACCAGTGCACCCGACACTGGCGCCAGTGTTCATGCAACAACCAGACCTGTTTGGGCGGCACGAAGCGGTCGCCGGCGCCACCCACGATCAGCCGCCGCTCGGGGGGCACCTTGCTGGGCCAGGTGAGCGCGCTGTGCATGCCGGTGACATGGCGCATGGCCTTGAGGTCCATGCCCTGGCGGTTCATGGCCGAGCGCACCGGAATGTTCAGCGGCCACCAGGTAATCATCAGATCCATGAGGCTGACCACCGGGACATTGGGGATAACGAAATCCAGGTCCTCGTCGATGCACGACAGCAGGGACGACGTGTAGCCGCCCAGACTGATGCCGGTCACCCCCAGCCGGGGCACGCCCCGGGCGCGCAGCCAGTTCAGAAAGATGCGCAGATCATGAATGGTCTGCGCGAAGGCCTCGTTGATGTGGCTTATGCCGTGACTAAAGAATCCGGAACCACTGAACGGCGAATGTTTGCCCTGACGCCGGCCGTGGAAAGGCATGGTGTAGAGCAGCACGTCATAGCCGTGCTTGAAGAACCAGGGCAGGGCCAGGAAACGGGTATTGAGCCAGTACGGGTCGGCGACAAAACCATGCACCACCACCAGGGTGGGACGCGGACCATCGTTATGACGCCAGTGCTGGGCCCAGGCCGTACGGTTGCGCTTGTGGCTCAGGTAACTGTCGCGCAGATTGGGGTTCACCGGTTCGAAGGTGGACTCGAACGACAGATTCACCGCCTCGCCATCGTCCGGCTGGAAGTGGAACCAGTCCACCGGACTTTCCGCCATGCGCGCCACGCGGTTCGGTTCGCGGAAAAAGGCGTGCGGGTCGCCCTGCTCGACGAAGCCGGTGTAGAAGTCCATGTCCCGGCGTTCCTGCTGCAGCTGTTTGCGGTTGAGCAGGGAAGGCAGGGCCACCGTGCCCACCGCGCCCGCCAGACCGGTACGCACCATTGAGTCCACCGCCGCCGTGCCTCCGACCCGGAGCCGGTCCCAGCGGTCCAGTTCGAAATGATCCGCATGGCGGGAGAAATCTTCCGGCAGGTTGGACCACCAGGGCTGGCCGGGTAGTGTCAGATCTTCGGCATGGTAATCATTGTTGTGAATGCGGGAGACAGCAGTGTTCATGAAAGGGTATCGCCTGGTAGCACTTTCGTCCTATTTTATACCATTGATGCCTGTCCGGGGCGTTTCCTCGCTGCACGGGATCACGCACAATGAAACGACGGGCTCACTATTGCCAAAAGGCCATTACGGATGGGCAAGCCTACAGAGGACGAACTGGAAACCGCTTTGCAGGAAGCGGCCCGACTGCGGGAACAGGGCGAGGATGATCGCTATCTGGGCAAGACGGTGCTGAACCAGAATTATCGGCTGGAACTTTATCAGGAGCTGCTGGTGGCCGCCCGGCGTTATCTGCACTCCGGTGAAGCCTCCCGGGCCCACCAGAATCTGGTGCGCGCCGTGGAGCGCGTGGAGCGCGTGGAGCGGTCGGACGAAGAGCCTGACTGGCCCGCCAGTCTCTGATGTCTAACCGCCGAGGTCATCGGACGCCAGGTTGGGCCTGATGGGCTAAACCACAGAGAGCACAGAGGACACAGAGCAGTATGGACCTGGATCATGGGCGGGAAACGCCGTTCAACGTTGGAGGTTCGGCAAACGCACGGAGCCGTCCAGTGTACGAACCACGCCTTCTCTGTGTTCTCTGTGTTCTCTGTGGTTCAGATTACAACCATGGTTAGCCAGCATGGGCCGGATGGCCGGAATCCGGCTGGATGATGTCCTTCTCCGATTGACCGAACATGGACGCCAGCGCTTTCAGTTGTGCCTTGCGCCCCTGTTTTTCCTGGCGCTTGCGCAACCACGGATTGACGCGCTGCGCGACATAGCCGGCAAAACGCGGGCCGGCGGTGAGCATCGGGAACCAGGGCCGCACGTCTTCGGGCAGACCCAGCTTCTTCATTTGCTTGCGGTTGAGAAAGAGGCTGGAATTGCTCAAATGCAGCTGATGCTGCAGCTGTACGCGTGCCTTGTGCAGACGCGGGAATGAATCCGCCCAGGGATATTCGCGCTCCAGCGGCTCGCGTGCCAGGGCGGCGCCCAGTTCCCGGCTGGTCCAATCCGCCCGGCTCTGGGTCAGGAAGGTGTGGTAGAGGCGCACCAGTCCGGTTTGTTCATCGTCGACCAGCCATTTCTCATCCACACCCATGAGCCAGCCGGCGTATTTCCACAGATGCATTACGGCCCGGGACTCGTGCCGCGTAACGGGAATGCCCATGGCGCGCATGCCCGTCATCATGATGGGGCCGAAGGCGAGATAGGTGGCCAGCATGTCGGTCTGGTTGACCGGCAAGCCCCATTCCTCGTTGCTCCATTCCTCGCGGTTGGGCAGGTTGCGCCGGACCATGGCGTGGACCATGCGCACCGTGAGCGTGGTCTTGAAGCCTTCGCCGAAACGTTCCAGCCCGCCGGGTTCGGTGCAGTCAATCCACCATTTGCCGGTTTCCGCGATGCGCTGACGCGCGCCCTTGTTGAGCGCGCCGGTGAGCACCAGGGCATGATTGAATCCGGACAACAGATAACCGCCCATGAGCGCGAAATCACGCAGCACATAGGGGCCGGCCAGGCCCGTGCGGTGAATGAAACGCCCCCCGTCCTCGATCAGCGCCCGGTCCAGCCACTCCGGTTCCTGATCCACCTGAGCGAAGAAATCCACCAGCGGCTGCGGCGGATTGTCGATGGAGTCGATGCCGTGCTCCACGGCCTGCTTGTACAGCGCCCGGGCCTCGCTTGCGCCGTATTCGTCGAACCAGTCCAGCAGGGTGTCCATGGCCGGATCGCC
Organism: uncultured Alcanivorax sp.; assembly: GCA_913055795.1. Classification (GTDB taxonomy): domain Bacteria; phylum Pseudomonadota; class Gammaproteobacteria; order Pseudomonadales; family Alcanivoracaceae; genus SLJS01. Next base: position 236 of record CAJXLA010000114.1, on the reverse strand, counting down.
GTCCCAGAGCGCGTCCACCAGCTCGTCGTATTCGGCGCGCGAGGGCGACGGATCCCGGCCCATCATGACCCGCAGAAAAGGGCTGGGCTTGACCTGGGTGCCCTCGAACGGACGGACCCGGGTGGGCGCGGGCCTCGATTCGGGGGAAACGGCTGCGTTCATGAACTGCTCCTGCAACACAATGCATTTATGAGCTGTACCATAATGCGAATAACTACTCGCGTTCAATTCGTTTT
>CAJXLA010000113.1 GCA_913055795.1 uncultured Alcanivorax sp. | reverse complement strand
TCCTTGGCGCGTTCCTGGGGCGTGGTTCGGGATCCACCGCCACTGACCGGCAGATCGCGCACATGGCCGACGCTGGATTTCACGATATAGTCGTCGCCCAGGTAGCGGTTGATGGTGCGCGCCTTGGCGGGCGACTCGACAATAACAAGCGACTTGCCCATGGAATTCGGTTGTCCAAAGCAGTTCAGCGAATCAAAGGTCGCCTATTTAGACAGCGCCCCATTACCCGGGTCAAGGCCCGGTCACCGGGAAGCTGCCGGCGGGGAACGCCAACAGTACGCTTTTTGCGCCCGCTACAAGGCTGTGATACACATGAAAAAAAGGGCCCGCCCAGCCGGCTGCAAGCCCCCGAAACCCCGAGTTCCATTGATAAAGGAAGGACGCCATGACCGGCAATTATGACAGGATCCTGGTGGCGATTGACTGCACCGAGGATTCCACCGCCCTGCTCGAGCGCGCGGCCGCACTGGCGCAGGGCCAGTGCGCCGGACTCCACCTGATGCACGTCATCGAACCCCTGGCCCTCGCCTATGGGGCCGATGTCCCCATGGACGTGACCGACCTGCAGGGCGGTCTGGTGGACCAGGCGCGCAAGACCGCGCTGGACTATGCGCAACAGTTCGAGATCGATCCCGATCATGTCCATGTGGAGCTGGGCGCCATCGAGAAGAGCATCCGGGAAAAGGCGGATGAGCTGGGCGTAGATCTGATCGTGATCGGCAGTCACACCCGTACGGGCCTGGCCCTGCTGCTGGGGTCCACGGCTCGGGGTGTGGTGCCCGGAGCGCACTGTGACGTGCTCGCCGTCAAAGTGGACCACCGCCAGGAAGGCGATGCAGGTTGAACCGCCGGGGAAAATCAGGTCATCTGCATGTTGGGCGCCTGGGGCGGCATCTCGTTCCACTCGCAGAGTATTTCCGCCAGGGTGTTGCTCTGTTCATACAGGGATTCCAGCTCTTCCGGCGTTCCCTTGGGCCCGGTAAAGACCGGTACCTTGCGCAACTTGCCCACCAGTTCGTGATCCGGATTCTGGATCTTGTTGACCTCCAGAGTCCAGCGGATGTTGTTCATCACCATCCGGTAGAACGCCAGCTTGGTATCGAGAGAAAAAGTGGAAAAATCCCGCAGGTTCTTGAAGAAGACATAATCCAGCCGCGCCACGATGGCCTCGCGGGCACTTTCGTCCACCTTGAGCGTGGCGCTGCGGGGAATGCCCCGGATCATGGCCAGGGTACCGAAGACCTCGCCCGGGGAGACATAGTTGATGACCTCATCCTCGTTATCGCTGCCCGGCGCGACCACCGCCAACTGGCCGCGTAGCAGGAAATACAGGTAGGTGTCCGAATCCCCCTGCCGGATCACGGCCTCGCCCGGCTCCGACAACAGGATTTCGCACAATTCCATGAGCCGGTCGAATTGTTCCCGGTCATCGCGTAACACTTCATTGAAAAAGGGTATACCGGAAACCAGGCGCTGAATGCGTTCCGGCGGAAAATCCGTGCGGCTGACTTGCTCCATCGGGTTTTGCTCCTTCCAACGGTCTCCGTCAATGCTATTGCCTGTTCCCCTTGCAATCAATCGCCAAATGCTGGCCAGAAAAACACTGTTCAAAGGGACAGCACCGTGGTATTGTGCAAGAAAACGCAGATTGGGAGAGTTGCCATGACCATGCCGCTGACCGCACGACAGAGCGAGGTGCTGGCATGCATCCGCGGCTTTCAGCGCGAAACCGGTCTGTCCCCGACCCGGGCGGATCTGGCCGAACGCATGGGATTTCAATCCAAGAACGCCGCCTCCGATCACCTGCGTGTCCTGGCACGCAAGGGCTATATCGAGCTCTACAATGACCGCTCCCGCGGCATTCGGCTGCTGGATGCAGGGCCGGACGAAGACGAACTCCCGGTGGTGGGCCGTGTGGCCGCCGGTTCGCCAGTGGAGGCGGTGGAGAACATCGAAACCCGGGTACCCGTGCCGTCGAACCTGTTCCGGCAACGGCCCACCTATCTGCTGCGCGTACAGGGCGACAGCATGATCGACGCCGGCATCTTCGACGGTGATCTCATCGCCGTACGCAAGACCGGCGAGGCCCGTTCGGGACAGATCGTGGTGGCGCGCATGGATGACGAAGTGACGGTCAAGACGCTCAAGCTCAACAAGAACAGCGCCACGCTGCTGCCCGCCAATGAAAACTATCACCCCATGCGGGTTTCCGCGGACGAACTGGTGATCGAGGGGATCTTTGTGGGACTGATCCGTGACGCGGGCTGACAAGGCTGGCGCGCAAAGAAGCTGATTAACGCCGGCGCAGAGCCCGGCGCACAACCCGGCGCTCGCGCCGCAGGCGCTGCTGCGCCGCGCGGTCCCCCGGGTGCGGACCATACACCAGGCGCTCATAGTCCCGGCTCCAGGTCTGGAGCGCCTCGGCGGCGGACGGGTTGCGCCGTGCTACCCGTTCGACCAGATCCCGCGGCGCTACCCCCGGGTGAACACGCATGCCTTCCCCGCGCAGCAGATCCAGCATGCGCCAGTACTCACGCTGCCAGACACTCAACCCCGGTGCCCGACGTTGCAGCAGGATCCAGGCTGCCAGGGGCAGCACAATGATCACCAGCCCTGCGGTCAGCGCCAGCCCCACACGCACCGGATTGACCTTGCCCAGCCAGTCGGTCAACAGCTCCAGGCGCGCGCCTTGGTCATAACCGAGTACCCATTTGTACCAGGCGAACTCCACGTAATCGGACAGGTATCCCATTTGCAGAATCAGCGGCAGCTGATCCAGATTGTCCAGCACGCCGCCGGCACCCTGACTGCCCTGCTCTTCCAGGGCCCGGTCCAGCCCGTACTCGATCCGGGACGGTGCCACGGCGGCGGTGGGATCAAAACGCACCCAGCCCTGCCCCGGCAGCCAGGCTTCCACCCAGGCATGGGCATCGCGCTGGCGTACACGCAGATGATCGCCCAGGGGATTGGCCTCACCCCCGTGATAGCCGGCCACCACCCGGGCTGGTATGTCCACCGCGCGCAGCATGAAGGTCAGGGCCGAGGCATAGTGCTCGCAGAAACCGCGACGCGTATCGAAGAGAAACTCGTCCACAGTGTTACGGCCCAACTCCGGCGGCTGGAGCGTATAGTAGAATTGCTCCCGGCCCAGCCAGTCGAGTATGCGCTGGATATAGGCCTGATCCGTGGCCGCATCACTGCGCCATTGCTCGGCGCGCGCGCGTGTGCGCGGATTGAAGCCCGCGGGCAACTGCAGGTTTCGTTGTCGCTGCCGCTCAGTCAAGCGGTAGTCACGGGGCATCTCCGGATAGCTGGTTACCCGGTAGGCGAAGGTGCTGTCGATTTCTTTCTCGCGCAGCAGCCGGAAATCCCGAGCCACGCCCACATCCTCGGTCTCGGAGAAAGGCACGGCCAGGGCATAGAGCCATCGGCGCCGGGACGGCTCCATGACCACCTGATAGGTGTAGGTCGGGCGGGCGCGCTGATCGCGCCATTGCTCCCACCACTGCGGGGGCGAACCTCGGCCGGGGAAAAACAGGTCGCGCGTGCGCCAGCTCTCGCCCAGCCCGCCCTGCCTCCAGCGGCGGCCATCAAAACGGGTATAGGTCATGCCACGCCAGTACCGCTGCGCCCGGGGCGGCGCTTCGTCCTCAAAGGTGACGCGGAAGGCCAGTTCATCGGATTGCGACAGATCACTGACTTCGCCGGGCGCCATGGAATCACTCATCCCGGTGCGTGCGCGTGATTCGTCCGCTTCCATGGACCACAGCGGTGCGATACGGGGCATGATCAGAAACAGCAGCACCGTCAGTGGTAACGACTGCAACAGCATGACGCCGGCCAGTTTGATGTGGTCCCGGGCCCGGCCGCCGGATTCCGGCTGATTGATACCGATCAGTGCCGCGGTAACCACGGCCAGCACCACGAGCACATAGAGTGCGGCCAGGGCGCCGCGCTGGTGCAAAAAGGTGGTGGCCAGCACGAAATAGCCCAGCACGATCACGACATAGGCATCACGCAGCCGGAAAAGCTCCAGCAGCTTGAGCGCGAAGGCGCCCACCAGCAGCGACACACCGGCCGTGGGGCCGAAGAGCGTACCGAAGTGATAGAAGATGCCGCCCACCATGGCGCCCAGCAGGGCCAGCCGCACGGCACGCCGCGGCATGCGCAGCCGGCCGCGATGAATCAGCCAGCGCCACAGCACCGCCCCTACCAGCAGGCCGCCGAGCCAGGCCGGCCCGGTGATCACATGCGGCAGGCCGGCCAGGATCACGGCCAGCATCATCCAGAGCATGGCGTGCCGGGGCACCTGGTAGACGCGCGCCATCAGTCACCCTCCCCCAGTCCATACAACGCCAGCGCCTCGAGTATCGCGCGGCGATGGTTGGGGCCCTGCCCGGGATCGAGCACCACACCCGGCAAAAGCAGTCCATACGCGGTGTTCTGCCGGTCCAGTTCCAGCACCCACCAGGCGAGGCGCTGCAAGCGGTATTCGGGCGCCAGCTCCGGAAGCTGGTCCCAGTCCAGCCAGCGTCGGCCCTCCACCGGATCGGAAAAGAGTTTGGTGTTCAGCCCCTGCCCGCGGGCATAGGCCTTCCAGTCCACCAGGCGGAGCGAATCACCCCGGACATAGGCGCGCAAACCCCGGAAATCGTCACTGCCGGCATCAGCGTTACGCTGGCCCTGATCGGTGCTGCCGCCCGAGGCGGGACAGGCGCCGCCCGGCAGCGGCCGGGGCCAGGCCAGACAGCGGTGGTCCAGATCCACCAGGGACCAGGCCCGCAACAGCCCCAGCGGATAACGGCTGTGGATACGCAATCGATTCGGGTCGACGCGTCCACGCCGGGGCAGGGGTAGATCCAGCAGGGTACTGATTTCCTCACCCGGCCCCACCGAGAGCTCACGCTGATGACCGCCGGGCCAGCGCAGCCAGAGGCTGCGGTGCCAGCGGCGGTCGCCGGCGTCCACCACCACTTCCAGACTGCCCCGGCCGCCGGCGAAACCGGGTTCCTGACCCCCGGCCCGCAGGACCACACCGGAGAGATTGCGGTAGGTATGGAAGATGGCCATCACAAAGAGGCTGGTGAGCAGGAAGGAAAAGGCCATGATGAGGTTGTTTTCGTAATTGATGCCGCCTATGAAGAGCATGGCGGCAATGGCCAGAAAAAGAAAACCATAGCCGGTGGGAAAGATGAAAATGCGTCGGCGATCCAGAGCCACCCGCTGCGCGGGCGGTATACGCCGACGCAGCCAGCGCGCATACCATTGCCGCAGGCGCGCGCGCATCAGCTGCCCCGCACGACGGGCACGGCCTCCAGCAGCTGCTGCCCCGCACCCAGGGCCGAACCCCCCGCCACGGGTTGCAGGCGGTGTTCGCAGACCGGTCCCAGCACCGCCTGCACGTCTTCGGGAATGACGTAATCGCGCCCATCCAGCACCGCCCAGGCCCGGGCGGCCCGCAACAGGCCCAGCCCGGCGCGCGGCGAAAGCCCGGAGACGAATTCACCGCAGGCACGGCTGTATTCCAGAATCCGCTGAACATAATCCACCAGATCCGCGGAGACATGGACCTTTTCCACGGCCCGCGACAGCTTGACCAGATCCTGCGGCTGCAATACGCCTTCCAGCTGTTCCGCCGCCTCTCGGCGATCCCCGCCCGCAAGGAGCTCGCGTTCCATCTCCGGCGCCGGATACCCCAGGGAAATCCGCATGAGGAACCGATCCAGCTGGGACTCCGGCAAGGGGAATGTGCCCGTCTGTGTCACGGGATTCTGCGTGGCCACCACAAAGAAGGGGTCCGGCAGTGGCCGCGTCACTCCGTCCAGGGTTACCTGGCGCTCCTCCATCGCTTCCAGCAATGCACTCTGGGTCTTGGGTGTGGTCCGGTTGATCTCGTCGGCAAGCAGCAACTGGGTGAAGATGGGCCCTTCCTTGAGGTGAAACTCCCGGTTGTCCGGATCATAGACGGACACGCCCAGAATGTCCGCCGGCAGCATGTCGCTGGTGAACTGTACTCGACCGTACTGCAGGGAAAACACCCGAGCCAGGGTCTGCGCCAGGGTGGTCTTGCCCACGCCGGGCAGGTCCTCGATCAGCAGGTGCCCGCGCGCCAGCAGACAGGCCACGGCGAGCCGGACCTGTTCTTCCTTGCCGAGCACCACCCCGGCCACACTGGATAAGGATTGTCGTAATGCCTTGCTCATGAGCGGGCCTCGCCTCCCAGCGCGGCAATGCCCCGCGCCAGATCCCTTTTGAGGTCGTCCACGTCCTCCAGACCCACGGCAATGCGCACCAGATTCTCGAAAATGCCGCTGCGCTGCTTTTCGTCATCCGGCACCCGTCCATGCGTGGTGGACGCCGGATGCGTAATGGTGCTCTTCACATCGCCCAGGTTGGCCGTGATCGAGAAGATCTCCGTGGCATCAATGAAACGCCACGCCGCCTGACGGTCCGCACGCCTCTGGCTGTCTTCCAGTTCGAAGGCCAGCACGGCACCGTAATCGTGCTGCTGCCGGGCGGCGAGTTCATGCTGGGGATGATCGTCAAAGCCCGCATAGTGCACCCGCCGCACCCCGGGTTGGTGGCGCAGCCATTCAGCGATCTGGCGCGCGTTCTCCGAATGGGCACGCATGCGCAACCCCAGGGTTTCCAGGCCCTTGAGAAAGACCCAGGCATTGAACGGGCTCATGCAGGATCCGGCCGAACGCACAAAGCCGTGCAGCTCTTCCATGCGGTCGTGGCTGCCCACGGCGGCCCCGCCCACACAACGCCCCTGCCCATCCAGATACTTGGTGGCACTGTGAATGACGATGTCCGCGCCCAGGTCAAAGGGCTTCTGCAAGGCAGGTGTACAAAAGCAGTTATCCACCACCAGCTCGGCATCGTACTCGTGTGCGAGCCGGGCCAACGCGGCAATATCGCCGATTTCGTTGAGCGGATTGGACGGCGTTTCCATGTACAGCAGTTTGGTTTCGTCGGTCATGGCCGCGCGCCATTGTTCGGGGTCGGCAAGGTCCACCAGGGTTACGTCAATACCGAACTTCTTCAGATACTTGTCAAAGACGACATTGGTGGTACCGAAGACGCTGCGCGAGCTCACGACATGGTCGCCGGGCGCGAGCAGGGCCAGAAAAGTGGCGGTAATGGCCGCCATGCCCGACGAAAAGGCCACGGCCCTTTCCCCGCCTTCCATCACGGCGAGGCGTTGCTCGAACGAGCGCACCGTGGGATTGGTGAAGCGCGAATAGATATTGCCCGGTTCGTCACCGGCAAAGCGCGCCGCCGCCTGGGCGGCGCTGTCATAGGTAAAACTGGAAGTCAGGAAAAGCGCTTCCGAGTGCGCCTGCTCCTCGGTGGGCAACTGGCCGGTACGAATGGCCTGTGTATCCGTGTTCCAGCCGGCGTGGTCCGGGTCGGTCATAGACTTCAGCTCGCGTTGTGAAGGTCAATCACTTCGTCATCGATCAGCGCGGTATCACGCTTCGCCCGGGCGGCCTCGTTGCGCTGACGTTCCACATGGTCGAGATATTCCTGGCTGATATTGCCCGTGACATAGAGGCCGTCGAAGACCGAGCAGTCGAAGCTTTCGACTTCGTGGTTCCACTCGCCGGCCGTGGAAACCAGATCTTCCAGGTCCTGATAGATAAGCCCGTCCGCGCCAATGAGTTCGCAGACTTCATTGATGGTGCGTCCATGGGCGATCAGTTCCGACGCCGAGGGCATGTCGATGCCGTAGACATTGGGGTATTTCACCGGCGGCGCTGCCGAGGCGAAATACACTTTACGGGCACCGGCTTCCCGCGCCATTTCAATGATTTCGTGACAGGTGGTGCCGCGCACAATGGAATCATCCACGAGCAGGACATTCTTGCCCTGGAACTCCAGCCCGATGGCGTTGAGTTTCTGGCGCACGGATTTCTTGCGCTGTTGCTGGCCGGGCATGATAAAGGTGCGACCGATGTAGCGGTTCTTGATGAAGCCTTCGCGGTACTTGATTTCCAGCCGGTTGGCCATCTGCAACGAGGCGGTGCGGCTGGTATCGGGAATGGGGATGATGACGTCAATGTCATGCTCCGGCCATTCGCGTGCCACTTTCTCCGCAAGTTTTTCGCCCATGCGCAAGCGGGCCTTGTATACGGAAATGTTGTCGATGATGGAATCGGGACGCGCCAGGTAGACGTGTTCGAAGATACAGGGGTGAAGTTCGGGATTGTGTGCACACTGCTGAGAGTGAAGCGCGCCATCAGCGGTGATATACACCGCCTCGCCGGGGGCAAGATCCCGTTCCAGCTCAAAGCCCAGCGCGGACAGAGCCACACTTTCCGACGCCACCATGTATTCCGGCCCCTCGGGCGTATCCCGGCGGCCGAAGCATACCGGCCGAACGCCATTGGGATCACGGAAAGCCAGCAAACCATAACCCGTGATCATGGCCACGGCGGCATAGGCGCCGTCCACGCGCTCGTGGACCCGCGTCACCGCCTGAAAGATATCTTCCGGCTGCGGGTCGAGCTTGTGCAGTACCTGAAGTTCATGGGCGAGCACGTTGAGCAATACCTCGGAGTCCGAGGTGGTATTGATGTGGCGCAGATCCGCTTTGAAGATATGCTCGACCAACTCCTCGGAATTGGTCAGGTTGCCGTTGTGCGCCAGGGTAATGCCGTAGGGGGAGTTGACGTAGAACGGTTGTGCCTCGGCGGAGCTGGAAGAGCCGGCCGTGGGGTAACGCACGTGGCCGATGCCCATGTTGCCGATCAGGCGCCGCATGTGCCGATTGTGAAAGACATCGCGCACCATGCCGTTGTCCTTGCGCAGGTAGAGTCGCTCACCGTCACA